>JADLBT010000126.1 GCA_020847555.1 Gemmataceae bacterium
CCGGTGAAGATCGAGGTGCTGGCGCCAAATCACCGCCCGATCCAGGTGACCGACGATCTCAGCGTCTTCTGGCGCGACATGTATCCGAAGGTCAAAGCGGAATTGTCCCGGCGCTATCCCCGTCATGAATGGCGGTAGAGGTCAGTCGAGCGGACGGAAATTGGATTGGTTCCGGGACGGACCGCCGGTCACGTAGCTGCTTTTGACGGGGCTGACCGGCTGGCCGGTCGCGGCGTCCACGACCGACATGTCGCAAAAGCGCCGTTCGCCCTCGCCCTCAAGGCGGGGCTTGATGTTCAGCACATAGGTGCCGCCGGCTTTGGCTTCAAAGCTCAGCGCCGTGCGGGCGGTGAAGACGGAGTAGCTGTATTCGGCGGAGATTTCGTGCGGCCCCGGGGTGATGGCGATGGGCTGTTCAGCGTTTTCCTTCGCGTTGAGCACAAACTTGCCGTCGATCATCAGCACATAACCCAGATGCGGCGCGGCAAACAGCCCGGACACCTCGATCTTCGATCCCTTGATCCATGTGCCCTGCGCGGTACCCGCGGGCGGGTTCCGGTAGAGCTGGTCGGCCGGGATGGCGTCATCCGTCGCACAACCGGCGAGCAGGATGAAAATCAGGGTGGCAAGGGAGCGTGATAAGGCCGTGACGGACATGGGATTCAATTTCTCCAAGGGTTGATGCTGCCCCTTGGAGTCGCGGCGGTCAAGAATGCGCCTTTGGTTTGTGATTGATCAGCGCAGGAGGGCGGAGAAGCGGAGTTCCGGTGCCGGTTTCGCCCAGGCGATGGTCTCCCCATCGGGCAGGATACGGGCGGTGGCATCGTCCAACGTGTCGATTTTTTTACCCCCCGGCAGACGGATATGCACCTGGAGATTCGCGGGCAGCCGGCCGGCGGTAAGCGTGACCTCGCCAGCGACGTGATGCGGGTCGGCTTGCGTGAGGGTGTACGAGATCGGACCGAAGTGGCTGGCAAAACCGGTGCCACCCAAGGGGCCGCGGGCGAGCCACGAGCGGTCGGCGCCGCGGGCGAGGTGCAGGGTGTCGCCGTCTTCCAGCACGAGGCAGTCGCGCAGGAGGCGGACGACGGCGATGGGAGTCCACAGGTGCTGGCGGTCGCCGAGGGTCTTGGGCGACCCGGGCTCGGGCCCGCGCTCCTCGCACCACGAGTAGAGCGGCGTGCCGTGGTTGAGCGTGGCGTAGAGGTAGCGGGCCACGGCATCGCCATCGCCGCGCCGCAGCAGGGTCTCGGCGAGGTTGTCCAGGGTCATGGCGACCCACATGCCGTCCTCCATCCAACCGGTGTGGATCGGGATGCCGCCGGGACTCATCTTCGACTCGATCTGGCGGATGGTGCCGGTGATCAACGGGTCATCGGTGGCGAGCAGTCCGCAGGGAGTGGTGGCGTTCAGCGCGCCAAACCGGCTGCCGCTGAGCTTGCCGGCGACGCCCGGGATCCAGCGGTAGTCGCCCTCGTCAATGGCGCCGCGGTGGATGACATCGAGAAGGTCGGCGCGGGCGGTCCCGACGATCTGGCGCAATTCGGCGGCCTCGGCCTCGAGACCGAGGGTCTCGGCGGCCTCGAGGACCACGGTGTCGGCGAACACGGCCCAGATGTTGTGGTGGATGAACACGCCGAAGAAGCCGCCGTCATGGCGGAGCCCGCCGTCGCCCATGCCGCGCTGCAGGAGGCCGTGGTCGAGGGACTTCCTGCCCTCCACCAGGCGGCGGGAACGCTGCCGTGAGCGCTCATGCCAGCGGGCGCTGGCCAGCATGCGCGGAAAGACGTTCACCAGGTAGTCGCGGTCGCGGGTGATCCGGTAGTGCTCATGGATGAACCAGCACTTGAAGCCGGCGGAGAACCAGCAGCCGCGCGCCCAGCCCTGAGGCTCGGACCAGCAGCCGTCGAAGTTCTGGAGGTCAAGGGCGAGCCGGTAGCCCTCGGCGGCCTCCAGCGGTAGTCCGGCCTGGTCAAGGCAGATGCTGGCGATGGCGGCCTCGGCGGGATTGGCGCAGCGGTAGAGTTCGGTGCCGGGCAGGGTGCCGAGGTAATCGCCGGGCACGGGTTCGCGCATGATGAAGATGTCGGCGAGCCCCGCGTAATACGCCTGGCGCACGCCGTCGTCGGCGAGGGCCAGGCGGGTGGTGCGGCCGATCAGCTTTTCCCACCCCGCCTTCGCCTCGGCGTATTCGGCCGCCCAGTCGCGGCGGCGCAACTCGGGCAGCATGGTCTCGTACACGCGGTAGGGGCGCAGCAGCCAGACGACCTTCGTGGCGCCCGGGGCAAGATTGACGGTGGGGGCCAGCGTGTGGGCTGCGAGAGGATAGTCGTCGGCGCCCTGCGCGGCGACGATGATACGGTCGGCCCGCGCCCACCAGCCGGCGACGAGGGCATCGCGGGCGTTGGACGGAAGGCCGGGATCAACGAAGGCCGGACTGACGCCGCGCCACTTGTCGGGCACATGGCAGGCGACGGCGGCGCGATGGTCAACGCGATCGCGGTTGGTGAACGCGATGCGGGCGATTGCCGCGCGCTGGCCGCCGATCACCTCGATGACAGTCTCCACCGCGGGGTGGGGAAAGGTCGCCGCCAGGCCCGGCAGCCAGCCGTCGAGCCGGCCCCAGCGCGACTCGGTCGCGGGCGCGCCGTCCACGAGCGGCTGCACCACCACGCTCCACTGGGTCGGCGGGCTGTTGAAGTTGGCGACGGGATAGTCGAGCAGGGTGTCGTAGCTCCACGACAGGGTCACCTTGCCGGGTTCGCAGTCCACCAGTGTCTTGTCGCCGCTGTCCGGTGGCGCGACGGTGACGCGGTGCGGCGTGGCGAACGCATAGTTGAAACTGACGGCGGGCGTTGCGGCGGGACTGGACATGGGAGTAAATTGGCGGGTGCCGGCTTCAGGGCAGATTGACATAGGTCAGCAGCAGGGCGGCGGGGCGGGTCGGGACCGCGACGGGCAGGCCGGACTCCTTCAGCTCCCGCCCGGTGAACTCGCGGTCATCGGCCGGGCGGTCGAGATCGGTGAAACGGTAGCGGACGCCGGGTTCGAGGCCGCGCAGCCGGAAGCGGGCGGACTCGAAGGGGCTCTGGTCGCGGCAGAACACCTGCACGACTCCGCCGCCGGTCCCGGGCCGGTGGAACTGCCAGGCCAGCCACGCCCTGGGATCAAGCGTGCAAGCGGTGAGCGGATAGAAGTCGCCGAAATAGGCGGGCGCATACTCGCGCCACGCGGCGATTTCGCGGCGCAGGAGGTCGTAGGGCAGGGTGCGATCGCGCAGGTCCCACGACGGGATCACGACCGGACAGGCGATGTTGCTCCGCAGCCCGTAGGTGCTGAACTGCTTCTCCCCCGGGGTCGTGCCATGGAAAGGGAGCCAGAGCGCAAGGCCGTAGGTCTGGCTCTGGTTGGAGACG
>JADLBT010000127.1 GCA_020847555.1 Gemmataceae bacterium
AGCGCCGGAACCGGTAGTCGGCGTTGTAGATGGTGCCGGTGTGGGTGCCGATCACCTCCCCGGCGCGGATGGGATGGTTGTTGCTGTTGATCTGCTCGTCCCCGCGGGTGCGCCAACGGGTATGCCCAAGCAGGAGCGATGCGCGGTTGTTTATGCCGGCCAGGAGTTCTGCGAAGGCCTTGTCCGTCACGAACCGCTCGGCTGTCACAGGGCGCTTGAAGAGCCGGTGGCCGCCGTCGGTGTCGAGCCATGCCGCGCCCGTGGCGTGGGGCCCGCGTTCCTCGCTCAGCAGTAGCAGGCGGGTGAAGAGCCAGGCGAGGTGCTCCCGCTCCTCGGCGCGCCGCCGTTTTTTTCCGAAGATGACGCCCGCGAGCCCGCACATCAGGGTTTCCCTCCCTGCGGATCAACGATGAACCCGCGGAAGACGCCCTCGGCATACTCCTTCGGGTGCTCCTCGATCCAGC
This sequence comes from Gemmataceae bacterium, assembly GCA_020847555.1. The sequence continues at coordinate 465 of JADLBT010000127.1, forward strand.
GCGCAGCGTCGGGCCAGCCGAGCTCTCCGGCCAGCCGGGCGACGACCGGTCGGTCGAGCATGTTGGTCAGCCCCGAGAGCCGGACCGCGTCGATGCCCTGCCAGACCAAGGCGGGAATCGGTATCCGCGCGGGTTTGTCGTCCTGCACCTCGGCAAGGCCGTGTTTGATCAGGGCATCGAGGAAGGATGCGGCCTTTTCCTCGGGCGTGTCGCCCCGGACCGTAAGCTCGACGCCGGACAGCATCTTGGCGTTGCGCAGGACCATGTCGATGTAATCCTCGAGGTCCCGCTGGTCGGAAAAGAGCGTGGCTCCTTTCATGGCCAGGACCACGTCGGTCACCGTCGCCCCGGTGAAGACCTCGCCGTCGCCTTCCAGCGGCCGCCCGTCGAGGGCGGTGTTTCGAATCAGCACTCTCATGACGCGCCTCCTTGCGTCCCGCCGGTCTCGTCCCCCGAAAATGCCGGAGGCCGGGTTTCGGGCCCGGCCTCTGTGAAGGGTTCCGCCTTGTCGGCGGGTTGTTCATTTGGTTTCACCCTGCCGCGTTTGAATGCCGAGTCCCCCGGCAGGGCAGCGATCAGATGCTTGCGCGCGGTCTTGAACTCATCACCGATGAGCCCCAGGTGGAGCAGGAAGACCCGGAAGTCGTACCGGGCGCTCTGCGGGTCGAAGGACCGCTTGCGGCTCGATGCCGCCCGGCCGTTCAGCGCCTTGGCCGCCACGGCCAGGACCAGTTGGACGTAGGCTTTCACCTTCCCCGCGTGGAGCGTCCCTTCGAACCAACGGAACTCGACCGTGCCCCGGTACCAAACGTTATGCAGGTTCACCCCGTGGTAGCGGGTGCTGTCATAGTGCTGGGGCTGCCGGTTGTGGTAGCCGTACCAGATGTGGTTGAGCTGGTCCCTGGTTCTGGGACGGCGGCGCTCGATCTGTGCGATGAGATCGTCGCTCACCGGTTTGCTGTAGTTGCGGCGGCGGGTCTCGTTCACGCCCAGGGCGGTGAGAATGAGCGCTTCCTGTTTGTAGACGATCTTGGCGAGGTTCGCGAGGGTCCGGCCGTCAAAGGCTGTGGCGTCGACGTGGACGTGGATGCCGCAACGGTCGTCCACCTTGGCTCCGCAGGCCCGCAGCGCCCGGACGACCTCCTGGAGGACGGGGATATCCTCGTAAGACAGGACGGGGCTCACCACCTCGGCCCGCAGGTGGACCGGCACATTGATGAGCGAACCGTCGGATACCACTTTCCAAACCCGTCCATGGTCGTCGGTGACCTCCCAGGGGTCGAAGCTCCCTGGGCTGCCGATGTGGCGGACCTGGCCGCCCACCACCGACTGGATCGCCTGGGCGACCCGCTCGCGCGTCCGTTTGACTGTCTCGATCTCGATTCCGAAGTTGATCCGGCGTAAGTCCATGGTCTCTCCTTGCGTTCTGTAAGCCCGTTCCCGGCAAGGGGTTGGCTCTTGTGTTCACACACATACAGGCTTCTTTCCGAACAGAAAGCAAGGCGATTCCTGCGTATAACTCCTTTGATTCCAATGAGTTATGTACATTGAGACGCAACCAGCGGAAACACGCGGGATTACGGGATTCCCCGGCGTCCGAAGAAAAGAGAGGTGTTCCGGGGATCAGCTCCGCTTCCAGTCGGTGCCGGTGTGTTTCTCCCACTTGCCGCCGCCCGCGAGGTCGGTGTTGAACCACTCGTCGCCCTTGGACGGGTTCGGGAGAGCAGCGTCGCGTTCAGCCTGGGTGCCGACGCCCCGGTGGATGGCCTCCCGCGCGGTGAGCCCCTGGCCGAGCCGGTCCGGTCCGAGCAGGTCACGCCATCCGAGGGCCGGTGCCCGCAGACGGGAAACGAAGGTCCGGTAGGCGGTCGCATCCTTGGCCGCGCGGTAAAGGAGCAGCGAGCCGTTGGCGTCCCGGACCAGACTCGGCGTATAGCATCGTTCGAGGAACGGCCCGCTGCCGTTTTTGAATACCGGGTTGATCTCGGCCTTGCGCCAGTGGACGCGATCCCACGACCATGCGTAGCCGATTCCGGCGTTTCCCGCGGAGCCCCCGGAGTAGAGCATCCACCATCTCCCGTCCGGAAGCCTCTCGACGTGGGCGGCGGAGACGTAGCCGTTCGCGCCTTCCCAAGGCTGCGGGTCGATCAGGCCGGAGAGGATCGGGCCGTTCCCGAACAACTTCCATACGACCGCGTCATTGGAGCAGGCCAGACCGAGGCTGTCGTTGCCGCCGGTCGAGGCGATGAAATACATGGCGTAGCGCCAGGTGAACGGTCTTCCTTCGACCGAGGTGGGCAGCGGGTTGTACCAGAGAAATGATGGCCCGTAATGGCCGCGGTTCCAGACCTGGACGCTTCCCTCGGTGACCAGGTCGCCGGCGCACGGAGTGTCCCACGTGAACGCGGCGGGGTCGACCGACGGATCGCAGACTGCGGTTCGCAGCCCGGCCATGGCGTAAGGCTGGTTCGGAACATCCGGATTCCAGTAGAGGATGCGCAGCCGGTTTGCGGTCTCCAGCGCGCAGACTACGTGATAGCCGTTGGCTGCGATGCCGGTGACCTTTTTCTCCGTGTCCCAGATGAGCCCGTCGTCGGAGAAGGCGCAAGTCGTACCCGCACCGTCGCCGTAATAGGCGATGAAGTTCCGGGGCCGGGTTCCGTCGTGGAAAGCGCCCGGGGACCGGAGAATGCGGACATAGTAAGCGCGCCCGGCCGTAAGAGGCAGGACGTGCGGGTAGCGGTGGTCGAACACGACCGGCGGCAGCCCCTCGGGCGGTTCCGCTCCGGAGGGGACCAGCAGCAGGCCGAGGTCCACGGCGCGCAGCAGGTCCGGGGTCATCGCCTGAACGACGGCGGTCTTTCCGGGTCCGAGCGTACCCGTAAGCCCGGGCAGTTCCAGAATCGTATCTGTGTTGCTCTTGATAATGATGCTCATAGTTGGTTCCTCCCAGCCTGCGCCGCAAGCACCGCGGCGGACAGGTCTTCATGCATGTATCCGGCGTCCATCAGTTCCCGGTTGATCCGCCCGGCCTCGATCTCCTCCCGCTTGATGCGGGCCATGAGTCCGGCGAACGCCTC
>JADLBT010000128.1 GCA_020847555.1 Gemmataceae bacterium
AAGCGGTCCGCTCCTCGGCCGCTGCCAGGAACGGGGCATCGCGCTCGGCCTTGGCGTTCGCATGCGAGCTGTCCTCCGCGCCCGACGATAGCGGAGACCGCGCAAAAAGGAAGACGAACTCGCCTCCTTCACGATCCGGTTGCTGCTGTTCGGGCTGCGCACGCAGTGCCGCCGGTCATTTGCTGACGCGCAGGAGTTCCTGGATCGACGTGCGGCCCTCGATCACCTGGCGCATGCCGTCCTCCTGGAGCGGGCGCAGGCCGCCGCGTATCGCCTCCTGCTTGAGCGCGTTGAGGTTCGGGTTCTCGCGGATCAGGGCGCGCAGGCCATCGGTGACGACCAGCAGCTCGAAGATGCCGGTACGGCCGTGGTAGCCGCTCCCGTCGCAGCGGTCGCACGGCTTCGACTTGCCGGCCGCGTCGGTCGGCAACTCGTTCGGCTCCGGTGGCCGGTAGAAGAACTTGATCTTATCGACTGGCAGGTTGAGCTTCTGCAGCAGGTCCGGGTTCGGCCGGTATTTCACCTTGCAGTACGGGCACAGCAGCCGCACCAGCCGCTGGCCCAGAACCGCCGTCAGGGCGCTGGCGATCATGAACGGCTGCACGCCCAGGTCGAGCAGCCGGCCGATGGCGGTCACTGCGTCGTTGGCGTGCAGGGTGGTAAAGACCATGTGCCCGGTCTGGGCCGCCTGACAGGCGATCTCCGCCGTCTCCTGGTCGCGGACCTCGCCGATCAGGATCACGTCCGGATCCTGGCGCAGGATGCTGCGCAGCTCGGTCGCAAACGTCTTGCCGGCCCGCGTGTTGACCTCGATCTGGGTGACGTGCTCCAGCCGGTACTCAACCGGGTTCTCGATGGCGAGGACATTCTTCTGGTAGCGGTCGATCTCGCTCAGGGCGGCGTACAGGGTCGTCGTCTTGCCTGCCCCGGTCGGCCCGCAAACGATGAACATGCCGTGCGGCTGGGTGACCAGCTCGCGCGTCTGGTCCCGGACCTTGTCGCGCATGCCGACCTGGGTCAGGGTGAGCACCTGCTGGGCCCGGTCCAGGACGCGCATGACGAGCTTCTCGCCGACGACGCTGCCGGCGGTCGCGACGCGGAAATCGACCGTCCGCCCCTCGACCTCGGCCGAGAAGCTGCCGTCCTGCGGCTTGCGCCTCTCGGTGATGTTCATGTCGCACAGCACCTTGAAGATGTTGACAACCGCATCGCCCATCGGTCGGGTGAATGGGTCGGAGCCGTGCAGAATGCCATCGACCCGGAACCGGACGGCCATCTCGTCCTTCGTCGGCTCCAGGTGGATGTCGGTCACGCGCCGCTGAATCGCCTCGTAAACCATCTGCATCGCCGCCCGGTAGCCCCTGGAACTCTCCGCCCGCGCGACGCGCTCCGGATCCTCCTCCTTCTGATCGCCGCTGCGACCGATGAAGCGGATGCGCGGCCGCGGCGCCTCCGCGTTGTCGTCGCCTCCCCCGGCGTCCTCCTGGGCGGCGGCCGCCTTCACCTTCGTCTTGCGAGGTTTGGCGTCTTTCGCCGTCAGCAGGCTCGCGAAGAACTTCTGAATCTGCTTCTCGGTCAGGAGACGCTCGGCCAGCGGAACCTTGCGGTCGCGCGCGACGAGGTAGCCGAGGGCAGCGCAGGCGTACAGGGCCAGGAAGAGGACGAACCCGAGGAAGAAGACGGGCAGCAGCCAGACGAATAGCAGCCCCAGCGCCCCGGCCCCGAGCAGCGCGCCGTTCCAGACGCCGGTGTCGAGGCCGACGTGCTCCGCGTCGCGATTGACCCAGTCGCAGGTGGCAATCCAGGCGACGTAGGCCGCGACGAGCAGGAAGATCGCCGGCAGGCTGAAGTAGTCCCCGGGGCCGCGGAAGTCCGGACCGACCTGCCCCAGCAAGGCGAGGGCGGGCAGGGGCGCGAAGCCGTAAAGAACCACGGGGCCGCGCGGGGCTGCCCCCACGCGAGGCTTGTGCCCCCCGGCCGCCGCGCTGGTGGATCGGTGTCGGTCGGCATTCATCTGTGGCGGCCCTTCTGGCCGTTACAGGATACCCGGCGTGGACATCTTGATGCCCTTGAGGGCCATCTTGAACTGCTCCGGGTTTGGCGCCACCTCCAGGGCGATCTCCTTGGTAATGTCGCCGCGATCGACGAGCTGGCGGAGGTTCTCGGTGAAATCGATCATCCCTTCCTGGAAGCCCATGCGAATGGCGTCGATGATGTTCGAGTCGCGCTCCTCGAGGATCAGTTTGCGAATGATCGGGTTAACGATCATGATCTCGTTGGTCGGTACGCGGCCCTTCTTGATGCCCTTGATGAGCTTCTGGGCGACGACGGCGCGCAGGTTATTCGCGAGTGCCTGACGGATGGCGTTGTGCTTGTCGGGCGGGAACAGGTCGAGGATGCGGTTGATCGTGGTGCCGGCGCTGGAAGCGTGGATGGTCCCGAACACCAGGTGGCCGGTCTCGGCCGCGTGGATGGCGGCCTCGAACGTCTCGATGTCGCGCAGCTCGCCGACGAGGATGACGTCCGGATCCTGCCGCACGGCGTCCTTGAGCGCCTTGTGCCAGCCGATGACGTCCAGGCCGATCTCACGCTGGTTGAAGTACGCCTTCTTGTCGGTGAAGGTGAACTCGATTGGATCCTCGACCGTGAGGATGTGCAGCGGCTCGCGCTCGGCGATGTAGTCGAGCATCGAGGCGATGGTGGTGCTCTTGCCCGAGCCGGTCACGCCGGCCAGGATGACCAGCCCTTCGGGGAAGGTGCAAAGGCTCTCGATGCTCGCGGGCAGACCGAGGTCGGCGAACTTGGGAATGGAGGCGTTGACACGCCGGGCGATCAACGACAGCCGGTTGCGCTGGCGGAACAGGCTGACGCGGAACCGGCACTCATCCTGGCCGATCACATACGAGTAATCGACGCCGCCCTCCTCATCGAGGATCTTCCGCTTCTTGACGTCGAGCAAGGGGAGGAGGAGGCGCTCCATCTGCTCCTGGGTGAGCGGCGGCATCTCCATTCGGCGGATATCACCCTTCAAGCGCATCATCGGCGGTTGGCCGACCTTGAGGTGCAGGTCGGACCCCTCCAGCTTCATGGTCATGCGGAAGAGCTTGTTGACCTCGGGTTCCTTGCGAGGATCGGCGGGGGCGCGCGGCTCCGGAACCCTGTCCCCGTCGGCTCTCTGGACATCGGCAGTCGCCATCGAAATCTCCTGACAAGGTGACAAGGTGACCGGGTGACCCTTCTTTGTCACCCGGTCAAGCGAACGGATACGCCGCGCTCGGCCAGGTACTGTTTCGTGGCGGCGATGCCGTATTCATTGTAATGGAAAATGCTGGCGGCGAGGGCGGCATCGGCGCCGCCGGCCGTCAGCGCCTGGTACAGGTGTTCCGGGCTGCCGGCCCCGCCGCTGGCGACGACCGGGATCCGGACCGCGTCGGACACCGCCCGGGTCATCGGCAGGTCGTACCCGGCCTTGGTGCCGTCCGCGTCCATCGACGTCAGGACGATCTCGCCGGCCCCAAGTTCGGCGACCCGCCGCGCCCACGCCACCGCCTCCAGGCCGGTCGGCACCCGCCCGCCGTTGACGTGAACCTCCCAGATCTCCTTGCCGTCCCGCGCCACCCGCCGCGGGTCGATGTTGACGACGGTGGCGCAGGAGCCGAACTTGCCGGCCACCTGCGTGATGAGATCGGGCGTGCGGACGGCGGCCGAGTTGATGCTCACCTTCTCGGCGCCCGCCTGGATGAGGCGGGTGGCGTCCTCCAGGGTGCGGATGCCGCCGCCGACCGTGAACGGCATGAAGATCTCTTCCGAGACACGCCGCACCACCTCGAGCATGATCGCGCGCCCCTCGTGGCTGGCGCTGATGTCGAGGAAGACAAGTTCGTCGGCGCCCTGCTCCTCGTACCGGCGGGCAACCTCGACCGGGTCGCCCGCGTCGCGGAGGTTGAGAAAGTTGACGCCCTTGACCACGCGGCCGCGGTCCACGTCCAGACAGGGGATGATGCGCTTCGTCAGCATGATGCCGCTTTGAGCCAGAACCCCACGGCCGATCGGCGCGCGGGAAGTGGGCCGGGCCGCTGGTGAAGGGAGTGCCGGCCGAATGTTTCCACTGTACGGTGATTCCGCGGGACGGTCAACGGTCCAGCCACGCCCGTTCGGTCCGCCGGGGCTGCGCTGTGCTGTGAGGGTGCCCGGGCTGCCCTTGGCGAAGCGCGGGCCGTCCGTATCAATAAAGAGCGCCATCTGACCCTGCCACCCCGCGCCAGGACAGGCGCCGCAGAGAGGACGACAAGCATGGGGGACGCGGACACGCCGGGGACCGCCACAACTCCGAACCACGAATCAAACAGTCGGCCGATGCGCGATGTGCGCAACCAGGTGATCGCCGGGGTGGTGCCGCCCGAACTGGACGAGGCGCGCATCCGCGAGACGTACCCGTCGGTCGCGCGACTGCCCGGCGCGGCCTCACTCGGGCGTGCCTTGACGCGCACGGTCGTCCTGGCTCCGCTCGCCTGGCTGCTGATGGCTCCCCTCTACTTCGGCAAACTCCTGCCGATCTTCATGCGCCGCTACACCATCACCAACCGCCGCGTGATGATCCGGCGCGGCTGGAAGGGGAAGCCCGGCCAGGACGTTCGGCTCGACGCGATCGACGATGTTCGTCTCGCGACCGACGCCAACAGCGACTTCTTCCGGGCCGCCAACCTGGAGATCATCTCCAACGGGCAGGTCGCCCTTACTCTCCACGGCGTCCCGGAGCCGGAAGGCTTTCGGCAGGCGATCCTCAATGCGCGCAACGCCTGGGCGCCGTCGAAGCGGCAAGGCCCGTTCATCCCGGCCAGCGCGATGAAGTGACCCGCCCCGACGCGGACACCCCACCCCCGGGCGGAGCCGATATCTGCGCCACGCCAGCGCGCCGGGGGCGCCGGATACCACTCCGTTCGCGTTCGGCGCCGCCGGAATGGCTGCGGCGATGTTCGGTCCAGTAGCTGTGATGGTCCGGGTGAGACATGCCATGGTCTTTCCCCCCTCTCCCCTCGCGGGAGAGGGGAGCAGGGGGGTGCGGGGGAAGCGCACACTACGCCAGCAGCTCCTCGATCACCTGCGCCGGCTCGACGCCGGTCAGGCGGAAATCGAGCCCCTGATGGCGGTAGCTGAGGCGCTGGTGGTTGTAGCCCAGCAGGTGCAGCACCGTGGCGTGGAAGTCGCGGATGTGGACCGGATCCTTGATGATGTTGTAACTGAAGTCGTCCGTCTCGCCGTGGATCGCCCCGGACTTGATACCGCCGCCGGCGAGCCACATCGTGAAGCAGCGCGGGTGGTGGTCGCGGCCGTAGTTCTGCGCCGATAGCCCGCCCTGCGAGTAGATGGTCCGGCCGAACTCGCCGCCCCAGATCACCAGCGTCGAATCGTACAGCCCCTTCGCCTTCAGATCCTGGATCAGCCCGTAGCACGCCTGATCGACATCGCGGCACTGGCTCGGCAACCGTCCGGCGACGTTGCCGTGCGTGTCCCAGTTGTTGTGGTACACCTGGATGAAGCGCACGCCGCGCTCGACCATGCGCCGCGCCAAAAGGACCGTGTTGGCAAACGTTCCGGGCCGCCGGGCGTCGTCCCCGTAGAGGCGCATCACCGACTCCGGCTCCCGCGAGAGGTCGGTCAGGTCGGGGACGCTGGACTGCATGCGGAACGCCATCTCATACTGCTGGATGCGTGTGTGTGTCTCCGGGTCGCCGACCGCCCGGTAGTTCATCTCGTTGAGGCGGCGTAGGCCGTCGAGGGTACGGCGGCGCACCTCGGACGAGACGCCGGGCGGGTTGGTGAGGTAGAGGATCGGGTCGCCGCTGGACCGGAACGATACGCCCGCGTGTTCGCCAGCGAGGAACCCGGACTGCCAGAGCCGGGCCGAGATCGCCTGCACCTGCTCGGTGTTGCTCGACCGGGCAACGAGGACGACGAACGTCGGCAGGTCGCGGTTGAGCGACCCGAGGCCGTAGGACGCCCACGCCCCCAGGCACGGCCGGCCGGTCACCTGGCTGCCGGTCTGGATGTACGTGATGGCCGGCTCGTGGTTGATCGCCTCGGTGTACATGCTGCGAATGAAGCACATGTCATCGACCATGCGCCCCGTCCACGGCAGCAGTTCCGTCACCCACATGCCGCACCGGCCGTGGCGGGCGAACCGGAACTTCGAGGGGGCGATGGGGAAGCGCGCCTGGCGGCTGGTCATGGTGGTGAGGCGCTGCCCCATGCGCACCGAGTCCGGCAGGTCGCGGTCGAACCACTGGCGCATCTGCGGCTTGTAGTCGTACAGGTCCACCTGCGGCGGGCCGCCGACCATGTGCAGGTAGATGATCTGCCGCGCCCTGGGCGTATGGTGCGTCGGAACGGCGCCGGGGATGCCGGGAGACGGGCCGTCAGCGCGTGTTCGCTCCTCGCCGTGGAGCGACGCCAGGGCGGCCCCGCCGAGGACGTGCGCGCCGCGGGCGAAGAAGTGGCGGCGGGTGATGTTGCGGACGTATTCGTGGAAAAGATCCATCGGGGGATTCCTTGCGTGAATGCCTTCTGCTCCCCGCACCCCCCTGCCCCCCTCTCCCCTGGTGGGAGAGGGGGGCAGGGGGGGCGGGGACGGCGCTTACTTGTTCAACACCTCGTCCAGATTCATCAGCTCGTTCGCCACCATCGTCCACGCGGCCAGCGTGGACACATCAAGTGCCGCATCGGCGCGCGACTCCCCGACCACGATCAGTCGCTGGGCGTCCTCGCGGCGCTGCCGGTAGTGGTCCAGGAGCGCGGTCAGCGTCTCCCGAACTACCCGTACCTCTTCGGCCCGGAACGGCCGGGCCAGGAGCCGCCGCGCCATGAAGTCGAGGCGCGTCTCATCGGTCGCCCCGCCCTCCTTGAGGGCTGCCTGGGCGAGGTGCCGGGCTGCCTCGACGAACTGCGGGTCGTTGAGCGTCACCAGCGCCTGCAGCGGTGTGTTCGTGCGCTCGCGCCGGACTGTACACGTCTCGCGGTTCGGCGCGTTCAGGATGTCCATCGACGCGGGCGGCGCGGCCCGCTTCCAGAACGTGTACAGGCTCCGCCGGTACAGCGCATCGCCCCTGTCCGGCCGGTAGTCGCGCGTGTTGCTACCGATCATCGCGACCGCCTCCCACACGCCCTCCGGCTGGTACGGCTTGACGCTCGGCCCGCCCAGCTTGCGCACCAGCAGTCCGCTCGCCGCCAGGGCGTAGTCGCGAATCATCTCGGCGTCGAGCCGGTAGCGCGGGCCGCGCGACAGCAGGCGGTTGTCGCGGTCCTTCTCCAGCCGGTCCTTCGTCACGACCGCCGACTGCCGGTACGCCGCCGACGTCACCAGCAACTTGAAGAAGCGCTTCACGTCCCAGCCGCTCTCGCGGAACTCGACCGCCAGCCAGTCGAGCAGTTCGGGGTGGCTCGGCAGCTCGCCCGCCACGCCGAAGTCGCCGGTGGTGCGGACCAGGCCGGTGCCGAAGACCTCCTGCCAGAAGCGGTTGACGGTGACCCGGGCCGTCAGCGGGTGCTCCGGTTGCAGCAGCCATCGGGCGAACCCGAGTCGGTTGCGCGGCAGGTCGGCTGGCATCGGCGGCAGCGCCTTTGGCGTACTCGCCTTCACCTGCTCGCGCCGCTTGTCGTAGTCGCCGCGATGGAGGACGAACGCCGTCGGCTCGTCCGGCCGTTCCTGGCTCACGTGGGCAACCGTCCCGCGTGCCCTGAGGCCCGCCTCCTCCTGCTGCAACTCCGCGAGCCGCCCGGACAGGGATCGGTAGGTGGGGTCGAGGGCGACGAACCACCAGTCGAGCAACTCCTGCCGCTCGGCGTCGGAGCGACCCTTCGCCGGCTTGCCGGCCAGCCATGCGGCGCGAGTCGTCTTCGCCAGGCGTTCCACCTCGGCCCCGCCCAGGCCGCGCGTGTAGACGCGCACGTCTTGCAGGAACAGGCCGTCGATGCGTGCGCCGCCGGTGCGCTGCGCCACGGTGAACGGCACCTTCGTCCGCGTCGTCCCCCGCAGCTTGTCCGTGAAGACGCGGGCCGGCTCGGGCCTGCCGTCGAGGTAGAGCTTCACCCCGGCCGCCTTGCCCGACCCGTCGTAGGTGACGAACACATGATACCAGCGGTTCGGTTGCAGCTGCGTCTGGCCGGTCACCTTCAGCGCGTCGCCGGGCCACTCGCTGATGATGTGGGTGCCGAAGCGATCCCCCTCGATCCACAGATCCCACCCGCGGGCGGCGTTCTGGCTGTCCATCCGGGCGAAAACGGCGCCGGTCGTGTTGCGTCGCGGGATGCGGATCCAGGCGCCATACGAGAACGCCTGGCTGCGGTCGAAGTCGCCCGCGTCCGCCACCTGGACCACGCCGCCCGGCTGGGATCGGAAGCTCTTCGCGGCCACGTGGCCCGGTGCCCAGGTAAAGCCCGCCTTGAGCGCCACCTCGCACGCCCTGTCGTCCACCGCGAACAGGAGCTTGTTCCCCGATCCCTCGCTCAGGGCGGCGTGCAGATGCAGGCCGTCCGCCGGGATGTGGGCAGTGACGGCGCGGCGGTCGGCCTTGCCGAGCCATGTATCGAACGCGGCGCGGGCGGCCTGCCGGCGGCCCTCGACCTGCTGTCGCAGCGTGGCCAGGTCGCGCGTGAGCGCGTCCCAGCGCGCCCGATCCTCCATGCGCGGGACGGTGATGATCGGCGGGGTGTCCTTGATGTTGCCGTCCATCGCGTTCTGCGTCGTGTTGTTGAAGAACGCCGCTATGCCGTAGAACTCGCGCTGCGAGAGCGGGTCGTACTTGTGATCGTGGCACGGCGAGCAGTTTGCGGTCAGCCCGAGCCAGACCGCCGACACCGTTTCGACCCGGTCGCGCGTGTAGAGGACGAGATACTCTTCCGGGATGGTGCCGCCCTCGTTGGTGGTAATGTTGCAGCGGTTGAACCCGGTCGCGACCTGCTGGTCGAGCGTCCGGTTGGGCAGCAGATCGCCGGCCAGCTGCTCGACCGTGAAGCGGTCGAACGGCAGGTTCTTGTTGAATGCACTGATCACCCAGTCGCGGTACGCCCACATCTCGCGGTAGTTGTCGAAATGGATACCGTGCGTGTCGGCGTAGCGGGCGACGTCGAGCCAGTACCGGCCGCGGTGCTCGCCCCAGTGCGGCGACTCGAGCAGGTGATCGACGTAGCGCTCGTAGGCGTCCGGCCGGGTGTCGGCCACGAACTTCTCGACCTCGGCCGGTGCCGGCGGCAGGCCGGTCAGGTCGAGGCTCAGGCGGCGCGCCAGGGTGCGCCGGTCGGCCTCGGGCGCGGGCGCCAGCTGGTGCCTCTCCAGCGCGGCGAGGATGAATCGATCGACGGGGTTGCGCCCCCACTTCGCGTTCTTCACCGGCGGCAGGGCCGGCCGCGCCGGCGCGATCAGCGACCAGTGCGCCTGGTACGCGGCACCGGCCGTGACCCAGCGCCGGAGGGTTTCCTTCTGCGCCGCGGTGAGCTTCTTGTGTGACTTCGGCGGCGGCATGAGCTGCCGTGGGGTCTTGCTGAAGACGCGCTCGATCAGGGGACTCTGGTCCGGCTTGCCGGGCACGAAGGCCTCGGCCTTGAGCGCCTCCTCGCGGCTGTCGAGGCGCAGCCCAGCCTTGCGCGACGCGCTGTCCGGTCCGTGGCAGCTGAAGCAGTTCTCCGCCAGGATCGGCCGCACGTCCCGGTTGTACTCGACCGCCTTCTCGTCGGCTGACAGGGTAGCAAGGTGACAGGGTGACAGGGCGACCAGAAGGGTCAACGTACCTGGCACGGCGGAGCGGCGGGAGCGGTCTGGCATAACGATTTCCTCTCCTATCCTTGTCACCTTGTCACTCTGGCACTCGACGAAAAGGCCGTCGAGTGCAACCGGGACGCGCGGCCGATCGCCTTGGCGAGCCGGGCGGTTGCGGGAAACGAGCACGCTCCTGGTTTCCGGGCGGGTCGGCCTGCGCAGGGCAACGGGCAGAGCATGCGGTGCGCCGGGGCATCGCAGCGGCGGGATCCACCATCGAGGTTCAGGTCGGTCCAGGCAGGGGCTTCCCCCCACAGAGGCGACCGGCTGAGCTGCCGCCAGAGCACCTGACCGATCGGTCGCCCCTGGTCCAGGAGGGAGGTTCAAACGTCGATCATAGTGGGGCGTGGAGCGGGCCGCAACAGAATTCTTCACAATCGGGCGCGAAGCTTTTCGCTTTTCGGGCGTTTCGCCTTTTTTGTTGTCTTTTTGCTTGACGAGCTGAGCTGGCCTGGGGAGCATCAGTCAAGCGAGAGGGAGAGAGTTGGAATAGGCCGCGCCTGACCCGAACAGGGTGTGCAGGATCGCAATAGGGTGCGCACGGCCAGAATAGGGATCCGGTCCGGTTTGCTAATCCCTGTTCGGCCACCGGGTGGAGGGTACAAGATGGCGATCAGCATCCGCTGCGAGAACCCTGACTGCCGCAAGCCGCTCCGCGTGAAGGACGAACTCGCCGACAAGCGCGTCAAGTGCCCGGGATGCGGGCAGCACATCATGGTTCCGCCTCCGAAACCGGCACCGCCCTCCAGGGACGCTACCGAGGAACCCGCGCCGCAAGTCAAGCCGTCCGCAGGGCACGTGAAGGATCCGGAGCGCCCCGCGCGTCGGGCGGTTGGGCTCTGGCTTGTCGGCATGGCTGCGTTGCTGTTGGTAGGGGCCGGCGGCGGGTATTTCCTCTCCCTGTCGCAAACGAAGAAGGGTGAGGATCAGGCGGCGCAGTCCGACACGAAATCCCAAGAGCTGGTCCGCGCGAACGCGGACTTGACCAAACAACTTGCAGCCGCGGAACAGCGAGCAAAGGAAGTCTCGGCCGCCAATGTGGCCGAGTTGAATGAGCTGCGCGCCCAGATCCAAATGGCCAAGGCGGAGGCGGCGACGGCCAATGCCGAGCTGGCAAAGATCAGAGCAGACAGGAACCCATCCCCGACTCCGCCGGCGACGACATGGGACAAGGCCTTTGGGATAAAGCTGGTCATCACCGCCAAGAAGGCTCACTTTGAAGGTATTGATCTCGCCAAAGTGCCGAAATCGGACGGACTTGACTATGACAAGATGTTGCCGAAGTCTCGACTTGCCATGGCGAAGGGCATCGGCGTATCCAAGCTGAAGAAAACCCCGGGAGAATTCGGCCTTGTCGCCACATTGCGTATCGGGCGGGATGACGCTACGTCTTGGCCGAGCGACGGCAAGTCGATTGAAGACATGCACCTCTGGGGGCAGGTTCTGGCCAATGATCTCTTGTGGAGGTACAACCTCTTGTTATCAGGAACGCAAACTCAAGATGGCGTCATCCGAGGCAAAATTAGGGGGTCATTAGCGGCGGGCGACCATTTCCAAAATGCCGACTTTGAAATGAGACCAATCAGAGATGCGTCCGACAGAGACTAATTCGCCGCCCAGGGAACTTCCCTTGGGGGCGATGTGGCCAAATAGGTTAACTTGAATTCTGCCAGGATCTTGTGGGAAATGGCCTTCGTGCGGGTGGCAGCCGTCCAAACGGGATCCGCCGCGGCCGCGCTGTGCGCGGCAGGCGGCGGTCACCAACGGGTGGGCCGAAAACGCTCTAAAGCCCAGTCGAACCATCGGAGTGAGCGTGAGAGCGCGAAGTACCAGAAACGAATCGGGCATCAACACCAGATGCCAAGGGATGTGATAGGCGCTGCCGCCAGTTCCTGGCCCAGTGGGCCAGCCACCGGCTGGAAGGGACGCGAACCAACCGCTGCACCCGACCGAGGAGTACGTCGAGGTGAGCCACTTCCTCGACGGCTGCCTGCCGACGCTGGCCCTGGCCACGCAGGAGTGAGGCGTGAGGAGGTAAAGCCCACGGGGCACGTCCCGTGGGGAAGCGCTGACGACTTGACCCACGGGACGCCACCCGTGGGCTTTCTCCTCCTCACTTCTCACTCCCCACGCCCTCTCACACATTCAGTAGCCGGCACGCTTCGGCGTAGCCCGGAGCCGGCTGGCCGTGGGCGCTGGCGGTGACGCGGGCCAACGCGACCAGATGACGCCAGCGGAACGCCGGCCGGGTCGCCGCGAATTCCTCGGTCGCCGTCCGGTAGAACTTCTCGGCGTGCAGCGCCCCGTCCTCGCTGACCGCATAGCGCAGCAGCAGGTCGAACAGCGGCCGCGGCGCGTGGCCCAGCTCTCCGTAGCGGTGGGCGACGGCGGCCGCCCGCATCTGGTCCTGCCCGCGGATCGCCTCCTCGGTAGCGCGCAGCAGCGACCCGGCCTCGCGCGGTTCGACGGCGGCGCGGGCCTCGGCGCTTGGGTACGGCTGCCAGTTGAGGAAGTCGCCGCCCCGCTGACCGCGGTCCAGGGCCACCTGCCACGCCCCCAGAACGAGACAGGCGGCCGCGTTCCGCCAATCGCTCACCCGGGCGATGTTCCGCCAGGCGTTCGCTGAATCGCACCCGTGGACACCGATCGAATCCCCGTGGACGCTGCCGGCTGGGCGGTTCGGCGCGGCCTGGCTCTGCGGCCGGCCGCGGTCGCGCAGCAACAACTGGTTGGCGGCCAGGGCGATTGCCTCCCCGACCGCGTCGGGCGCGTAGCCCTCCGCCAGGGCGGCGCCGGCGGCGTTGGCCGCGTCGGCGGGGGAGCTGCGGAAGATCGTCTGGCTCAGCTCCTCGACCCACCGATCCTCGGCCGTGCGCGTCCCGGGCCGGCGGCCGAGCAGGCGGTTCCGCTCCAGCACGCGCGGCAGCATGTCGCGCACGCCGGCGCTCCAGTTCGCGTGGCGCGGCGTCTCCGCCCGCACGCAGTAGCGCACCGACTGACGCAGCAGCGTGTGGGCGTGGTCGCGTCCGATCAGGCCCATCAGATCCCAGGCCCGGTACGGTAGGACGATGCGGTGAACCTCGGTGGCGTCCTCGACAGCGACGAGCAGGTAGTTGAAGGCGTCCTCCGGGCGGCCGGCGGCCAGGGCGGCGAAGGTGCGCTCGGCCCGCTCCATGTCCTGCCGGCGGACCGCTTCGCGCAGCACCTCCCCGCCGTCCCTACCGTCGGGCGGGGGCGTCGGGCGGACGGGCCGCAGCACCTCGGCGGCACGCCCGCCGCGCTGCTGGATCTGGTTCGTGTTGCGGTAAAGCACCTTGAGGACCGGCAGCGCCCGCCGTGCCGCCGGCAACTCGCCCGCCAGATGGTAAGCCGGCGCGATGGCCATCATGGTGTGAAAGCCGATGTAGTCCTCGCCGCCGAGCGCGCGGGCGTTGGCCAGCGCCGCCGCCGCCACGAGTCGGCGCAGGTCGGTCCCGCGCTGGAGGCGCTGCACGACGAGCGGCAGCAGCCGGTCCGCCGCCGTCTCCTGCATCAGGGCGACCAGTTCCTCCAGCGGGCCGAAGGTAAGTCGCTCCGGCCCCTGGTTCGCGAAGGCGACGTCGAGCCCCAGGTCCGCCGCCACGGCGGACCCGACGCCGACCGCCACCATGCCCCTGCCCACGTCCGCGAGAAAATCCCGGCGCGTTCGCCCGTTCATGGCCGTGCCTCCCGGTCGAAGAGAGTGGCTTCGCCGGCACCGTGTCGGCGAGGTGACTCGAAACACGAAGGGTATCCTGTCACCCTACCGGAGACGGGACCGTCACTCAACAAAAAACCACCCGACGGCGTAGGTTTTTACAGGGGGAATTACGGATTTGGTGTATCTCGATAGCGCGACCCCCATCATTGCTGGGTCACGCCGCCCCCCATCTGCAGCAGCAGGGCGAAGAGGAAGAAGTTGACGAGGAAGGTAGTGACGAAGACGGCCCCCGTCATGATAAGAGCCTCGCGCGGGTCGATCTGAAAGAGGAGCCAGAAGGCGAAGAACCAGACGACCAGGGCGAGCCAGAATGACGTCAGCAGCCACACCAGGGTGACGCCGACGAGCAGCCCCGCGGCCCTGGCCGCGAAGATCCGGATGATACCGAACTGAAAACTCCCTAACCACATGCCGACGGTCAGGGCGACCGCCAGGACGACGGCGTTGATGACGAGGAGGATCAGGAAAACCAGCAGTCCCATGATACGCGCCCTTTCGTCGTCCCGGCCCCGCCGCCCGCTCAGGCCACCGCAACCGGCTTGCCGGTGCGGACCGATTCGCACTCCTTGTGGCACAGCACCAGGGCGTCGCGTGCCAGTTTCCCGCCGAGCAGGTCCGGTTCCTTGCCCGACGTCACCCCGCCCACCGCTGCCTGCAACTCCAGGGTGAACGCGGTCGTCGCGTCGCTCCCGCCGCCCAGTTCCGGCCTTTCGGCCTTGCCGTCGGCGGTCAGGACGGTGAGCGGCATCACGCCTGACTCGTACACCAGCGTCGCCTTCTCCAGGTAGATCTCAAACCCGTGGACGAACTCGCGGCCTTTCTGGGCGACGGCGCCGCTGGAGCAGGTGACGGCCGGTCCGCCGGGGCCGTACAGGTACGAGGTCGTCAGATACTGTACGGCCCCGTTCTCCTCGATGCCGACGGAAAAGACCTGCCGCGGAACGCCGCAAACGAGGCCGATGAAGTGCGTGTCGTGGATGTGCAGATCGACGGCCGGCCCGCCCGTCTTGCTGGCGTCGCCAATATCGGCCGACCAGTCTGGGCGAGCGATGACGCGCTTGAAGTGGCCGCCCAGGACGCGCCCGTACCGGCCGCTGCGGATCGCGTCGGCGGCGAAGGCGAACTCCGGGAAGAACGGCAGGACGTGGGCGACCATGAGGAGGCGTTTCGCCTGGGCGGCGGCCTGCAGCATGGCGTCGGCATCCTCGGGGCTCAGGGCGATGGCCTTCTCGACAAGGACGTGCTTGCCGGCCTGAAGGGCCTGGATGGCCGTGTCGCGGTGCAGGTGCGTCGGGTTACAAACGTCGATGAGGTCGATCTCGGGGTCGGCGAGGAGGTTTTCGAGCCGGTCATACTTCTTGATGCCGGACAGGTCCATCATCTCGCCGCGTGGCCCGAAATTGCCGCGGATGTCGCGCCAGTCGCCAGCGAGTTTCTTCTGGTCCCGGCTGCAAATCGCCGCCACCCGCGCCCCCTTGAGGTTGCGCGCAGCCAGGTAATGGATCATGCCCATAAATCCAACCCCTACCAATCCGATCCTGACCATTTCCACAACTCCTTGTATTTTCGATGCTTCTGTGTTTGCATGGTTTTCACGAAACGGCTGATTTGCACCGTTTTGACCCCATTCTTTGCGCTATTCTTTGCGCCGGAACGGGGATGCCGCAGCCGCCTCGACGGTTGTTCGGTGGGGGCATTTTATCGAGAACTCCTTTCCGCCGACAGGACGGCTGACAGCGGGTTGACCGGGTGCGGAGAGTCGCAGCGGGGTGTGCGGGTAGTCGCAGAATTGCAGTCCGCACCCTAACTACCATGTGCGACCAGTACCCCTCCATCTCCGAGAAGCCAACGAGTTCGTTGCTCTTCAGCACCGGCACAACCTGCCCACAGTCGGCGGCAAGTTCGCCGTGGGCGCTGCCGACGAAGAAGGCAAACTCGTCGGGGTCGCCGTCGCAGGACGGCCCGTGGCCCGTCGCCTCGACGACGGCGTGACTCTTGAAGTCCTTCGTGTCTGCACGGACGGGACGCCGAACGCCTGTTCGTTCCTGTACACCCGCTGCGCCAAGATTGCCCGGCTGATGGGCTACCAGCGGGTCATTACCTACACGCTAACCTCGGAAGGCGGGGCCTCGCTGCGGGCGGTCGGAACCACGCCGACCGGCCCGCTCGAACACGGCGAGTGGTCGAGCCCCTCCCGGCCCCGCAAGAGCCAGCCCGTCTACGCCGAGCCGAAATACCGCTGGGAATTGTGACCGCACCAGCTACATAGGGGGTGCGAGAATTCCATGTCCTCAACCTCGGTGCGGGGGTCCAAAGCACCGCCCTGTTCCTGATGGCCCGTGAGCCGGACACCAAGCTCCGCTTCGACGTGGCGATCTTCGCCGACACCGGCGAAGAGCCCGCCGCCGTGTACCACCGCCTCGAACACCTGCGGTCGCTCGGCCAGCCCGAGATCTGGGTCCGCTCGGCGGGGAAGCTCGGCGACGACCTGATCCACGGCGTCAACAGCACCGGCCAGCGGTTCGCCTCGATCCCGGCGTTCACCGCCGAGGACCACCTGCTGCGGCCCGGCTCCTGCGAGCACCGCCTCCCGCCAGCGCCGAAGTACGGCATGGTCCGCCGCCAGTGTACCAGCGAGTACAAGATCCGGGTGATCGAGAAGGCGATCCGCAGGGAGGTCGTCGGCCTACAGCACCGGCAGCGGATGCCCAAGGACGTGAAGGTGTACCAGTATTTCGGCATCACCACCGACGAGCAGCGGCATGCGGAGAAAGCCAAGCGGCGGTTCGAGAAGATCCCGTGGGCGGTGCCGGTCTACCCGTTCATCGACATGGGCTGGTCCCGGCAGGACTGCGTGGCGTGGCTGGACGGCAAGCTTCCCCACACGGTCCCCCGGTCGGCCTGTGTGTTCTGCCCGTATCGGACGAACAAGGAGTGGCTCCACCTGAAAGAGACCGACCCGGACGGCTGGGGCCGGGCGGTGGTAATCGACCACGCCTTGCGGCAGGAGGGCACGGTGGCGAACCGGAAGCTGGAGCAGAAGTTGTACCTGCACCGCAGTTGCATCCCGCTCGACCTCGTGGACCTCGAACGCCAGCACACGCTCTTCCGGCCCATGACCAACGAGTGCCAAGGGATGTGCGGCGTCTGAGCCGTCCCGCCGTCAGCTTCCGGCGTCGAATTCGAGCAGGTCGGCCACGACGAAATCCGCTGCGGGGTGAGCCGTTCGTGCGGGGTTGATCCAGACGGTGGCGAGGCCGAACGCCTTGGCCCCCTCGATGTCGCAGCGGAGGCTGTCGCCCACGAAGACGGCCCCCGACTTGCCGACGCCGAGGGGCCGCAGGGCGAGGTCGAACAGCACCGGCGACGGCTTGACGCTGCGGGTGTCGGACGAGAACACCACCGCCTTGAACAGCCCGAGGACGCCCGCCCTCTCCAACTCGTCGAGCCAGAGCCCCTTCCCGGCCCAGACGTTCGCCACCAGACCGAGTTCGTGCGTCTTGGCGAGCCGCCGCCGCAGGAAGGCGGCGTGGGCATCGGGGACACGCCCGAGTTCGTGCAGCCCGAAGACGTGGGCGAGCCGGTCGATCTCACCGTCGCCCAGCGCCGGGGCAATCCTCCGAAGTGCCTCAGCCACTTGCGGGAAGTCGTCGTACTTGTCTGGGTTCTCGTAGTCGTCGGCCATGAGCGAGTAGCACGACCGGATGAGGCGGTCCACGTCGCCGTCCGCCAGCGCCCCGCCGCCGACCGTGCGGTAGGTGGCCCCGAAGTCCTCGCCCGGCCCGAACCGATCCTCCCCGAACATGAACGTCCCGTTCATGTCGAGCAGCACCGCCCTGAACTTCGCCAGCGACATCACGAGCCTGCTCCCTCCCTACGGCCTCATGCGCTCCCAGCGCCCGTCGTTCCCTGACCCGCTCCGGTCGAGCACTCGGTCGCCCTCGACTGCCGACCCGTCGTAGATCAGCACAGCCTTCGCCGGGGCGTCGGCACCGTCCTTAGTGAACGCCTCGTCCGGCACGAAGTCTTCCTTGTAACGCTCGCCCTTGGAGATGCGGACGCACCGGAGGTGGCCCCGGAAGAAGAGCTTG
This sequence comes from Gemmataceae bacterium, assembly GCA_020847555.1. Next base: position 17,642 of record JADLBT010000128.1, read on the forward strand.
TCGTGCTCTTCGCCCACGTTGCCGATAACGAATCGAGTCTCAGTAGATTCCGGTTCGACTGTTGGGGGTGAGTGATGGGCGGGACAATCGCAAGGCCCCTCCTGAGAATGACTTGTGAGAGCAAGTGCATACCAGGAGGAGGCCATGCGACCTACCCACTAGACC
>JADLBT010000129.1 GCA_020847555.1 Gemmataceae bacterium
CGTTGGCTCCGGTGTCGCCGTCGCCCACATCGTTGGCCGTCACGCCCGCCGTGCCGAGGTCGATCCCCAGGCCGCCGTTCGCGAAGATCGCATTGCCGCGAATCTTGTTGCCCGTTGAGGCGTCTCCGAAGACGGCGATACCGCTAACGCCGTTGCTGGCGATGACGTTCGCGTCCGCTGCGGTCGTGTCTCCAATCTGGTTGCCGGCCGAGTTGTCGAGATGCAGGCCGTCGAGCCCGTTCCCCAGGGCAACCGTTCCCGTGACGTCGGTGCCGAGATAGTTCCCCTGGATCAGGTTCCCGCCGCCCCCGGTCAGCAGGATCCCGTTCCCGCCGAAGCGGTTGACCGCGATCCCACGCACCGTGCTACCGCCCGCTGTGATGACCAGGCCGTCGGTACTCCCCCCGGCCAGCTGGCCACTCAACTCGATCGCGGGCCGGTTGGCAAAGCCCTGCTGCGTGGTCCCGTCGAGTACCACCGGGTCGGTGACCGTCGGCAGGGCACTCGTCGGCCGGATGGTGAAGCTGCCTGTGCCCGCGTCGTACCCCGGGTCGGTCGTTCGCAAGGCGAACCGCGACGTCTGGATGCCGGCGATGGCGTTGGCGTTTTGCAGGAACTGGCGCAGCGAGCCCTGAACGGTGCGGTTCGTGCCCGCGTCGTCGTCGCCGTCCCCGGTGCGGGTGACGACAGTGAAGCTGAACCCAAAGTCCACCCCCGCGGCGTCGGTACTCCCGAGCGGAATCCGGGCCATGTGTTCGGCAGTGGTTTGCGCGGCCGCGTTGTCGGAGACCTGGCCGCGCATCCCGCCGAAGAAGGTGCCAGCGGTGGTCGCGAAGGCGTGGGCAGCGCCGTCAAACGACGTACTCCCAGCCGGGCCATACGTCTGCTCGGCCCAGACATCGCCTTGGCCGAACCCAGGGTTGAAGCCCGCGCTCGGCGTGACGGTCCGCGCGTCCACCGTCACCCAGTAGGTCGCGGCCGGCAGGCTGGTGAACGTATAGCCTCCGGCCGCGTCGGTCGTGGTCGCGGTCACGAACGTGTCGCCCGCGTCGGGGGTGCCGTTCCCGTCGTCGCGATACAGGCGGACGGTAACGCCGACCCGCGCCACCCCGTCCGCCAGCGATCCGTCGCCGTCGCGGTCCTCGTAGACCGTGCCCGAGATGACGCGGGGCGGCCCCTCGTCGTCCAGGTTGGTCACCTCGACACTGCCCGCGGTCAGTCCGTCGTAAGCGGGGTCGCTGCTGCTGGCCGGCCCGACGTCGATCGTGTAGGTGACATCGCCGTCGGCGAGGAGATCGTCCACGCCGGTGGCGGTGACCGTCTGAGCGACGTTCCAGTTGACCGGCGTGAACGTCAGCGTGGATGTCGAGACGGTCCCCTCGGCCGTGTTGCCGCTGGCGATCGGGACGGTGACGGCCGCGGTCGGGCGGCTCGTCAGGACGACAGTAAAAGTCGCCGCCCCGCCGGCCTCCGTCGTGACCGGCGCGGACGTCGGCGTGAGGATGATGCCGGCGCTGTCGTCGTCCGCGTTGACGACCGACACGCTGGGAGCGGTGACGAACAGATAAAGAGTGTCCAGGGTACTGACGGTCAGGGCGATCGTGTACGGCCGGTCGCCATCGTCGTCCGGGTCGTTCACGCCGGTGAGGGTCACGGTCTGCGGGGTGTCCCAGTTCGCCAGCGTGAACGTCCGCGACGCAACCGACGCCGTCCCCTCCGAAGGATCGCTTGACGAGACATTGATGGTGACAGGGAGGAGCGGGGCCGTGTTCAGGACGATGGTGAACGTTGCCGGCCCGCCGGCCTCGGAAGTCCGCAGTCCGAACGTCGGACTGACGGTCACGCCGGCCGTCCCGTTGTCGTTGTTCGTGACGGCAACGTTCGGAGCGTCCAGACCGTTGTAACTCGGATCGGCGCTGACCGCGGGGGCGGTGACGATGGTGTAGGCAACGGCTCCGTCAAGGAAGCCATCGTCCACTCCCTGGACGGCGACCACCTGCGGCGTCGCCCAGTTGGTTGTCGTGAAAGTCAGGGAGGCACGCGACACCGTCCCTTCCGTGGTGTCGGAACTGCTCACGCCGACCGTGACGTCCGCCGCCGGCTGCGTCGTCAGGACGACGGTGAAGGCGGCGGAGGCGCCCGTCTCGTTTGTCACCAGGCCGGACGTCGGAGTGACGCGGATGCCCGCCACCTCGAAGCGCTGACCGAACACGCCGCTGCCGTCCCCGGGTCCGTTGCCGTCCCAGACCACGACAAAGTTCCCCGACGCGCCCATGCCCACGGCCGGGGCGAACTGGTCGTTGTAAACGGTCGTGTTGACCAGGAACTCACCGCCGAGGGCGGCTCCGGTCGCGTCGTACCGTCGGGCATAGACGCCGTCCTGGCTCCCGTCCTGGCCGTTGCTTTCCCAGCTGACCACGAAGGCGCCGGCGCTCATGGCGATGGCGGGACGTTCCTGCTCTTTCGCGGTGTGGGTGTTCACCTGGAATTCCGCACCCTGCGCGGCCCCGGCGGCGTCGTACCGCCGGGCGTACACCCCCCAGCTGTCCCCGTCCTGGTCCTTGCTCGCCCAGGCGATCGCGAAGTTCCCCGCCGGATCCATCGCCACCGCCGGATCGAGCTGCGCCCTGGCGACGGTCGTGTTGACCTGAAACTCGCCCCCCTGCGGGTTGAGGCCGGCGGCGAACCGCTGTCCGTAGACGCCCCAGCTGTCCCCATCCTGGTCCTTGCTCGCCCAGGCGATCACGGCGTTGCCGCCCGGGGCCATGCCCACGGTGGGACGGACCTGGTCCTGGGAGCTTTGGGCGTTGACCCGGCTCTCGCCGCTCAGGGGATTGCCGCCCGAGTCGAAGGAGCGGGCGTAGACGTCCCAGTCGCTCGATTGGCGGCTGGCCCAGGTGACGAGAATGGCCCCGGCTCCGTCGATCGCCACTGCCGGCGCTTCCTGATCGTCGGACGTGGTTGCGTTAACCCGGAACTCCACCCCCGCCGGGGTTCCGGCGGTGTCGAAGCGGCGGGCGTAGACATCCCAGTCACCCGACCGTTTGTCCGCCCAGGTGACGACGAACGAACCGTCCTGGGCCACCGCCACGCTGGCGTACCGCTGTTCGCCGGACGAGGCGGAGTTGACCTGAAACTCTCCCCCCTGCGGGAGCCCCTGAGCGGTGTAGCGCCGGCCGAACACTCCCCAGCTATCGCCGCCCTGGTCCTTGCTGGACCAGACAACGACAAAGTTCTCCGTGGTCTGGTTCACGGCCACTGCCTGGGTAGTCTCGGCGAAAAGCCGCTGCTCTCCCCCGGTTGTCACGTTCACCCGGAACTCCGGCCCGATGGGAGCAGCGCTCAGCAGCCGCCGGTCTTCCAGCCCCAGCAGCGGGGCCAGGCGTCGGTTCGGCGCCGGGAGCGGGTCGGGCGTGAAGAACCGGCCGAGGGTGCGCAGGGCGCGGGCCACAAACCCGCGGGTCTGCCGCAGACAGGAATTCCGTTCGCTCGTCATGAATGCGCCCACCCTCTGTCCGGTGTCTTCCGTCAGTTCAACGTTGCCGCCAGGTAGCGGCGCAGCCGCCACCAGAGCGTTTGCGACCCGGCCTCGATCCGGACGCGCCCCAGCACCCCCGGGTGGATACTGTTGTCGCCGCGGTACAGCCGGACGCTGCACAGATAGTGCGGGCGATAGGGCTTCTCGGCCTGCGAAACCGGATCCTGCCGCGTCGCCACGTCTCCGCCGGCCCGGCTCGACAGCTGCGGCGGGATGCTGGCCGCGTCCACCTGGGCGACCTCGGCGACAACCCCGGCCCAGCGGTTTGAGCCGCCGCCGTGGATCCGCACCCACGCCCGGCTCCCCGGCGCGATCAGATCGCGGTCGGCCGACTCTACCACGAGTATGGCCCGCAACGAGTGCTCGTGCCCGATCCGGCACACCTCGGCGTTTCGGTCCAGCCACTTGCCGCGCTCATCCGGGCTGAGCAGCCGCATCACGGTGCCGTCGCATGGGGCGCGCAGCACCAGTCGGTCCCGCTGGTCCAGCAGCGTTGCACGCTGCTGGACCAGGCCGCGCAATTCGTACTCCGTCTCCTGCAGGCTCGCGGCCGCCGGGTCGGCGCCGGTGCCCGCCGCAGCCACCTCGGCGAGCAGGGCGCTCTTCTGCCCCTGGCGCAGCGCCTGATCTGCCTCGTTGACCCGGAGTTTGATTTCGAGGTCCGGGTTCACGAGTACCGCCAGCACGTCGCCGGCCCGGACGCGCTGGCCGTCGCGCACCGCCAACTCCCGCAAAAAGCCGCCCGGTTCGGGGACTGTGACCTTCTGCATCTGGTCCGGCTCGACCTGCACGAGAGCCACGCCGCCCACGCTCATGGGGAGCGGGACCGCCGCCACCACAGCGGCCAGAACCGCCACCACGCCGAACGACAGCCAGAAGCGAACGGGGTTCATGTCGGGTAACCTCCCGCGGCGGTGGACGGCACGCGCCAGCCGGTGGAACGGAGGCAGGAGCAGGCCCGCGACCGCCACGACACTGATGGCGGACGCGACCGAACCGAGTTTCCGGGGGCCGAGCCACGCATGGACCACCCCCAGGCAGCAGAGCAGGACCACCCAGCGGTAGGCGTAACTCGCCAGCGCGTACCCGAGGAGAAACCTCTCCCCGGCTCCGGGGGTGCGGGGCGGGAGCGGGACGCCGACGCCGAACAGCCGGAGCAGCCGCGCCTCCAGCAGGCGACCGGCCGTCTCGTGCAGATTCGGCACTTCCAGCCAGTCGGCGAGGACGTGGTAGCCGTCGTAACGCAGCAGCGGGTTGCCGTTGAGCAGGACGGTGTTCGCGCTGCAGACGACCATCAGGGCCAGGCACAGGTGGTTGACGGCGGTGGCCGGCGCGGTCGCCCACCAACCGAACGTTGCCGCGGCCGCGACGAGCAGCTCGACGTAGATGCCGGCGGCGCTGACCGCGATGCGCCGCCACTTGCCGTGGATGGCCCAGCTAGCGGTGACGTCGCAGTAGAGGGTGGGGCAGAAGACGAGCAGCAGCACACCCATCTCGTGGACGCTGCCGCCGTGCGCCTTGCAGCACAGTCCGTGAGCGAGTTCGTGCAGCACCTTGACCAGCCCGACGGCGACCCAGAGATACAGGAGGTTCGTGAGGGTGAAGAACGCGCGGGCGTCCGGGAGGCGGACGGTAAAGTCGGCCCAGCGGATTGTGACGAGGGCCAGCGCGGCGACCATCAGGCCGGCCCCGCAAAGGAGGAACGGGGCGGTGAAGGCGAACCGGACCCACGGCAACAGGTGGCCGAGGAAGCGGTCCGGGTTGCACAGCGGCAGGCGGATCGCGAGAACGTTCAGCACGGCCGACCAGCGCGCCGCGTGTCGCCGCCGCCGGGCCGCCTCGACGAGAGCCTCGCCGGCCAGGGGCGAATCGCGCAGCGCCAGACCGTCGCGCACCAGCTGGGCGGCGAAGACTTCGAGCTGCTCCGGCGGCAGCCGGTCCGGCCGCCAGCGCCGCTCGTACTCGGCTCGGATCTCGTCCAGCGTCCGGTTCCCGTCCATGAGATCGATGAGGAAGCGTTGACGGTCGTCGAGTCGGTAGTGCCGGAGGGTGAGCGGATCCCGGACGACGTGGCAGGCGCCGCCGGCCTGCTGCTCGGTGCTGAAAACCAGGTTGCGGCGCAGGCGGACGCGGACGTGCTTGCGTCGTTCGCGTTCGCCGATCGCCGCAGTCGCTGTCATGGGCGGTTGCCTTTCCTCGCGATCAGGGCTCGACGCCACACCTGCCACGCCGCGTACTGAGTACTCAGTACGCGGTACACCTCACCGGGCCGTTTCCGGATAGACGCGCAGATGGGCGTAGGCGCCGGGCCGGAGACGCCGCGCCGGGGCGATCGGGTTGTCCAGCTCGGCCCGGACGCGCACCAGGTCGGTGCCGCGCTCGACCTGGCTGCCGACGTAGGTCACCACCGCCTCGAACGGCTCCTCCCACTGTTCCGCGGGCGGCACAGCCCAAACGCGAATCACCCGATCGGTCCCGGCGGTGAAGGCTGCGCTGCCGTCCGGAGCGAACGCGCCGCACGTCACCGGCGCCGGTGTCGGAGAGAGGAAGTGGCGCACCTCGCGGCCGTCCAGCGCCCACAGGCGCGGCAACACGCCCAGCCCGCCCAGTGGGAGGAGCGAGTCGCGTCCGAACCCGTGAACGTAGCCCTGGCGGAAGAACGCCATCTGCTCCGGGCCGGCAGGGACCGTCCACAGCTGCAGCCGGCCGCTGTTGCTCGCTGTCAGGATCAGCCGGCCCGACGGGGCGAACAGCGCAAACCCGTGGAACCGGCCCTGCCGCCGGGCGCGCAGCGCCCCAAGCTGGCCCCCGTCTCGCCGGTCGAGCAAACGCAACTCCTCGCCGTGGTCGAACAGCACGCACCGGCCGTCCGGGCTGACGCCGAGGTGCGGGACGTCTCCGGTCCGCCCGGCCAGCACGCCAGCCACCGCCCCTGCCGAAGCGCCGAGGCGCCACACGCGCACGGCGTTGTCGCGGCCGGCGGTGACGAGTTGCCCGTCCGGGGTGAACTGGACCCACGCCACCGCTCCCTGGTGGGCCATGTCCAGCTCGTCCGGGCCAGCCCGCAGCCAGTACAGGCGCTTGCCGGCGACCGCGTCCCAGACGCCGACGAGCCGATCCTCGCCGCCGGTGGCGAAGTGCCTCCCGTCGATGCTGAACGCCAGCGCCCGCACCGCCCCCTCGTGTCCGTCCGCCAGGACGAGCGGCCCTTCGAGCCGGCCGCCCTCGTCCAGCGACCACTGGCGGACCCGCCCGTCGGCGCACCCCGTCAGCAGGCGATACCCGCCGGCCGACGGGGCGAAGGCGACGGCGTGGACCTCGGCCGGATGGGGCAACACCGCCCGGCGCGTCCCGGCCGGCCAGCCCCACAGCTGGACGGTGCGGTCCTCGCTCGCCGACGCGACGAGCCGGCCGTCGGCGGCGACCGCCAGCCCGGTCACTGTCCCGGTGTGGCCGCTCAGCTCCGTCAGCTGCTCGCCGCGCACCTCCGGCTCGACCAGGCAGCGCATGCCGGCGCGGATCAGGCTCGCCTGCTGGACCTTGCACAGCCCCTCGACGCGCACCCGGTCGCAGTTGGCCACCCAGAACAGCGGCTCGCCCTGCCGGACCGATTCACCGACCCGCCTGCAGACCTTCGTCACCTCGCCCGCCAGGCTGCTGCGAATGCGATGATGGTCGAGCGCCTGCCGCGCCTTCTCCAGCTCCTTGTGTGCGACCTCCTGGTCCTCGGCGGTCTTCCGCACCTCCTCCAGCGCGCGGTCGTGCTGGTACATCAACGTTTGCAGCTCGGACGCCGGAAACGCGCGGCGGCGGCGCAGCCGCTCGCCGATGGCGACCTTCGCGGCCACATCGTCGAGCTGCGCCTGGGCGATCCGTCGGGCCGAGTCGCTGGCGGCCTTGATCTGCAGCAGCTCGACCTGGGGCCGGAGCAGGCGGTCGTCCAGCCGGGCCAGCTCCTGGCCCGGGCGCACCGACTGGCCGAGATCCGCAGCGACCTCGCGGAGCGTGCCGTCCACCTGGCTGGCGACCTCCTGCTCGCGGGACGGGACGATGGTACATGGGCCGACGGCCAGCGGGTCGTAGAGAGCGCGGCCCGGCGCGAGCGTACCCGGCTGCGCCAGAGACTCCAGTGACAGGGGTTTGGCACCTGCGCCGTCGGGCAGGGCGCCGAGGTGAGCGCCAAGGTTGGCGCCGGCGGTCCGCTCGGCTCCCCCGCGCCCCCACCACAGGCCGGCGCCGATCAGCCCGGCCACCACCGCCAACACACCAAGCGATCGCCACATGGAACCACTCCAACGGTTCGTCGGCCCGGTCGGCCGCGCCACACCCTCGCCCGCCGACGCCCTAAAAGAGGACGTGTTCGCAGAAGAATTCGACCAGGTCGCCGAACCACACGTGTCCGACCGACCGCGGGCCGCAATCAATCCGGACCCGCACCTCCAGGCCGACCGGCAGGCCGGCGAGCTGGGCGGCCAGCTCCTCGTCGGCGATCTCCACCCGCGCCGGCAGGACCGCGGCTCCGTCCTTGACGGTCGCCTCCCCGCCCAGACCGTCCCGGCGCAGCGTCCCCCGATAGATGCGCAGCGGCTGGCTGGACAGCCGCAGTTCGACCTCCAGGCCGGCGCGCGACCGCTGCAGCCCCTCGCGGATCGCCGCGAGCCGCCCCTCGGGAATCAGCACCTCGACCTCCCACGGGCCGTGGACCCGGGCGACGCGCAGCAGTGGATCGCCCGGCCTCACTGCCTTACCGGTCAGCTGCTCGCGCGCGTCGAACGTCACCACCTTCCCGGCCAGCGGCGCCGCCACCGGGGCCTTGCGCGGGGGGCCGTGCTGCAGCAGGATGTCGCGCTCGGCGGCCGCCTTGCGCAGCTCGTACTCCTGGGCGACGCGCTCCCGGACCAGGGCGGTCCGCTCCTCTCCCGCCGCTCGGGCCAGCTGCTCGTTGAGCACCGCCACCCGCTGCTCGGCGAAGGCCGCCCGGATCGCCAGCTGGTCCACCTTGAGCTGCGTCTCGAGATCCTGCACGAACAGCAACTCCTGGCCCTTCTGCACCTGCTCGCCGTGCTGCGCCTTCAGTTCGACCACCTTCCCGGCCAGGTCGGCGTAAACTGTCCTGCGCTCCTTCGGCAGCAGGTGGCCGCGCGCCTCGATGCGCAGCGACGCCGGAACCAGCGTCAGCGCGCCGGTCACGGTCAGCAAGACAGCCGCGGCGACGAGCGCCTTCCGCCGCCGCCGGCCGCCGGTCCAGTCGCGCAGCCGCCCCCACAGCCGGGCCGCCGGGCCGGCCGCGACCCGCCCGTATTCGAGGGCGTTGCACAGAGCGGGGCCAGCGTACCGCGCGACCACGTCCAGCCGCGTCCGCAACTGCTCCGCCGGCAGGGCCGCACCGAAACACTCCCCCAGCACGGCGGCGCACCTCGGTTCGCCCTCCCTGCTCTCGCCGCGCACCGGCAGGACCACCAGGGTCCGGCCGTTGCTCTCCTTCAGGTAGGCGTCGAGTGAATGGGCGACCGTGGGCGGCAGCGCCTCGGCGCGCGCGCCCGCATACACCAGTACCTCGCCCCATGCCAGGACGGCCGCGCACAGCTGGCGCATGGCCCGGATCAGCGGGCTGCGCGGCTCGACCGTGGCGGCCCCGCTGACGGCCTCGACGGCGACCCCGCGCCCACGGCACACGGCCACGGCGACCTGGTCGCAGTCGGCCAGCGAACGTCCCTCGGTGGCAATCAGGAGCGCGACCTGACGCGCATCCAGGCTGGCGTGAACCCGCCGCGCGAACGCCTCGCATCGATCCCACGCTCGCTGTTGTTCCTTGAGCTGGCGCCATTGCTCGCGGTGGAGGAAGGCCGCGGCAAACCCGGCCAGCTCGGCGAGCAGGCGCGCTCCGGACCGGCGCACTTCCGGCGCACGCTCGGGTTCGAGCCAGACCTCGATGACGCCGGCCGACTGGCCATCGACCAGGACCGGGACGAGGAGGAGCCCGTGGTTCGTGGGGTTGCGGACCTCGGCCGCGCCGCCGTCCGGCGGAACCCAGACCGGACGGCCCGCCTCCGCCGCCTTGCGGAGCGACTCGGACAGGAAGGCGGCCATGTCGGGGAAGCGGTCCAGGCCGACGGCGGGCGCGTTCACCCGATTTTCGAGGGTGAATGCGCCCGCCGTCGTCACGGCCCAGACGGCGCCGGCTGTCGCGCCGAGGGTGCCGCACACACGCTTCAGGAACTCCCCGTAGAACTCGGCCGGGGGCAGCGGGGACTGGAGCAGCCGGGCGAGGTCTTCCGCCAACGCACTCGAGTCGAAGGATGGGGCCGATGGGCGGGGCGTTCCCGGAGCGGCGTCGGTGTCCACTTCGTGTTCTCTGCGGGAAGGATCGGATTCACGCCAGGGTCTCAAAACGTCAAACAACTATAGCTCATATCCCGCCCTGGAGGTCCGAGCGGGTCGTACAGGAACTTTGCGCCCGCCCCCCGGAACGCGCCCGCGCCGCGACGACCGGCCGCCGCGCGGCGCGGTATTCTACCGTCCGCGCCAATCAGCTAGACTGAAGACTGCCCTGCCGGCGCCCTGCTGTCCCGCGAAACCTTATGAGGAAACGTGCAAACTCGGACGGCGCCCGCCACGCCGTGCAGACGAGGGGCAACGGTCACACCAATGGAAGAAACCGGGATCCGGGGAGCGGCAATGCGCGAGGAGAAGGCATTCCTGGACGCGGTCGGCGCCAACCCCGACGACGATCAGGTCCGGCTCGTGTACGCGGACTGGCTGGAAGAGCACGGCGACCCGCGCGGGGAATTTTTGCGCGTCCGCTGTCAGATGAAGGCGTTGCCCGGGGAGAGCGACCGAACCGAGCCGCTGCGGACCCGCCTGCAGGAATTGCAGTCAGCCATCTCCCCGGAGTGGCTGGTGGCGGTCGATCGGGCGTTCATCGAGGACAACGTCCGAGAGGCGGTGTTCCGCCACGAGATCGGGGAGGGGGGGCCGACCGGCCTGTGTTTCCTGCGGGTCGAGGGGGGAGATCCGTCCCCCGAACTCCTGAGCCGGTTCCGGGGGACGTGCCCGGTCGTGAAGCCGGCCTCCGCCGCACGCGGGGATCTGCTCGCCGACGAGGGACTGTACGACCCGGAGACGGGGCAGCGCGGCATCCTGTTCTACCTGCTGGCAATCCACTGGCTCGGCCCGGGCCGGTGCGAGGTGGAGGCCGGCACGATCGCCGACCCGCTCGCCGGCACCGGGTTCAAGTATCAGGTCGAGCTGCGCGACGGCCAGTGGCGCGTGACCGACGCCTCGTGGAGCTGGATATCCTGACCTGTCCCGCGGACCCGACCGCAGGTGTGCGCCGGGAGGGGGGATGGCGGAGGGCAACGGTTGTCATGGCGACGCCGCAGATTCCGGGTGGAAGGTGCGAGCACTGCCGAGCACCAATCATCGACCTCTTCGCCGAGTGGACCGACGAGTACCAGTCGCCCGCCGGGAAACAGGCAATCCTGGCCGGGGAGTTTGTGTTCGATTGTTATTACTGCCGCCAGCCGTTGCAGCTCGTCCTGCCCCTGGCCCTCGTTCGGCCTCGCAAAAAGCCAGACGAGTATCAGGTTGCGGTGCGCTCGCGGGCAAGGTGTGAGAGCTGGTTGCTAAGCCAGCACCCGGGCCAGAGCCTGACGCAGGTCATCGAGGCTGCTGGCTGGCAACATTACGGCCAGTGGGCCTTCGACGGGTACTGCTGGGTTGAGGGGACGGTCCACCAGCACGGCCAGGATTCTCCGCCAACGAGCCAGAAGGGGACGAGCCCATGAAACTGACACCTGACGAAGTGCAGTTCCTCACCGCCCTGGCTCGGGAGCAGAACCAGGCCGGCTGCCGCGGCCCGGCTCACGAGTTGTTGCGGCGGCACGCCTACCCCGAGGCCCCGCGGACAGGCCCTGGCTCGCTGGCCTTCGCGTACGAGGCCGTGCCGCTAACAAGCCTGCTCCTCGACCCGATTGCAGACCTTCAGGAGATGGATGATTTCCTGCGCAAGGGCGAGCGGCTCCTGGAACCCCGCTGGCCGTGGGCTTCCGCGGAGGACTATCGGGCACGGCTCGCCGAAGCCAGCCGCGAATGGGAGGCGCGCCGGAACAATTCCCAGCCGAGCGACGCGCGAAGCACGGCCTGATTGGCGATCCGGTTGGTGCTGGTGTCCGGTGGGGCCTGGAAGGCCGATGTCCCGTTGGCCCCAGGGGCGGACCTCCCTGTCCGCGATGGCTTTGCGGTGCCTATCATGACGCCATGAGACAATCCCTCCCGCTCCGCGTACTCGCCCTTGTCCCGCTGGTCGCCCTGGCCTGGTGTGCTGCCGGGCCGTCGCAGGACGGCAAGTTCCCGCCGCCCGGCAACACGCAGAACCCCAGGGATGTCCCGCTCACCCCGCAGCAGGCCCTCACGAAGATCACCGTCCCGCCCGGCTTCCGCGTCACCCTCTTCGCCGGCGAGCCGGACGTGCGGCAACCGATCAACATGGCCTTCGACGACCGCGGCCGCCTCTGGGTCGCGGAGTGCTACACCTACACCGGCGTGCCTGGGTACGCGAAGACGTGGGACGAGCACCAGCGCGACCGCGTCCTGATCTTCGAGGATACCGACAACGACGGCCGCTTCGATAAACGCGCCGTCTTCTGGGACGCGCCCCGGAACCTGACGAGCGTGGCGCTCGGCTTCGGCGGCGCGTGGTTGCTGTGCCCGCCGCGGCTGTTGTTCGTCCCGGACCGCGACGGCGACGGCAGACCGGACGGCGAGCCACAGGTCGTCCTCGACGGCTGGGCGGTCAAGGGCGTCGGGCACAACGTCGTCAACGGGCTGATGTGGGGGCCGGACGGGTGGCTCTACGGACGCCACGGCATCCTCGCCACATCCACGGTCGGCCCGCCCGGCACGCCCGACGCGCAGCGTATGAAGATCAACTGCGGCATCTGGCGCTACCACCCGACGCGCAAGGTCGTCGAGGCGGTCGCCCACGGCACCACGAACCCGTGGGGACTCGATTACGACGACCACGGCCAGCTGTTCTTCACCAACAACGTCAACGGCCACCTCTGGCACGTCATCCCCGGCGCCCACTACCGCCGCATGTACGGCGAGGATCTGCGCCCGCGCGTCTACGAGTTGCTCGATCAGCACGCCGACCACCAGCACTGGGACGCGGGGCAACCGTGGCACGCCTCGCGCGACGCGAAGGGCGAGCACGGTCGGCTGGGCGGCGGTCACTCGCACGTCGGCGCGATGATCTACCTCGGCGACAACTGGCCCGACCACTACCGCAACACCCTCTTCACCTGCAACACGCACGGCCGGCGCGTCAACAACGACCGGCTGGTTCGGTCGGGCTCGGGGTACGTCGGGCTGCACGGCAAGGACTTTCTGTTCGCCAACGACCCGTGGTTCCGCGGCATCGACATCCGTTACGGCCCCGACGGCGGCGTCTACGTCAGCGACTGGACCGACCTGGGCGAGTGTCACGATCACGACGGCGTGCATCGTCTCTCCGGCCGCATCTACAAGGTCGTCCACGGCAAGCCGCGCCCGCCGCAGGTTCTCGACGTCGCGAAGCTGAACGACGCCGAGCTGGTCAAGCTGCAGCTTCACCGGAATGACTGGTTTGTCCGCCACGCGCGGCGCGTGCTGCAGGAGCGGGCCGCCGCCGGCAAGGACATGAAGGCGGTCCACGCCGCGCTGGGAGCGCTGTTCCTCGGCCAGAAGGACGCGCCGCGCCGGCTGCGGGCACTGTGGGCGCTGTACGTCACCGGCGGGACGACCGAGGGCTGGCTGTGCGGGCTGCTCGCCGACGAGAACGAGCACGTCCGGACCTGGGCGGTGCGCCTGCTGACCGATCCGGGCGCGCCCAGTGAGGAGACGCTGAAGGCGTTCGTGCGGCTGGGGCGGGAGGACCGTTCGGGGCTGGTCCGGCTGTTCCTGGCGTCGGCCCTGCAGCGACTGCCCGTCGCGCACCGCGCCGACCTGGTGGAGGCACTGCTCGGCCACGAGGAGGACGCGAACGACCACAACCTGCCGCTCATGCTCTGGTACGGCGTCGAGCCGGTGGCGGCGGCGGATCCGGCGCGGGCGGTCGAGCTGGCCGCGGGGAGCCGCATCCCGCTGGTACGGCAGTTCCTCGCCCGGCGACTGACGGAGGAGATCGAGAAGGCGCCGGGGCCGGTCAACGCGCTGCTGCGGCGCACGGCGGCGACCGACGCGCCGGCGTTCCATCGCGACGTGCTGCAGGGGATGGCGGCGGCGCTGCGCGGGTGGCGCAAGGCACGCCCGCCGGCGGCGTGGGCGGACCTGCAGGCGAAGCTGGCGAGGAGTCCCGACCAGGGCGTGCGCGAGCAGGCCCGCGACCTGGCCGTGGTGTTCGGCGACGGGCGGGCGGTGGACGAGTTGCGCCGCCTTGCCGGGAACGCGAGCGCCGCTCCCGAGGCCCGCCGGTCGGCCCTACGCGTGCTGGTCGAGGGCCGGCCGAAGGATCTGCTGCCGTTGCTGCAGAAGCTGGTGAGCGACCGGGCGATGGTGGCGGTGGCGGCCCGCGGGTTGGCCGCCTACGGCCACCCGAACGCGGCGAAAATGACCCTGCAAAACTACCACTTCCTCACCCCCGCTGACCGCCCCGGAGTGATTGACGCCCTGGTGTCGCGGCCCGCGTATGCCGATGCGCTGTTGCATGCGGTAGCCGAGGGGAAGGTGGCCCGGACGGACCTGTCGGCCGCGCACGCCCGGCAGATCCGCAGCCTGGGCAGGGCCGACCTCGACAGGCAGCTGACCCAGGTCTGGGGCGAGGTGCGAGCCACGCCCGCGGCGAAGCGTCAGGAGATCGCGCGCTACAAGAGGCTGCTGGCCCCGGACCGCCTCAAGGGCGCCAACCGGCCGGCTGGGCGGGCGCTGTACAATCAGGTGTGCGCGTCGTGCCACCTCCTCTACGGCCAGGGCAAGCACCTCGGCCCGGACCTGACCGGGGCGAACCGCGACAATCTCGATTACCTGCTGGAGAACGTCATCGACCCCAGCGCCATCGTCGCGGCGGACTTCCGCATGTCGGTGGTGGCGCTCAAGGATGGCCGCGTGCTGACAGGCGTGGTCGGCGAGCAGACCGGGCGAACGCTGGCGGTGCAGACGCCGACAGAACGCATCGTGGCGGAGAAGGCCGAGATCGAGCAGGTGCGGCCGACGGCGCAGTCGCTGATGCCCGACGGGCTGCTCGCCCCATTGCGCGACGAGCAGGTGCGCGATCTGTTCGCCTACCTGATGGCCCGCGAACAGGTGCCGCTCCCCCCGCCCCAGAGATGATCGCCCCGGTGTCAACCCCCTGAACCCAACGACCACCAGGACTTCCCATGAATGAGGATCTCTTCTCCGTCGCCGGCCAGGTCGTACTCGTGTCCGGCGCCAGCCGCGGCATCGGCCGCGCCATCGCCGAGGGCTTCGCGAAGCGCGGGGCCGCGGTCGTCATCACCGGCCGCGAACAGCCGAACCTCGAACAGACCGCCCGCGAGATCGCCCCACCGGGCACGACGGTCCGCCCGATCGTTTGCGACGTCGCCGACCGGGCCGCCATCGACCGGCTCGTGCAGACCGTGCTGAAGGAATTCGGCCGGATCGATACGCTCATCAACGTCGCAGGCGTCAACCGGCGCATGCCCGCCGAGCGGCTGACCGAGGCCGACTGGGACTTCATCCTCGACATCAACCTCAAGGGGCCATTTCTGCTCTCCCTCGCCGCCGGCCGGCACATGCTCGAACGCGGCCGCGGGAATCAGATCCAGATCGTGTCACTGAACAACGACCGACCACTCAAGGGGGTGATGCCCTACGCGGCCAGCAAGGCGGGGCTCGGCCAGATGACGCGCTCGCTGGCGATGGAGTGGGGCGACCGCGGCGTGCGCGTCAACGCCATCGCGCCGGGGTTCGTCCTGACGGACCTGACGCGCAAGCTCTGGTCGCAGCCGGCGATACAGGAGTGGGGCCTGACCAACACGCCGCTGCGCCGCCTCGGCAAGCCCGAGGACATGGTCGGCGCGGCCATCTTTCTCGCGTCGGAGGCGTCGGCGTTCATGACCGGGCAGGTGCTGTTCGTGGATGGCGGGTTCTCGGCCGGGCTGTTCTGGCCGATCGACTTCGGGAATCAGTGAGGGCGAGGCTCAAAACCTCTCCCCCCGGCCCCCTCCCCTGCGAGGGGAGGGAGAACCAGGGCACGAGCGCCAGGACCACCATTCAGGCGCTTGCGCCCTTCTGCTCCCCCTTCCCTCGCAGGGGAGGGGGCCGGGGGGAGAGGTTTTCCCTGGCCGTGGTCAACTCATGGCCTCAAGGGTACAGTGACGGGGATTTCCGACAACCGAACTACTCCGCGGATGGCGTAAGAAATGACGAACATCAGACGCACGCTGCTCGTGACCGCCCTGGGACTGCTCGCGCTGGCCGGCTGGCGGCTGGCGGACCGGCCCGGCCGCGTGGCGGCTCAGCCGCAACCGCAGCCGACGGCCACCCGCGCCCAGTGGGTCTGGTTCAACGAGCCCACCCCGACTACCCCCGCCACCCGCTACTTCCGCAAGGTCTTCACCATCGACCGGCCCATCGAGAACCCGGTCGATGAGG
The DNA here is from genome assembly GCA_020847555.1 of Gemmataceae bacterium. Next base: position 16,151 of record JADLBT010000129.1, read on the forward strand.
GCATCCTCGACCTGACCGCCACCGACCGCTTCACCGTCTGGGTGAACGGCGCCGAGGTCGGCAAGGGCGACGACTGGAAGCGCGTCCGCGCCTTCGACGTGCGCAAGTACCTCGTCCACGGGCCGAACGTTATCGCCGTCGCGGTCAAGCACGACGGCACCGGCCCCGCCGGGTTGCTCGGCCGCCTGGGCTACGTCCCCAACGGCATGTCGAAGCTCGCGGTCTACAGCGGCGGTAGCTGGAAGGCGTCGAAGACGGCGGCGGCGGGCTGGCAGCAGGTGGATTTCAAGGACAAGGGCTGGTCGGCGGTGAAGGTGCTCGGGCCTTACGGCTCGGCCGGGCCGGCGAAGGAACTCACCTGGGAGACGGGCGGCGACGACCGCTTCTCGGTGCCGGCGGGCTTCCGCGTCGAGCAGGCGGTGCGCATCCCCGACAGCGACGCGCGTTTCTCGCTGGTCAATGTGACGTTCGACGACAGGGGCCGGCTGCTCGTGTCGCGCGAGGGCGGGCCGGTCCTGATCTGCACCGACCCCGACAGGAACGGCGTGTTGCAGACCGTCAAGCCGTACTGCGAGGTGGTGCGGAACTGCCAGGGGATGTGCTGGGTCAAGGACGCGCTGCTCCTGGTCGGCGACGGGCCAAAGGGGACCGGCCTGTACCGGGTGCGCGACACGGACGGCGGCGGCAAGGCGAACGCGGCGACCCTGCTGCACCAGTTCCGCGGCGGTATGGGCGAGCACGGCCCGCATGCGATCATCCACGGTCCGGACGACTGGCTCTACCTGGTGCTCGGCAACCACGCCTGGGCGCAGCTCGGCCCGGAGGTGGCGAAGAACGGCGCCAACCCGGCGAAGCTGGCGGCCAACTCGCCGCTGACGCGCTGGCCGAAGGGCCTGATGGGTCCAGACCAGGACAAGCCCGGCACGACCGAGGACGTGCTGTTGCCGCGGCTGAACGACGCGCGCGGCCACGCCGCCAACATCCTCGCCCCCGGCGGAACGATCTGGCGCCTCGACCACCAGGGCAAGAACATGAGCCTGGTCGCGGCCGGGTTCCGCAACCACTACGATGCCGCCTTCAGCCCGCGCGGCGAGCTGTTCACCTTCGACAGCGACATGGAGTGGGACGAGGGGCTGCCGTGGTATCGCGCGGTGCGCGTCTGCCACTGCGCGCCGGGGGCCGACTTCGTCTGGCGCACCGGCGCGGCGAACACGCCCGATTATTACCTCGACAGCCTGCCGCCGACCGCGGAGACGGGCCGCGGGTCGCCGGTCGGCGTCGAATTCTACGACCACACCGCCTTCCCGGAGAAGTATCGCGGCGCATTCTTCATGGCGGACTGGGCGATCGGCGTGATCTTCGCCGTTCACCTGGAGCGCGACGGGGCGAGCTACAAGGCGAAGGTCGAGCGCTTCTGCAGCGGGGCGCCGATGAACGTGACGGACCTGGCGGTCGGCCCGGACGGGGCGCTCTACTTCACGATGGGTGGCCGCGGCACGCAGGGCGGGGTGTACCGGATCGTCGCCACGAAACCCGGTCCGGCCAATCCGCGTGTACAGCTTCTGTCCGCCTGGTCGCGTGCCCGCATCGAGGCCGCCAGGGACAAGCTCAAGGGTGAGAACTTCCGCAGGTTCCTGCGCAAGGTCGCGGTTGGCGTCGGGCCGGATACGACCACCCAGGAGCGGTTGCAGGCGCTGACCATCCTGCAGAACCACGGGATGGCCCCGGACGCGGCGCTTGCGCTCAAACTGGCGAAGGACAAGGACGCCGACATTCGCGCCCACGCGCTCTGGCTCGTGGGCGTCAACCGCTACAAGCAAGGGGACGACGCCTTGCTCAAGGGGCTGAAGGACGGTGACGCCCTGGTTCGCCGCCGCGCCTGCGAGGCGCTGATCCGCGCCGGCATCGAGCCGCCCGTCGCCAGCATCTGGCCGCTGCTGGGCGACCGGGACCGCTTCGTGCGCCACGCCGCCCGGCTGGTGGTGGAGCGCATCGACCCGAAGAAGTATGCCGAACGGATCGGCAAGGAGCCGAACGACCTGATCGCCTGGAACGGCGTCATCGCGCTGTGCCACGCCGGCAAGGCGGCCCCGCACGCCGAGACGATCTTCGGCCGGCTGCACGGCACCCGCGGCTTCAAGGGCGAAACGGCCCAGGAGCTGCTCGATTACCTGCGGACGGTGCAGCTGGCGCTGATCCACGCCGGCCGGCGGCCGATCTGGATGCAGGGGATCGCCCGGCAATGCGAGAAGCTGTTCCCGCACAAGGACTGGCGCGTCAACCGCGAGCTGGCAATCCTGCTGACCGCGCTCCAGCGCGAGGGACAGCTCGGCCCGGTCCAGGGCAAGCTCATCGCGGCGCTGGCCGCCGCGAAGGGCGACCGGCCGCAGCAGATTCACTACGCCTACTGCCTGCGCCTGCTGAAAGACGGCTGGACGTCGGAGCAGAAGGCGCGCCTGGCCGAATGGTACGAGGGTACGAAGACCTGGAGCGGGGGACACAGCTTCACGCCGTTCCTGGAGAACATCTTCCGCGAGGCTCTCGCTGCTTACACGGTCGCCGACCGGCGCGAGATCCTGCGGAGCGCCGAGCAGAAGCCGCTGACCGCTCTCGTACTGGCGCAGCGCCTCCAGACCGACGGGCAGCCGGAACTGCTTCCCGATCTGCGCGCTCTCGCTGCCCGCCTGGCTGGCAAGCAACCGGCTCACCGCGGCGCCGAACTGCGGCAGGCCGTTGATGCGGCGCTGATGCGGACCGTGGTGCGGCACCCGTCGCCGGCGGACTGGCCGCTACTGATGGAGAGCCTGCGGTCGAAGAACCCGCTCGTGCGCGGCGAGGCGCTGGCCGGGCTGCGCAAGCTGGAGACGAAGCCGAAGGCGGAGGACGCAGCTCCCTACCGAGCGGTCCTGCAGGCCGCGTCGGCGCTGAAGGGGCCGGAGCCGCGCTGGGAGGCGGTGCTGCTGCTGCGGCAGTGGACCGGACGCACCTTCGGCGGCACGGTGAAGACGGCCGACAAGGAACTGCGGACGTGGGCACGCTGGTTCGGTCAGACCTTCCCGAAGGAGGCGCCGCTGCCCAACATCGACCGGGACAAGGAGCCGCCGTCGAAGTACCGCTACGCCGACCTGCTCGCCTATCTCGACAGGGGCGAGGGGGTAAAGGGCGACGCGGCCAGGGGGCGGCTGGTCTTCGAGAAGGCTCAGTGCAGCAAGTGTCACAAGTTCGGCAAGGTGGGCGAGGGAGTCGGCCCGGACCTGACGGCTCTGTCGAAGCGCTTCAAGCGCGCCGACACCCTCGAAGCGACCTACTACCCCTCGAAGGTGATCAGCGACCAGTACCGTTCGACGACCGTCATCACGAAGGGGGGCCAGCAGCTGACCGGCCTGGCCGCCGTGCAGGGCGACACCGTGACGGTGCTGCTGCGCGACGCGACCCAGATCAGCCTGAAGCGCGACGAGATCGACAGCCAGGTGGCGTCGCTCATCTCGGTGATGCCCGACCGCCTGCTCGACACGCTGAGCCTGCGCGAGATCGCCGATCTGTTCGCCTTCCTCGAATCGGAACCGAAGGAGTAGTGGTTAGTGGTTAGTGGACAGTGGACAGTGGGCAGGGA
>JADLBT010000130.1 GCA_020847555.1 Gemmataceae bacterium
AAAGACGCAAAGAGCGCAAAGGAAGTCTCTCTTTGCGCTCTTTGCGTCTTTGCGCGAAACACGCTTTCCCGCGCAGCGGGCCTTGCCCTTGCCATCGCTTCTCAGCGAGAATGACAGGGCAAGGGCGGGTCCGCACGGCGGCCTGGTTCCCGACTCCGCGAGGTAACGCATGCAAGAGACCATTCTCCAGTCCGTCGGCCGCACGCCTCTGGTGCGGCTGCGGCGGTTGACCGAGGGATTGAAGGCCAGCGTCCACGTCAAGCTCGAATCTCTCAACCCCGGCGGCAGCGTCAAGGACCGCGTCGGCGTGGCGATGATCGCCGAGGCGGAGCGGCGCGGCTGGCTGCGCGTCGGCGGCACCATCATCGAGGCGACCGCCGGCAACACGGGGGTGGGGCTGGCGATGGCGGCCGCTGTCAAGGGCTACCGCTGTATCTTCGTCCTGCCCGACAAGATGAGTTCGGAGAAGATCCGCCTGCTCAAGGCGTATGGCGCCGAGGTCGTCGTCACCCCGACCGCCGTCGCGCCGGACTCGCCGGAGAGCTACAACGGCGTCGCGGACCGCCTGGCCCGCGAGGTTCCCGGCGCCTGGCGCCCCAACCAGTTCACGAACCTCGCCAACCCCGACGTCCACTACCGCACGACCGGGTTCGAGATCTGGGAGCAGACCGGCGGGCGCGTGACGGAGTTCGTGGCCGGCGTCGGCACCGGTGGGACGATCTCCGGCGTGGGCCGCTACCTGAAGGAGCAGAACCCGGACGTGAAGATCATCGGCGCCGATCCGGAGGGATCGGTGCTGTCGGGCGACACGCCGCGGCCGTGGAAGGTGGAGGGCATCGGCGAGGACTTCGTGCCCAAAACGCTCAACAGCCAGCTGGTGGACGACTGGGTGCGCGTCGGCGACGCCGAGTCGTTCCACACCGCCCGCGCCCTGGCCCGGCGCGAGGGCATCCTGGTCGGCGGGTCCAGCGGGACCGCCGTCGCCGCCGCCCTCCGGTACGCCCGGCGCCTGACCGGCGACCACCTTGTTGTCGCCCTGTGCGCCGACACCGGCCGCAACTACATGAGCAAGTTCTTCGACGACGAGTGGCTGGAGGCCAACCACCTGACGGAGCACGTCCAGCCGGCCCACTCGATCGGCGACCTGCTGCGGCTGCGCGGGCTGCGGTCGCTGGTGACGATCTCGCCGCGGGCCAGTGCGGCCGAGGCGATCGAGCTGATGCAATCGACCGGCATCTCGCAGTTGCCGGTTTTACAGGACGGCAAGCCGGTCGGTAGCATCCAGGAGGTGACACTCGCGCGCGTGCTGCACGACGACCGGGATCCGGCCGGCGTGGTCGTCAGCGACATCATGGCCCGGCCGCTGCCGCAGCTGGAGACGACGGTCCACCTCGACGAGGCATACCGCCTGCTGCTCGCCGGCAACACCGGCGTGCTGGCGGTCGAGGACGGGCGCGTGCGCGACATCATCACGCGCATCGACCTGATCCACTACTGGAACCAGATGCGGCACCAGCCCGCGGGTTCCGGCGACGGGACCGCGGCGGCAGGAGGCAAGACCGCCCCCGCCTGATACCCTTCCGCCCTGCTGGAGCGGCAGGAAGAATCACCAGAGCGATTCCGTATAATGCCACCCGGCTCCTGGTGCAGCCGCGAGCCGGAGGGGTGCAAGCGGGCACGCCGAACGCCCCCGGACCGCACGCGCTGCCTCCTCGCTCTTCCCAAACCACCACGGCGGGCCAGACAGACATGACCGACGAAACGACCTCTGCCGACTCCCTCAAGCCGCGCTACCAGCGCGTCATCCTCAAGCTGAGCGGCGATGCCTTCGGCGAGAAGGGCAAGACCGGCATCGACATCGACGAGACGCTCAACGTCGCCCGCCAGGCGAAGCGCGTGGCCGACCGCGGCGTGCAGCTGGCGATCGTCGTTGGGGCCGGGAACATCCTGCGCGGCAAGCAGTTCAGCGCCGGCGGGGAGGTGATCCGCGAGGGCACCGCCCACTACATGGGGATGGTGGCGACCGTCCTCAACGGGCTGGCGCTGCAGGACGCGCTGGAAACGCTCGACTGCCAGACGCGGCTGATGACGGCGATCCGCATGGAGACGGTCGCGGAGCCGTACATCCGCCGCCGCTGCACGCGCCACCTGGAGAAGGGGCGTATCGTCATCCTGGCCGGCGGGACCGGCAACCCGTTCGTCACGACGGACACTGCTGCCGCCCTGCGGGCTCGCGAACTGGGGGCGGACATCCTGCTCAAGGCGACGCGCGTGGATGGCGTGTTCACCGAGGATCCGGAGAAGAACCCGCACGCCATCCGGTACGAGAAGTTGACCTTCGACAAGGTCATCCGCGATAATCTAGGGGTGATGGACACCGCCGCCATCGACCTGTGCCGGGCCGGGAAGCTGCCGATTCTCGTCTTCAACTTCAAGCGCGAAGGCAACATCGAGCGGGCCATCGCCGGCCACACGATCGGCACGCTCGTGGGCGAGTGACGCCCGCGGCGCGGGCGGCGACGGATCCCCTGACCACGGAATTATCAACCATGACGAGCGATGAAATCCTTTTTGACTGTGAAGAGCGGATGGACAAGGCGGTCAACGTCCTGAAGGACGAGCTGCGCGGACTGCGCACCGGGCGGGCGACGCCGGCCCTGGTGGACAGCATCCGCGTCGAGGCATACGGGTCGCCGACCCCGCTAAAGCAGCTCGCCCAGATCAATACGCCAGACCCGCAGTCGATCGTCATCCGCCCCTACGACCAGAGCATCCTCAAGGACATCGAGAAGGCGATCCGGTCGAGCGACCTGGGCATGTCGCCGAACAACGACGGCAAGATGATCCGCCTGCAGGTGCCGCCGATGTCGGGCGAGCAGCGGCAGAAGATGGTGACACGCATCAAGAAGTCGGCCGAGGAGGCGAAGGTGGCGTGCCGGAACATCCGTCGGGACAGCAACAAGCACTTCGACACGGCCGAGAAGAACAAGGAGATGACCGAGGACGACCGGGACAAGGGCAAGGAGGAGGTGCAGAACCTGCTCAAGAAATTCGAGGACACGATCGGCCAGATGGCAGACAAGAAGGCGAAGGAAATCCTGGAGGGCTGAGCGCACCCATCCAGCCCTCGCCTCTTTTGACCGGGCGGCCGGAGGACCAGGAGCCATGTCGAAGCAGACCGAGACGGAGAATGGGCTTGGTGAGCAACTCGCTCGCGTCACCGCCGAGCGCGAGGCCTTGCGCTGCCAGGTAACGACCTTGCAAGCCGAACTGGAGGTGGCCCGCAAGGCCATCGGCGAGTTAGAAGGCGTGAACGCTGCCAAGGAGCAACAGATCGCTCGGCTGGAGGCCAAGCGGGCCGCTTACGCGGAGTGGCTCACGGCACTCGTCCCGCCCCCGCCGCCGTTCACTGCAGAGGAGTTGGAGGACATGAGGCAAAATGGGATAACCTTCGACCAGATCCTTGCCGAAATCGATCCACCGGATGGTCGTTGACCATGCCCGAACCTTCAGGTGTTCCGTACAAGGTCGTTCACTCCCAGGCCATCCTGGCGACCCTTCGGAGCTGGACGGAACTCGCGGATCGCGCCGGTCTCCGGCGCGAGTATGCCGATGCGCTGCGAGTCGTTCAGCGCTTGCTGGAACGTGAACCGCTGACCTGGGGGATCCGTTGTGCCGGCTGCGGCATCTTGATCTGACGATCTACCGCGGGATGCACTGGTTCCTCATCGTTGATTACGGGATACACGACGGGGAACGCCTTACTTTTGTCAGGCAGTACCGGCTGAAGCCCGGTAACCCACTCGAAACAACCGAATGAGAGGCAGGCGGTCTGGCTTCACCCCGGCGGCCAGCGCATGGCCCGCCCGCCGAGCAGATGCAGGTGCAGGTGCGGCACCGTCTGGCCGGCTGCCTCGCGGCAGTTGAGCACCAGTCGGTAGCCGTCCTTCAGCCCCAGCTGCTCCGCCAGCCGCGCCGCCACCAGATGCAGGTGCCCGAGCAGTTCCCGGTCCTCTTGCCCGATCGCGTCGTGGGTTGGGATCACCTTGAGCGGGATGATCAGAACGTGGACCGGCGCCTGCGGGTTGTTGTCCCGGAACGCCAGGCAGCGGTCGTCCTCGTAGATGATGTCGGCCTTGAGCTGCCGATCGATGATCTTCTGGAAGATGTTGTCGCTCATCATGACGGCCATCCCTCCCCGGGGTGCGGCGGCGCACACCAGCCAGGATAGGGGACGGCGGGGGGCGCAGCAATCGTCGAGAGGAGGGGACGGGATGCCCTGGCTCATCGGGATCGACGAGGCCGGCTACGGGCCGAACCTGGGACCGTTCGTGATGACGTCCGTCGCCTGTCGCGTGCCGGACAGGCTGCGCGACGGCGACCTGTGGCGGCCGCTGCGGACCGCCGTGCGGCGCCGCGGCGAGCGGGCCGACGGACGCTTCCTGGTCGAGGACTCCAAGCGGATCTACTCGCCGGCGCGTGGGCTGCGCGACCTGGAAACCGGCGTGCTCGCGGCCCTTCCCTTCTGCCGCCCCGAGGGCGCCCCGTCGCTGGCCGCCTTCGTGGACGGGATCTGCCCGACAGCGAACGAGGAGCTGCGCGCCGAGCCGTGGTACACCGGCGCGACTGCCGTCCCCACCGTCACCGAGGCCGAGAAACTCCGCGTGTGTGCGGACCGCTTCGCCGAGGCGTCGCGGGCCTGCGGGGTGACGTGGGGGGCGGTCCGCAGCATCGTGGTCTGCCCGACGCGCTTCAACGCCCTGCTCGATCGGTGGGATAACAAGTCGGTCGTGATGGGGCTGGGACTGGTCGAGTTGGTGCGGGCGGCCCACAGCCCGGGCGAGGTGGGTGAGCCGGTCTGCTTCTTCGTCGATAAGCAAGGGGGCCGCAACGTTTACGCCCCGCTGCTGCAGAACGCCTTCCCGGACGGAGTCGTGATACCGCACGAGGAAGGGGCGGACCGGAGTGTGTACCGGGTGAACGGAGCGAACCGGCCGGTCGAGCTGACGTTCGCGCCGCGCGCGGACGTCGCTCACTTTTGCGTCGCCCTGGCGTCGATGGTGAGCAAGTACCTGCGGGAGGTGCTGATGCTGGAGTTCAACGCCTTCTGGCAGCGGCACGTCCCGGACCTGGAGCCGACCGCTGGCTACCCGGGCGACGCTCTGCGATTCTTCACCGCCATCCGCCCAGCCCTGCAGCGACTCGGCATCCCGGAAGCGGCGGTATGGCGCCGCAAATAAGGGGAAACCATCCGAGCCCGTCGCGGGCGCTCCGGGTTGGTCACGACCGCTGCTTGCACATCGTCACGCAGTTGCCGCTGTCGTTGTACCGGACCCACGTCATGTAGTGGCGGATGAGGAAGACGCCGCGGCCGCAGGCTCGCTCCAGATTCTCCGGGGCGAGCGGGTCGGGCAGGTCGTCCGGCGTGAACCCCGGCCCCTCGTCCTCGATGACCAGGAGCACCTGCTCCGGCTCGACCAGGTAGCCGACGCGGACCTCCTTCGAGCAGTCGCCCTGGTGGCCGTGCTTGATCGCGTTGACGATGGCCTCCTCCAGGGCCAGCCGGACCGAGAACGCCTCCCGGCTGGCGTAACCGGCGTCCGTCATCGCCTGGGTCAATCGCTCGATCACCGGGTTGATGTCCGTGACGGTCGAAACGTCCTCCTGACGCCAGCCCTCGTGGAACAATTCCCCGTTGACACCAGGGGGCGTTGCGCCTGTACGGAGGATAAAGGTCATGGTGGAACCTCTGCTCAAAGATTGTCCAAAAACCTGACCGTTGCGTGACCGCGTCGGGACTGTGCGGACTTCCCGGCGTGGCACCCCGTGGGCGAGGCTGCCTGAGTGGCTGGACCGTGAGCGAAGGAGGGCGGCCCCCGCGGGACGGGACGAGGTGCGGGCACAGCGACAACCCATTGTTATTATGGCACAAACGGTTGTAAATACCAGTCCGTGGCGTGACAGCGGAGAACGCGGCTGCTAAACTGAGCTACTCGCGCAGGATACTCGGCTCGGTGCCGAGTATCCGAGATCGTCCCAGCCCGCCTCAGTTTCCCACCCGGCCAGACCATGCAGAGCGAACCGAACACCCCGGAGACACCCTTCGAGATCAACGTGGCGGAGCGCGTCAAGCGGCTCCCGCCTTACCTTTTTGGGAAAATAAACGAACTGAAATATCGCAAACGGCGTGCCGGCATCGACGTCATCGACCTGGGAATGGGCAACCCGACCGACGTTCCGGAACCGCTCGTCGTCGAGAAGTTGTGCGAGGCGGCCCACGACGACCGGAACCACCGCTACTCCGTCAGCACCGGGTTGTACAACCTGCGGCGGGAGGCCGCCCTCCGCTACGCCCGCCGCCACGGTGTCGAGCTGAACCCGGAGACGGAGGTACTGGCCGGCCTGGGGTCGAAGGAAGTGTTCAGCCACATGTGCCTGGCGCTGCTCGGCCCCGGCGACACGGCGATCGTCCCCGCCCCGTCGTTTCCCATTCATGTGTATGCGGTGGCGCTGGCGTCGGGAAACGTCATCAGCCTCGACTGCACCAAACCGGACCGCTTCCTGTCGAACGTCGCCGCGGTGGCGGAGCACCTGTACCCCCGCCCGAAGGTTCTGATCCTCAACTATCCGCACAACCCGACGACCACGGTGGTGGAGAGGGACTTCTTCGTCGATGTCGTCAAGCTCGCCCGCCGCTTCGGGTTCATGGTGATCCACGACTTCGCCTACGGCGACGTGTGCTTCGACGACTACCGGGCGCCGAGTTTCCTGTCGGTCCCCGGGGCGAAGGCGGTCGGGGTCGAGACAACGACGATGAGCAAGGGGTATAACATGGCGGGCTGGCGTCTGGGGTTCTGCGCCGGCAACGCGGAAATGGTGCGTGCGCTGGCAACGATCAAGGGCTACTACGACTACGGCATCTTCCAGGCGATCCAGATCGCGGCCATCCTCGCCCTGCGCCACGGCGACGACATGGTGGCGCGGCAGGCGCTGGAGTACCAGAAGCGGCGCGACGTGCTGGTGGACGGCCTACGGCGGATCGGCTGGGAGGTGGAGCGGCCCAGGGCGAGCATGTTCGTCTGGGCGCGGTATCCCGAGGAGTGGCGCCGCCGCATGGGGTCCATCGACTTCGCGATGAAGCTACTGGACGAGGCCGAGGTGGCGGTCAGCCCGGGCGGCGGGTTCGGCCAGGCCGGCGAAGGGTATCTGCGCCTCGCTCTGGTCGAGAACGAGCAGCGGTTGCGGCAGGCGGTCCGGCAGATCGGCCGGTGCCTCCGCGCAGCGGAGGCGCCGGCGTAAGGGACCACCACGATTGCAATAAGGCGAGCGGCAGGAAGAAGTCGCCCCTCTCCCCTGGTGGGAGAGGGGCGAAGTACAGCTGCCGCTCGCCCAAGCGCAACCCACTTCTCCCTCCCTGGTACTTGACTACCCATCACTGCAGCGCAGGACAGACGCACACCCCCCACCGACGGCAGCTGAAAAAGGCTCGATCCTTGCGCCCCCGGTCCGGTTGCCCCGTTCTCGCGGCTTGCCGATTTTGCTGAGGCAGCAGCTGTGGATCTGTCACGCGCGGCATGTCTTTCGCCTGGATTGTCCTCGGCTTCCGAAACCCGCCCGCACCACCGCGCCCGAAGGAGGTGAAGATGCTCGCAGCACGGATGAAGGAAGTCCTCGCCATGCTGATGATCGGCGAGGGCGTGCTAACGCTCAGCGCTCCGCGCCGCCACCTGCTGCTGTGGCCGGAGCGCTGTAGATCGCCCCGATCGGCTGACAACAGGAGGCGAGCTACGGCTTGCCGGTTGGCGTCCGGCGCGCCATGATGGAACGGTACTATCCGAGCGGCGTCTGGCTCTGTCTGCGGAAAGGCGTGTTCGATCGGCTGAGAGACCGTTTCCAAACGCCGTAGGAGCCGGCACGGCCTGGGGACGTGGGAGCAAGCACCGGCAAATCTCCTCGCGGCGGCGGAAGCACGGGGGACGACATGAGTCGGGCGGTGGCGGACCGGATCGCGGAGGCACTCCTCTACGAGGGCTACATCCTTTACCCCTACCGGCCGGCAGTAAAGAACCGGCGGCGGTTGACGTTTGGCGGGCTCTACCCGCGGGCATACAGCGAGGCCCAGAGCGGGGCCGACCTGTGGGAGATGCAGGCTCAGTGCCTGGTCCAGGCGCGGCCCGGCGCGACCGTGCGGGTGCGGGTGCGGTTCCTGCACCTGGTAACGCGGACGGCCGGCCAGCTTGCCCGGCCGATCCGCGACCTGCCGCGGCATGGAGAGCCGGCTTACCGGCCGGTCGAGGTACTGGAGACCGGCGGGCAGCGTTACTGCACCTGGCAGGAGGCGGTCGAGCGCGAGATCGTCCTCGGCGAGCGGGATCTGGCCGCCCTGGGGCAGGAGCCGCTGCGCCGCGAATTCTGGTTCGCCCCGCGCCGCTCCGTCGAGGGGGTGCGCGGGCCGGACGGGGACGTGGTCGGCGTACTGGTGCGCGAGGCGCAGCCGGTCGAGGGGGCGGTCGAGCTGAGCACCGAGGCCGCGGGCGAGGGGCTGGTGCGGGTGACGGTGCGCGTCCGCAACCAGACCCGGCCGGCCGCGACGAGACCGACGACCCGCGAGGAGGCGCTGCCCCACACCCTGATCTCGACTCACGTGATCCTCGGTGCGCGTGAGGCGGAGTTCGTCTCCCTCCTCGACCCGCCCGAACACGGGCGCGCCGCGGCCGCCGGGTGCCGCAACGTCGGCTGCTGGCCAGTCCTGGTCGGCGAGAAGGGGCAGAAGGACACGATGCTGGCATCCCCGGTCATCCTGTACGACTACCCGCAGATCGCCCCGGAGGGCACGGGCGACCTGTCCGGCGGCACCGAGATCGACGAGAGCCTGACCCTGCGCATCCTCAGCCTCACGGACGAGGAGAAGCGGGCGGCCGCGGCGGTGGACCCGCGAGCGCGGGCGCTGCTGGAGCGGACCGAGGCGCTGACGCGGGACCAGCTTCCGCCCGGCGAGCGAATTCCTGGCGCCTAGGGCAGGGTCAAGGAGGAGGATGTGCCAGGGTTTTAGGTCAAGCCCACGGGTGGCGCCCCGTGGGTGGAGTGCTGGGAACTTGCCCCACGGGGCGCCACCCGTGGGCTTTGCAGCGCGCCGGGGAAGATAACCCGTTCGGGGCCGGTCATGCACGAGTTGTCGATCGCGCTGGCCATCCTCGACACGGTCGCCGACGAGGCCGCGCGCCAGGGCGGCGTTCGGGTTGCCGCCGTCCACCTGCGACTCGGCCCGCTCGCCGGCGTGATTCCGGACGCGCTCCGCTCCGCCTTCGAGCTGGCCCGCGCGGGGTCCGCTCACCCGACGTGCGAGCTGCGGATCGAGGACGTGCCGCTCGTCACCTACTGCCCCGCCTGCGCCGCCGAGCGCACTCCCGAGTTCCCGCACCTCTGCTGTCCGGTCTGCGGCGGCCCGACGCCCCGGGTCGTCAGCGGCCGCGAACTGGAAGTCGTCGCTCTCGAGGTCGAGGTATGAGCCGGCAGACGCGCCTGGTCGAGGTCCGCCAACACGTCCTGAAGCAGAACGACCTGACCGCCCGCGCCCTGCGCGATCGCTTCCGCGCGGCCGGCGTGTTCGTGGTGAGCCTCGTTTCCAGCCCCGGATCCGGCAAGACCGCGTTCCTGGAGCGGACGTTGACGCTGCTGCGTGACCGGCATCGGGTCGCGGCCCTCGTCGGCGACCTGGCGACGGACAACGACGCCCGGCGCCTGGCCCGGAGCGGGGCGCCGGTCCGGCAGATCACGACCGGCACCGTCTGCCACCTCGAGGCGGCGATGGTCCGCACGGCGCTCGACGGCTGGGAGCTGGAGGCGCTGGATTTTCTGTTCGTCGAGAACGTCGGCAACCTGGTCTGTCCGGCGACCTTCGATCTGGGCGAAGAGTTGCGGGCGGTATTGTTCTCGGTGACGGAGGGGGAGGACAAGCCGCTCAAGTACCCGACCATCTTCCACACCGCGGACGTGGCCGTCATCACCAAGGCAGACCTGACCGCGGCCGTCGAGTTCGATCCGGCTGCGGCGCGGCGGAGCATCGAGGCGGTCCGGCCCGGCATGCTGCTCTTCGAGGTGTCGGCGAAGACGGGCGAGGGTATGGGGCGGTGGCTGGAGTTCCTCGAAGAACGGCTCCGACGTGGTTTCCCAACCCTGTAGGAGGGGGCTCCGTCCCCCGATCTTGCCGCGGGGATCGGGGGACGGCGCCTCCTCTACAGGGTTGGGAAAACCGCTTGGCGCGGACCTAGCTCTTGGTGAAGGTCAGGGTGGTCCCGTCGGAATCGGTCATGGTGAGTTGGTTGCCGTTGACGACGATCTTCTCCGTGTGATCCTTCCGCCCAGCCAGGTTCTGGTCCATGTGGAAGTTCACGTTATCGCCCATCCCGAGCGAGTAGGTGCCCGTCATCATCTGGCCGCCCACCCGGTAGACGAGCTTCCCGTCGTTGCTGAACTCCAGCTGGAGTGATCCGGCCGGCAGGGGGATGCCCTTGACGGTGGTCGCCTGAGACCGCCATTTCGTCCCTTCGAGTTTGCCCTTGTTGTTGGACGAGCAGCCGGTGATGAACAGCGCCGCCACGAGGAGGAGCAGTCCAAAGCCTTGCAGGGGTCGCATCAGTACCTCCTTCCGCCTTTCGCGTCGTATTCAGTGCGGGAACCACGAGCCATTAGCATCCTCGATGAATCGTCTTTGTCAAGCTCCGTTGGCTGGTTTCGGCGCGCCTTCGCGGACGAGAGCGGTCCGCCGCGAACCCGTACCTGTCCCCTGTCCAGCTGATAAGATAAGCGCTTTCGTCTTCCGAGGGTCGTTGCGATGCCGTTCGACAAGGTTGATACGCAGGTCGATTTCCCCGCGCAGGAGCGGGCTGTGCTGGATTTGTGGCAGCGCCTCGGCGCGTTCGACAAGCTGCGCGCGCAGAACCGCGGCAAGCCGCGGTGGTCGTTCCTCGACGGCCCGATCACCGCCAACAACCCGATGGGCGTCCACCACGCCTGGGGCCGCACCTACAAGGACGCCTACCAGCGCTACTTCGCCATGACCGGCCACGAGCTGCGCTACCAGAACGGCTTCGACTGCCAGGGGCTGTGGGTCGAGGTCGAGGTCGAGAAGGAACTCCGGCTCCGGTCCAAGCGCGACATCGAGAACCTCGTTCCCGGCGACGCCTTCGCGAGCATTGACAAGTTCGTCCGGCTGTGCAAGGAGCGCGTCGATAAGTACGCGCGCGTGCAGACCGATCAGTCGATCCGGCTGGGGTACTGGATGGACTGGGACCGCGCCGCGGATTGGCAGAAGCCGCCGGACGCGCGGCGCAGCTACTTCACGATGGCGGACGAGAACAACTACACGATCTGGCGCTTCCTCAAGAAGTGCCACGGCCGCAGACTGGTGTATCGCGGGTACGACGCCATGCCGTGGTGCCCGCGCTGCGCTGTCGGCCTGTCGCAGCAGGAGATGCACGAGGGCTACCAGCTTGTTGCCCACCGCGCCGTGTTCGTGCGTTTCCCGCTCCGCGAGCGTCCTGGCGAGAACCTCCTCGTCTGGACCACCACGCCCTGGACGCTCACGAGCAACGTCGCCGCCGCCGTCAATCCGGCGCTCACCTACGTCAAGGTGAAGCACCGCGACCAGATCTATTACCTCGCGAAGGGCGCCCTGACCGCCCACCGCAAGGAGGACGAGTTCAGGCGCAAGGAATGGATCGAGGGCGTACCGAAGCTGAAGGCACTCGAACAGATCTTCAAGGAAAAGGGCGGGTTCGAGGTCGTCGGCGAGTTGCGCGGCGCCGAGATGGTCGGTTGGACCTACGACGGGCCGTTCGACGAGTTGCCGGCCCAGGGCCACCCCGGCGGCTATCCGGACCGGATCGCCGACGTGGTGGTCAAACAGGGCTGGGGGCCGCAGGAACCGGCGCGAGCGATCCATCGCGTCATCGCCTGGGACGCGGTCGGCGAGGTCGAGGGGACGGGCATCGTCCACATCGCCCCGGGCTGCGGCAAGGAGGACTTCCTCCTCGGCAAGGACGAGCAGCTGGTGCCGGTCGCGCCGCTCGACGATGAAGGCGTGTTCCTGCCGGGCCTGGGGCTACTGGCGGGGAAGTCGGCGCTGGCCCACGCGACGGCCGACTGGATCCTGAACAACCTGAAAGAGAAGGGGCTGCTGCTGGAGGTCGAGAAGTATCCGCACAGCTACCCGCACTGCTGGCGCTGCAAGACGGAACTGCTGTTCCGCCTGGTCGATGAGTGGTTCATCGACATGAAGTGGCGCGACGAGATCATGCGCGTCGTCGAGGACGTGACATTCCTGCCGGAGAGCATCAACGGCAAGGCGCGCGAACTCGACTGGCTACGCAACATGGGCGACTGGATGATCTCGAAGAAGCGTTTCTGGGGCCTGGCGCTGCCGATCTGGGTGTGCGAGACGTGCGGCACGTTCGACGTGATCGGCGGCCGCGACGAGCTGAAGGAGCGCGCCGTCGAGGGGTGGGAGAAGTTCGACGGCCACAGCCCGCACCGGCCGTGGATCGACCAGGTGAAGGTGAAGTGCGCGCAGTGCGGCGGGCGCGCGAGCCGCATCCCGGACGTCGGCAACCCGTGGCTGGACGCGGGCATCGTGCCGTTCTCGACGATGGGCTACAACAAGGACCGCGCGTACTGGGAGAAGTGGTTCCCGGCCGACTTCATCACCGAGAGCTTCCCGGGACAATTCCGCAACTGGTTCTACGCCATCCTCGCCATGAGCACGATGATGGAGCAGCGTGCGCCGATGAAGGTACTGCTCGGGCACGGGCTGGTGCGCGACCAGTGGGACCGGCCGATGCACAAGTCGGCGGGTAACGCGATCCCGTTCGAGGGGGCCGCCGACGAGGGGTATCAGCTGACGGACCCGAAGGGTGCCACCAGCAGCCACCCGCCCATGAGTGCCGACCTGATCCGCTGGCTGTTCTGCCGGAGCAATCCGGCGAACAATATCGACTTCGGCCCGGAGCCGGCAGACGAGCTGCGTGCGCGCTTCGTCCTGAAGCTGTGGAACACCTACGCCTTCTTCTGCAACTACGCGAAGGCAGACGGCTTCGAGGCGGGCGGGCCGCAGGTGCCGGTGAAGGCTCGCCCGGACATCGACCGCTGGATCCTCTCCGACCTGCAGAAGCTGGTCCGGACGGCGCGCACGGCGTTCGAGAAGTTCAACGTGCAAGCGTTCTGCCTGGAGGCCGAGAAGTTCGTCGATGACAAGCTGAGCAACTGGTACGTCCGCCGCAACCGCCGCCGCTTCTGGAAGAGCGAGAAGGGGCAGGACAAGACGGCCGCCTACCAGACCCTCTACGAGGTGCTGCTGACGCTGACGAAGCTGTTCGCGCCAGTCGTGCCATTCCTCGCCGAGACGCTGTACCAGAACCTGACGCAGGGGGCCGCCGGGCACAGCCCCAGTGTACACCTCTGCGACTATCCGGAGGTCAATGAGGCGCTGATCGACGAGGAGCTGTCGCGCGACATGGACGCCCTGCTCGATCTGGTGACGCTGGGCTCGGCGGCGCGGAACACTGTCAAAATCAAGGTGCGCCAGCCGCTGGCCGAACTGCGGGTCCAGCCCGGCGACGAGGGCGCCCGCCGCGCCGTTGAACGCTTCGCCGACCAGCTTACGGAGGAACTGAACATCAAGCGCGTCGCCCTGCACAGCGGCAACGGCCCGCTGCTGTCCACCGAGGTAAAGCCGAATCCGAAGGCGCTCGGCCCGAAGATCGGCTCGCGCCTCAAGGAGGTGACGGCGGCGCTCGCCGTGGCCGACACAGCGGCGGCGGTGGCGAAGAAGTTGGCCGCGGGCGAGTCGTTCGAGCTACCGCTTCCCGGCGGGGCGGTCCTTCTGGAACCGGGCGACGTCTGGGTGCAGGCGCGTGCGGCCGAAGGTTGGACTGGCGTCGAGGAACGCGGCACGCAGGTCGCGCTCGACGCCCGCATCACGGAAGAGCTGAAGTTGGAGGGCACGGCCCGCGAGGTGGTGCGCCACGTCCAGCAGGCGCGCAAGGATGCGAACCTGGAGATGGACGACCGCATCGCGCTGTACCTGCATACCGACGCCCCGGCGCTCGGCAAGGCGATCGAGACGCACCGGGCCTACCTCGGCGGCGAGACGCTGGTGACCGCGTGGGCGACGGAGCCGCTGGGGACAGCGGCGCACGGCGCCGACGTCAAGGTGGACGGCCAGGCGTTGCGGATCGAGCTGAAGAAGGCCGCTCGTTGAGCAAGAACTGACTAGCGCGTCCACCGCCTGACGGTCCAGACGGCTTGTGTGTTAAGGGTTCTGAACTTTCAGGAGCTAGAAAAAACTGAGGCCGCGGCCTACAATGCTGATGAAGTCGCCCCGGACGAGCCAAACCATGACAAGTGTTCCCACCGACGCCCGGTTGTCCGAGATCCGGTCCAAGGTCGAGGCCGGCGAGCGCCTTTCCTTCGAGGACGGGCTGTACCTGGAGGAGCAGGCCGACCTGCTCGCGCTCGGCGAACTGGCGAACCTCGTCCGCGAGCGGAAGAACGGCCGCTTCACCTACTACAACGTCAACACCCACCTGAACCCGACCACCGTCTGCGTCTACCGCTGCACCTTCTGCGCCTTCCGGGCCGACCTGCGGAACCCGAAGGGGTACGCCATGAACGACGAGCAAATCCTCGAGCGCGCCGCCGAGGCCGACCGGCGCGGGGCGACGGAACTGCACATCGTCGGCGGTTTGCACCACCAGTTGCCCTACGAGTGGTATCTGAACGTCGTGCGCCTCATTCACCAGGCGCACCCACGGCTGCACCTGAAGGCGTACACGGCGGTCGAGTGGGACTGGTTCAGCCGTCTGACCGGCCGGCCGACGCGCGACCTGCTCGCCGAGTTCAAGGAGGCGGGCCTGGGCAGCCTGCCCGGCGGCGGCGCCGAGATCTTTCACCCCGAGGTGCGCGACCGGATCTGCGAACACAAGGCCGACGCTGACGCCTGGGGCCGCATCCACCGCGAGGCGCACGAACTGGGGCTCCGGTCCAATGCGACGATGCTCTACGGCCACATCGAGAAGGCGCGTCACCGCATCGACCACCTGTGTCGGCTGCGCGAGATCCAGGACCAGACCGGCGGGTTCCAGACGTTCATCCCGCTCGCATTCCACCCCGACAACACCGATCTCGCCCACCTCGCCAAGCCGGACGTGCTGATGGACCTGCGGACGATGGCGGTCAGCCGGCTGATGCTCGACAACTTCCCGCACATCAAGGCGTACTGGGTGATGCTCGGGATCAAGACGGCGCAGGTCGCGCAGAGCTTCGGGGCCGACGACCTCGACGGCACCGTGGTCCACGAGAAGATCTACCACGACGCCGGGTCGGACTCGCCGCAGGAACTGAGCGTGGCGGAGATCCGCCGGCTGATCGAGGAGGCGGGCCGCATCCCGGTCGAGCGCGACACCCTGTACCGCGAGGTCGTCCGCGCGCGCGGCGGCTGGGAGGCCCGCCTCCCGCTGGCCGCCCCGTCCGCCGGCGCGCCGGCCAGTTAGTTGCCCCGCGGCCCGGCCGCGGGCGGGCACGCGACCGCGTTGGTGGCGGGCGCCGCCTCGATCGACCGGCCCTGCACGGTCAGCATGCCGTTGCGCAGCTCCAGGTGGCGGATCTGGACCGTCGGCCGCGGCTGGTCGATCTGGAACCGCAGGACCGCGGTCGGGTTGCCGTTGTGCCGATACCATGTCACGTCGATGTTGTGCCGCCGGATCATGTTCGAGATCTGCTCCAGCAGCGACTGGGCCGAGATCGGCAGCGACCCGGCGTGCAGCGACTGCAATTCCAGCACCACCACGTTGCGCTCCTTCGGCGCCAGCCACGCCCGGAAGTCGATCGAGATGACCGTGCTCCACGGCGGCTGCCCGTACCGGAACGCGAGCCGGATCCTGTCCTGCTCCAGGACCACCCGCGGCGCCGTCACGTTCTCCGGCAGGAGTTTCCCGGCCACGCCCGATGACAGGAAGTCCTCCTCGAAGTAGCTGTTCAGCTGGGCCTCCGTGAAGGTGCCGTGCCAGACCGGCTCGCGGTTCATGATCTGATTGACCAGGCTCGTCACCGTCCGGTAGAACGCCGCCGACTGGTCCCGGCGCAGCTTCCCCGGCGGGATGGCGGCACGCTCGTAAAACGACGGCGTGTGCCGGGCCAGGAGAGCGAGCGCGCCGAGGGTGACCAGGCCGGCCAGTACGAGTACGCCGACCGCCAGCAGGACCGATTTGCGACGCATGACCGGGGTCCAGGAAAGGAGAAGCGGAACGGCCATTCACGCAGCGGCAGCGAGGTGCGGCTGGACTATAGCGGCGCGCCGGCGGGGGGTCAACGCGGTCTGAGCCCGCAGAGGCCGCGCCCGGGCCGGAGCCCGGCGTTTGACAGGCGCAGGATGCTAATCTACGGTTGAGCAGAGGCGACTTGCTCACGGTAACAGACGAGGCGTTATGGCGGAGCTGGGTATTCCCATCCAGGCGGAGATGACGTTGTTGCAGCGACACCAGTGGATCAAACGTCGGGTTGAGCCGCGCTACCACTGCGGGCCGGCGACGGCCGCACGGGTGCTGCACCGGGTCGGGGGCGAGGCGCCGCGGCGCGTCTGGATCCTGAACCTGTCGGCCACCGGCGCCGGGATCCAGGCGGGCCAGCCGCTGGAGGCGGAAACGCTGATCGTCATCAACCTGCGCAGCGTCGCCCAGGACCGCGTGTTCGACCTGCCCGCCCGGGTGGTTCACTGCACCCCGCAGGTGAACGGCGAGTGGCTCATCGGGTGTGAGTTCGCGGACCAGCTCAGCCCGGACGACCTCGACGCCCTGCTGTAGGGCCGCGCCTACAGCGGCGCCGGCAGGTCGCGACGGCAGAAGGTCCACAGCGCCAGCAGATACCCGACCGTCCCCACCCCTGCCAGGACGCCCACCCTTCCCCACACCAGCGGGTCGGCGTACCAGTCGGCTCGCAGGATGACTTCCTGCGGCTGGTAGTAGTAGAAGACGGTCAAGGGGCGCAACGGCTCGATCACCGGCCAGAGCTGGCCGACCACGTTGACGAGGAACTGGAAGAGGGTGAGCAGCACGGCCACGCCGAGAACCCGGCCGCGGAACCGCCCGCCGGCCGACAGCCAGAGGGAGTAACCGCTCACCGCGAACAGCAGCGCCCCGACGTACAGCAGGGCCGGGCTGCACTGCAGCGGCTCCAGCCGCAGCTGTTCGGGTCCGAGTTCCCCGAGCAGCAGCGGCCGCAGTTTGAGCTGTTCCGGTGCCACCCGGATCTCGCCGACCAGCCACACCCCCGCCACCGTGCCGGCCCACATGCTCAGGCACAGCACCGGGATCACGATCAGATCGATCAGGAAGTGAGCGCCGATGACCCGCGCCCGGGGCACCGGCTGCGCGAGCAGCAGCTCCATCGTTCCGCGATCGATCTCCCCCGCGATCGCGCCGGCCGCGCGTCCGATCGCCCAGATGCACAGCAGCGTCTGCACCAGCGGGTGGACGTACCCGATGGACAGCACGTCCATCGCCCGGCCGAGGCTGACGCGCTCGCCGCCCATCAGCGTCCGCACGATCTTGCCCGGCCCCTCGAAAATCTTCTGCTGCAGCTCGTTCAGGCTCCGGTCCTTGTCGCCCAGCAGCACCGGCACCAGCTCGCCGGTGATGCGCTGGGTGATCTTGCACCACAACATCTCGAAGGCCATCAGCAGCAGGGCGACGACGAGCAGCGCGGTGCGTGCGTCCCGGAGCAGTTTGCGAACGAGGATGCGGGTCATGCCGGCGTTCCGTGGTAGCGGGCGTAGATCGGACCGAGGCCGAGCGGTTCCAGCTTCAGATCGACCACCTGCTGCCGGGCCAGCCACCCCAGCAGCGGCGCGAGCGGGCCGTCATACGCGAACGCCACCCGGTTGCCGTCGCGGGTGACGCCGCCCAGGCCGGGCAGGTCGGGCAGCGCTTCGACGACGCCGGTGAAGGCGGCCGTGACGACGCGCGTCCCGCGCAGGTCGGCCAGCGCCTGCAGGTGGACCAGCCGGCCGCGCTGGAGGATGCCGACGCGATCGCACACCTGCTCCACCTCGGTCAGGACGTGAGAGGAGAACAGCACCGCCTGCCCGCGGTCGCGTGCCTCGCGCAGCTGGGACAGCAGCTCGTCCCGCATGGTCGGGTCGAGGGTGTTCGTCGGCTCGTCGAGGATGAGCAACGGCGCGTGCGGAGCCAGCACGGCGAGCAGTGCGACCTTGCGCTTCATCCCCGACGACAGCTGCGCGATGGGGCGCGTCAGGTCGATGTCCAGGGTGCCGGCCAGACGCCGGATCTCCGCCCGCTCGGTGGTGCCGCGCAGCCCGCACAGGAAGCGGATCAGCTGCCGGCCGGTCATGTTCTCGTAGAGGCGCAGCTCGCCCGGCAGGTAGGCGACGCGCGCCCGGGCGGCGACGCTGTCGTTCCAGCAATGGTGGCCGTCGATCCACGCCGCCCCGTCGGTCGGCCTCAGGAACCCCAGGAGCAGGCGCAGAGCGGTCGATTTGCCCGACCCGTTCGGCCCGAGCAGGCCGAACACCTCGCCGGGAGCGAGCGTCAGGTCCAGCCGGTCCAGGGCGCGAACGGTGCCGTAATCCTTGGTCAGTTGCTCGGTGTGCAGGAGCATGGTCGTGGAGCCGGTAACAGGGGCGCAGGGGTGAGGATACAGGGGAGGCGGGGCACCCACAAGGGACGACCAGGGCGGCACGTTCGGCCTGAGATCGCGCTTGCGGCTGCCCCCCTGGCATCCTCCACGAGCCAGGGCCTGGCGTTTCCCGGCCTCCCGGCCGCAGGTAGAATGAACGTTACCGTGCCCGCATTGTCATGTCGAGGGAAGACCGATGACCGAAACGCTGATCCTCTCCGCCGTCCGCACGCCCATCGGCAAGTACCTCGGCGGCCTCGCCGACGTGCCGGCCCCGCAACTCGGCGCCCTCGCCGTCCAGGAGGCGCTGCGCCGGTCCGGGGCGCGCCCGGAGCAGGTGGACGAGGTGATCCTGGGCAACGTCATCCAGGCGGGCCTCGGCCAGAACCCGGCCCGGCAGGCGGCCCTGAAGGCGGGCCTGCCCGACACGGTCGCCGCCTTCACCGTCAACAAGGTGTGTGGGTCCGGGCTGAAGGCGATCATGCTCGCGGTCCAGGCGCTCCGGGCTGGCGACGCCGAATTGCTCGTGGCGGGCGGGATGGAGAGCATGAGCCGCGCCCCGTACCTGCTGCTCGGCGCCCGCGCCGGGTGGAAATACGGCGATCAGAAGGCGGTCGATGCGATGGTCCACGACGGCCTGTGGTGCGCCTTCGAGTGCTGGCACATGGGCGAGGCGGCCGAACACATCGCCGCCCGGTGCGGGGTGACGCGCGCCGATCAGGACCGCTTCGCCGCCCGGAGCCACCAGCGCGCGGCCGCGGCGTGGGAGCGTGGCGCCTTCACTGCCGAGGTCGTTCCGGTCACCGTCGGCAGCGGGCCGAAGGCGAAGACCGTCTCGCGCGACGAGGGGCTGCGCCCGGACACGACGGCGGAGGGGCTGGGCAAACTGAAGGCCGCCTTCAAGGAGGGCGGCACCGTGACCGCCGGCAACGCCTCGATGCTCAGCGATGGCGCTGCGGCGCTGGTCGTGGCGTCGCGCCAGGCCGCTGACCGTCTCGGGACGAAACCGCTGGGGCGCGTCGTCGCCTACGCGACGAGCGGGGTGGCGCCGAAGGAGATCTTCATCGCCCCGGTCGAGGCGGTGCGCCAGGTTCTCGACCGGGCCGCCTTGCGGCCTGGCGACATCGACCTGTTTGAGTTGAACGAGGCGTTCGCGGCGCAGATGCTGGCGTGCGGCAAGGGGCTGGAACTGGACGAGAGCCGGGTGAACGTCAACGGCGGGGCGATCGCGCTGGGGCACCCCATCGGAGCGTCGGGAGCGCGGGTACTGGTGACGCTGCTGCACGCGCTGGAGCAGCGTGGGCTGAAGCGCGGGCTGGCAGCGCTGTGCCTGGGCGGCGGCAACGCGGTGGCGATGGTGGTGGAGCGCGTATAGCGTGAGGGACGCGCCGAGCCGAGTCGCGCGAGCGGGTCGCGCCGCTCCGCAGGCGCATGTGCGAGTATCACCGCGAGTTGCGTCGGCGGCATGGTCTGTCGATCCTGCCGCTCGCCATTTGCTCGGGCACGAGTCGGGCAAGGTCATGGTCTGCGGACACACACCGCGGAAGAACGGCCGGCCGCGCCACCTCGGCCACGCGGTGTGCCTCGCCACCTGGGTGTACGGGGACGGCTGGCTCAAGCGCACCGGCTGGATCGAGGAACTGGTTTCGGACACCTGACAAAAGCGCAGGAGAACGTACATGGCCCCCGTGATCGATACCGCCGCCCGCGCGCGCTGGGAGCAAGAGGTCGCCGCCGCCCCCGGCCGCGCCCAACCGCCGACCACCGTCAGCGGGATGCCGGTCGCGCCACTCTACACCCCCGACAACCTCAACGGCTTCGACCACGATACCGACCTGGGCTATCCGGGCCAGTACCCGTTCGCGCGCGGCGTCCACGCCTCGATGTACCGCAGCCGGCTGTGGACGATGCGCCAGTTCGCCGGGTTCGGCACGGCGCGGCAGACGAACGGGCGCTTCCGATTCCTGCTCGACAAGGGCCAGACCGGGCTGAGCACCGCGTTCGACCTGCCGACGCTGATGGGCCTGGACAGCGACGATCCGCGTTCGTTCGGCGAGGTCGGCCGGCTCGGCGTCGCGGTCGATACGCTCGACGACATGCGCGAGCTGTTCGCCGGCATCGACCTGGCGCGGGTGTCGGTGTCGATGACGATCAATGCGCCGGCGGCGATCGTGATGGCGTACTTCCTGGCGAACGCGCGGGATCGCGGCATCGACTGGCGGCAGCTGCGCGGCACGCTGCAGAACGACATCCTCAAGGAGTTCCACGCCCAGAACGAATTTGTCTTCCCGCCCGCGCCGCACGTCCGGCTGGTGTGCGACACGATCGAGTTCTGCGCCCGCCACGTTCCGCAGTGGAACCCCGTCAGCATCAGCGGCTACCACATCCGCGAGGCCGGCTCGACCGCCGTGCAGGAACTCGCCTTTACCCTCGCCGACGGGTTCCACTATCTCGGCATCTGCCTCGCCCGCGGGATGGACGTGGACGAGTTCGCCCCGCGCCTGTCGTTCTTCTTCAACGCCCACAACGACATCTTCGAGGAGATCGCCAAGTACCGGGCGGCGCGCGTCCTGTGGGCCGAGGCGCTGCGCCACAAGTACGGCGCCAAGAAGGAGGCGTCGTGGAAACTCCGCTTCCACGCCCAGACGGCGGGGTGCAGCCTGCAGGACAAACAGCCCCAGGTGAACCTGATGCGGGTCGCCTACCAGGCGCTGGCGGCCGTGCTGGGCGGGTGCCAGTCGCTCCACACCAACAGCATGGACGAGACGCTTGCCCTGCCGTCCGAGCACGCCGTCACACTCGCCCTCCGCACGCAGCAGGTGCTCGCACACGAGACGGGCGTGACGAACACCGTCGATCCGGTCGGCGGCAGCTACTTCGTCGAGGCGCTGACGAAACAGATGCAGCAGGACGCCCGCGCCTACTTCGAGCGCATCGAGGGGCTGGGCGGGATGCTCCCGGCCATCGAGGTCGGGTTTTTCCGCCGCGAGATCGCCGAGGCGGCGTTCACGTACCAGCGCGACGTGGACGCGAAGCGGAAGCTCATCGTCGGCGTCAACGCCTTCCAGGAGGCGGACGAGAAGCCGCTCGACATCCTGCAGGTCGAGGAGGGCGTCGAGCGCGCGCAGGTCGCGTCGCTGCGGCGGATCAAGGGCCAGCGCGACGCGGAGACGGTGTGCCGCTCGCTCGACACGGTCCGGCGCGTGGCGGGGACGAAGGAGAACCTGATGCCGGCATTCCTGGACGCGGCGGAGGCCCGCTGCACCGTGGGCGAGATCATGAATGCACTGGCGGACGTGTTCGGGCGCTACGACGGGGCGGCGAAGTGGTGAGCGTGATCGAACGACTTCAGGAGGTGGACATGGAAGCAGTCAACACACTCTTGACGGCCGAGCAGTTTCGACTGCTCCCCGGCAACGGGCAACCCAGGGAACTGGTACGCGGGAGGGTCGTGCCGATGAATGTGCCTGCGCCTCGTCACGGGGAGATTTGCGGCAGAGTGGTTCGGTTCGTCGGGAACTTTGTCGAGGAGCGTGATCTCGGCCGCGTGGTGAGCAACGATGCCGGGATCATCACCGAACGCGGTCCCGATACGGTGCGCGGCGCCGACGTGGCCTACTACAGTTATCTCCGCGTCCCCAAAGGTCCGATGCCGGACGGGTATCTTCCCGTGGCGCCGGAACTGGTCTTCGAGGTGCGCTCGCCGACGGATCGCTGGAAAAAGGTGCTCGCGAAGGTGGCTGAGTACCTGAACGCCGGGGTCGCGGTGGTGTGCGTGCTGGACGCGCAAACCGAGACGGCCCACGCTTACTTCGAGGACCAGCCCACGCAGATCTTCCAGGCGGACCAGGAGCTTGTCCTGCCGGAGTTGTTGCCGGGCTTTCAGGTACGTGTCCGGCGGTTCTTCGAGTGATCGTGTCCCCAGGAGGCAGGAAACCGGCCATGACCGTTACCCCACCGCCCCGTGTCGTCCTCGCCAAGGTCGGGCTCGACGGCCACGACCGCGGCATCAAGGTGGTCGCCCGCGCCCTGCGCGACGCTGGGTTCCACGTCATCTATGCCGGGCTGTGGCAGACGCCCGAGGCGGTCGTTCGCGCCGTCGCCGACGAGGACGCCGACTGGCTCGGCCTGAGCCTCCTCAGCGGCGCCCACATGACCCTGGTGCCGCGCGTCCTGCAACTGCTGCGCGCGGCCGGCCTGGAACACGTCGGCGTGCTCGTCGGCGGCATCATCCCCGAGGGCGACATGCCGAAGTTGCTGGAGATGGGCGTGGCTCGCGTGTTCGGACCGGGCACGTCACTGGATGAGATCGTGGCGTTCCTGCGCCAGCGGAGCGAGACGACCCATGCCTGACCTGCCGGTTCTGCTCGACCGTTTCCGCCGGGGCGATCGCCTGGCCCTGGCGCGCCTGCTCAGCCTGGCGGCCCGGGGGGAGGCGCTCGCCGAGATCCGCACGGCGCTCGGCCCGGCCGCGCAGCCCGCTCTCGTCGTCGCGCTCACTGGCGGCGGCGGGGTTGGGAAAAGCACCCTGATCGGCAAGCTCATCGATCACGTGCGCGGCCAGAACCTGAAGGTCGCGGTGCTCGCCTGCGATCCGCAGAGCCCTCTCAGCGGCGGCGCCCTGCTCGGCGACCGCTTTCGCATGCCCGGCCGCGCGGACGATGACGGCGTCTTCATCCGCAGCCTGGCCGCCCTCTCCGGCCGCGGTGCCGTCGCCGAGCACCTCGACGTGATGGTGCGCCTGCTGGAGGCGTTCGGATTCGACGTCGTCCTGATCGAGACGGTCGGCGCCGGCCAGGGCGACACGGCGGTACGCGATCTGGCGGACGTCGTCGTGCTGCTGCTCCAGCCCGAGACGGGCGACGACCTGCAGTGGGAGAAGGCGGGCGTGCTGGAGGTCGCCGACGTGGTGGTGATCCACAAGGCCGACCTGCCCGGCGCCGGACAGGCCGCCGCCCAGGTGCGTGCCTCGCTCGACCTGGTGGGCACGCGAAACGTGCCGGTGGTGCTCGTCAGCTCGCGCGCCGGGCAGGGGTTCGCGGAACTGTGGCAGGCGATCCGGACCAGCCCGCGCCGCCGCGGGGAGGGGGACGCCGACCGCGAACTCCTCTCCCTTGCCCAGGAAGTGCTGGCCGCGCGGTTCCGGCAAGCCCGCGCCGGTGGTGACGCCGGGCTGACCCAATTGCTCGATCGGCGGCGACAGGGCAGCCTCGCCGACGCGGACTCCGCCGCGGCCGTCCTCCGACTCCTCGCCCGGGACGAGCCCCACTGATGGGGGAGCAGAGATAACCAGCTGCTGATAGCTCCAGGCGAACCGCTCTATTGCTCGTCCGCGTTTCACCGACTGGGCCGATTCTGCCGATAGGAAGGGGGAGGCGCGACCTGGGGACTCGTTCCAGGCTCGTGCTGCGCGACCCGGCATGGAGGCCCGGAGATGGCAGGGATACTGGGGAAGCGGTGGTGGCTCCGGCGGGCTGGGTTGGCGGTCATGCTGGCGGCGCTGGCGTCCGCCGGGTGTACCAGCGGCGGCACCCAGTTCACCCTCTTCCCCCAGCGGGAAGTGCTGACCGATTCGGCCAGGATGCTGCGGGCAGCGTCCGGGCCGCACCCGCTGCCCCTCCCGCGCGAGCTGGATCAACGGGTTCTGCCGGCTTACGTGGTCGAGCCGGGTGACGTGCTGCTCGTCCAGCCGGCCGACCTGGACTCGCCGGTGCAGATCCCCGGCGATCAGCCGGTGCTGCTCGACGGCACGATCCACCTCGGCCGGTACGGCCAGGTCGTCGTCGCCGGCAAGACGGTCCCCCAGATCGAGCAGCTTGTCCGCTCGACCATCCAGGCGCACGTCAAGGACGTCGGCCCGATCGTGGTCCGCCTCGTGACGCGCCTCAGCAAGGTGTACTACGTCCTGGGCGAGGTGAACGCCCCCGGCGCCTTCCCCCTGCAGGGGCGCGAGACGGTGCTCGACGGCATCATCGCGGCCGGCGGGCTGACGGACCGGGCGTCGCGGCGCAACATCATCCTCAGCCGGCCGACCGGCCCGAACCACTGCCGTATCGTGTTGCCGGTCTGCTATCGCGACATCGTGCAGATCGGCGATACGACGACCAACTACCAGCTCGCCCCGGGGGACCGCATCTTTGTCCCCGGCCGGACCCTGTTCGAGGATCTCTGCCCGCGGCGCCAGGAGTGCCCGCCCTGCGGCGGTCCGCACGCCCCGTGCGACCTCGGCGGGCACGCGCTGGACGTGCCCCACGCTCCCGTCGAGGCTCCCGTTCCGTCGGGCGCCCTCATGCTGCCCCCGGTGGGCCAGATCGTGCCTCCGGCTGGTGCGGGTCAGACGGCTACCCCGGTTGCCAGGCTGGATGTCGTGGCACAGACCGGCGTGAAGGCGGCCCCGGCCGCGCAGGTGACCTACCCGGCCTACGGCAGGCCGGAGCACCATCCGGCGCCGCCCGTTTGCACGGAAGAGTTTCCGCGAAACGCGAGCCTGCGGGCGCCCTGAAAGAGACCGGCGGCCACATTACGGAGAAGCAGGATCCGAAGGGAGGCCGGCCCGTCTTCTCCCCCCTTCCCTCGCAGGGAAGGGGGGCCGGGGGGTTAGGTTTTCGCCCCACCCCTCCCCCCTGGTGGTGAAGGGAGAGGAGGAAGAACCAGACGCCCTCACCGCCGCGCTACTGGCACGCCTTGAGGAACGCGACCAGGTCGGCGAGTTCCTGCGGTGTCAGCTGCTGGTCGAGGCCGGACGGCATCACCGACACCCGGCCCGGGCGCATGTCGTCGATCTCCTCGCGGCCCAGGCGCACCTCCTGATCCGGCCCCGTCGCCAGCACCACCTCGTCCGGGCCGCCAGGCCGGCGCACCCCGCTGAACGAGCGCCCATCGTGCGTCGCCACCACCATCGGCTCGTACCCCTGGACGAAGCTGGCGCTGGGGAAGACGATCGATTCGAGCAAATCGCGCTCGGTCCGGATGCGGCCGATGCGCGTCAGGTCCGGCCCGGTCTTGCCGCCCAGGTAGCCGATCGTGTGACACGAGACGCAGGCCGCCTTCGGGTGGTTGAACACCGCCTGGCCGCGCCGCACGTCGCCGCCGCCGAGCGAGCCGACGAGCTGCTCCAGCCGCACCTTCTGCTTGCCCGCGTCGGTATCGAGCGTCGTCAGCAGCCGCTCCGCCTCCTCGCGGATGGGCGCGTCGAACTTCGCCAGGCGGGCGCGCACCTGGTCCGGCCGCAGGCCGGCGCGAGCGAGCGACGCCTTCAGCGCCCCGAGCAGCGCCCGCCCCACCGCCGCGTCGGCCGATTGACCGAACGCATCGAGCAGCCGGCCGGCCTCCATCGGCCCCGCCCCCTTCAGCGCGTCCGTCAGCTGGAGGAGTTGGCCGCGCGTCAGCCGCGCCTGCGCCAGCGCGTCGGCCGCGAGAGCGCGTTCTGTTACCGGGCGGTCGGGGCGCACCTGCTCCATCAGAAACGCGAAGAGGGCCGGCTCGACCTTCGGCAGCCCGCCGGGGAGGGCCGCCAGGGCGCCGAGCCGCGCCGGCGCCGGAGCCTTTCCGGTGCGGCCGACATGGAGGAGCGCCTGCCTCAGCCGGGCGGGCGGCTGCTTCGGCAGGCGCAGCGAGCGCACCGCCGTGACGGCCTCGCCCAGGACCGCGCCGCTATCACCTTCCAGCACCAGGGCCAGGCCGTCGAGCCACGCTGGCGGCGCCTGCTTGAGCTCCGCGCGGGCCATCGCACGCAGGGCAACCTGGCGTACCCGGGCGGATGCGGCGCGGTCGCGGAGCTGCTCGGCCAGCAGTTCCTGCACCGCGGGCGACCGGGCCAGGCGGGCCAGTTGCTGCGCCAGGTCGTCCTGCTCGGCCGCGCCCAGGTCCGGCGCCGCGAGGCGATCCCGCAGGAAGCCGGAGAGGGTCGAGCCCCACTCCGCATGCCGGCCGGCGATCCACCAGGCGGTTTCCTTCAGCTTCCCGTCACGCGCCGCCAACTCCTTCGTGACCGCCGCGGTCGCGAGCTTGCCCTTTTCCATCTGATCGAGGGCAACGAGGGCGGCGCGGCGCGTGTGCGGGCTTACGCTCTTCAGGCCGGCGGCAGTCGCTTCCGGGTTGCCGATCTCGATGAGCGCGTAGGTGAGCGAGTGTTCGAGCATCCGATCGGCCGGCTCGGCGGTCGCCGCGAGCAGGTCCGGCACCGCCGCCCGGTCCCCGATGCGGCCGAGCGCCTCGGCGGCGGCCCGGCGATTCTGCGCCGAGGGGCCGCGGAGTACCGACAGCAGCGCCGACACCGCCTCGGCGTCGCGCCGGACGCTGACGGAGTGCAGCGCGACCTGGCGCACCGTCTCGTCCGCGTCGGCCAGGGCGGCACGCACCGCCGCACAGGCGCGAGCGGTGTCGATGCGGGTCGCGGCCCAGACGGCGTGCTGCCGGGCGACCGGCACGCGGCCGGCGCGGAGTACTGCCTCCAGGGCAGGCACGGCATCATCCTTCCTGCGACTCAGTTCCTGCACCGCGCGCCGCCGCACCGCCGGCCGCGCGTCGCCGAGCAGCTTCGCCAGCTCGCCGGGCTGCATGGCGGCCCACGCCAGCTGCAGCCCGCGCGGATCCTCGACGCGCAGCGCCCCGGTGCGGCGGACCCGGTAGATGGCGCCGAGGACGTCCGGCTTGACCAGCTGCGACGTCGGGCAGCACAGCTTGTACCAGCCGCCGGTATCGACGACAAGCAAACTGCCGTCGGCGTCCTCGATCACGTCGGTCGGGTGGAAGTCCTTGCTGTCGGAGACGAGGAAATCCTCGTCGCGCGAGGTGAAGGTGGCGCCGTCCGGCGTCAGGACGTGGCGCGTAACCTTCTGGAGGTTGAACAGGGCGGCGAACAGGTTGTCCCGATACTCCGGGCCGAACGCCTCCGACTCGTAGCGCATAAGGCCGGCCGGCGCGGCGGGGCCGAGGTGGGTCAGGACCGGCAGGAGGGCCGGCGACGTCCACGGATGTTCATACACGACGTCGTGGTCCTTCCCGTAGACGCCGCCGTAGACCGCGTGGACGAGGCCGTCACGCTTGCCGCCGCCAGGATACTGGAAGAACGTCGTGGTGAAGATCCGTTCGCCGCCGGGAGTGAACGCGACATCGACCGGATTGTCCATCCCGCCTGTCATGACCGGCTCGACGCCGGTGCCGTCGGGCCGGGCGCGGAAGATGTGGGCGGCGCGGGTGACGAGCGGCGCCCGCCCCGGACGCGGGTAGGTCTGCTTCGCGAACGCTCCCTTGCACCAGTAAATCCACCCGTCCGGTCCGGCATACGGACCGTGCAGATCGTTGGCGCAGCCGGTCAGGGTCTTGCCCTGGAACCACTCGGTGCGCTCGTCGGCGATGCCGTCGCCATCGATGTCGGTGAGCTTCCAGATGCTCGGCGGGGCGGCCACGTAGACCGACCCGTCGAGCCACATCACCCCTTCGGGGAACATCATGCGGTCGGCGAAGATGATCCCCTTGTCGAACTTCCCGTCGCGGTCGGTGTCGGTGAGGCGAACGACGCGGTGCGGCCGCTTCTTGACCTGAATCGCGACCGGCTCGTTCGACCCGGACGAATCGGAGACGTAAAGGCGGCCCTGCTCGTCGAAGTCGGCGCCGATGGGCCGGTCCACGAGCGGCGGGCCGGCGACGAGTTCGATGGTGAAGCCGGCCGGCAGGGTGAAGGTGTGGCCGTTGAGGCGGACCCTGTTGGGCTGCGGGGCGGTTGGCCCGGCGGACAGGAGAAACGACGCGGTGGGGAGGAGCAGGACGCTCACCAGGGCCAGGCATCTCACGGTGGAGTCTCCGGGGGCGCAAGGTACGAGTCGGCCGGCGCAGCTCCGGAACGGCACGGCCGGTCGCCCCCGATCTTACTCCTGGCCAGACACTGCCGCAAGGATCAGTCGGAAGTGGTGTCAGGGATGGGACCGGCGGCGCCTGGGTTTCCCTGTGCAGCCGTG
>JADLBT010000131.1 GCA_020847555.1 Gemmataceae bacterium
CGAACGTGGTCGGCCGGTCCGCGCCCGCCCAGCGCACGGTCGAACCGGCGACAAACCCGCTCCCGTTGACCGTGAGCGTGAAGCCCGGCCCGCCCGCCGCCGCGCTCGATGGCGACAGCGACGATACCGCCGGGATCGGGTTGGCCGTCTGCACCGCGAGGACGAGCGAGTTCGTGCCGTAGGTGGCGGCCCGCGTCGCGCCGCTGGCCATATCCCCGTTGTAGTGCGCCGTGACCGCGTAGCTCCCGGACGTGGCGGGCGTGAAACGGAGGCCACTCTGGTTGGCGCCGCAGTTCGCCGCCCCGGCGTCCAGGTACGTGAACGCGACCGGCCCGCCCGGCCCTGCAACCGTGAAGTCGCCGCCCGCCATTGGCGCCACCGCCGAGAGGGTCGAAGTCCCCGCAACGCCTCCTGGCGACTGCGCCGCGCCTGCCGCCCGGTCGTCCGCGCTGTCTGATGCGACCGCTGACGTGCATACCGAGATCGCCGCACCCGGCAGCCACGGCGGCGAGGCGCCGGTGGGCCCCGGCACCGAGACCGTCTCCAGCCCCACTTCGTCGACTGACACCGTGCGCGTCGCCACGCCCTGCCCGGACGAGGCCGCCTCGGCCTGCGAAAGGCCCAGGCTCGGGGCAACGACCGTGAAGGTCATGTCGTCGCCCGCTGCCGTGTCCCGCGCCCGTACCATGAACGTCATCGCACTGCCGTTCGTGACCGTGCTCGCCGAGCAGCGTGCGTTCCCCGCCACCACCGAGCCCGCCCCGCCCCCCGGGCAGACGACGGAGCCGCTCTGCACGTCGCCGTTCGTTACCTCGACGTCGACCGGCTGGACGGCCGCGCCGAAGCTGCCCAGCGCGTGTGCGAAGCTCACCGTCACGGCCGCCAGGCTGCCTTCGAAGACGGCGCCGGGGCTCGCGCCGGTGCTCACGGTAATGTTCGCGTTCGGCCCGAGGATGTTCGTGACCGTGACGCCGCCGGCCGACGCATCGAGGGTGTCGTTCTCGCCGCCGCCGGTCGAGACGCCGTCTGCGGCGTCACCGGCGTTGCGGAAGCCGCTGCCCGCGTCTGCGAAGAGCGCCCGTACGGTTGCGTCGCTATAGACCCCGCCGGCCGCCGCCGCGCCCGCCATGAAGTTCAGGACTACCTCCGCCGCCGAGCTGTTGCTCACCGACGCGGTCGAGCCGCCGTTGCCCACGGTGCAGCGCACGTACCCCCACGCCGGGCTGTTGTCGGTGCACGAGGTGACGATGTTCCCCGCCTGCAGCCCGAACGACGCGAAGCTGAAGTCGGCCGGCTTCTTGAGGTCGAACACCACCGGCCCGGGGAAGCCGCCGGCGGGGGCGCCGCTCGTCACGTCGACCCGGAAGGTCAGGGTGCTGCCGACCTGGAGGACGCTGCCCGCCGGCGGGTCCTGGTAGACGGTGTAGCTGATGTCGCCTTCGAGCGTTGCCCGCACCTGCCCGGCGCCACCCGCCACCGCAAGTGCGGCAACGAGCGCGAAGGCGAGCATCCTGCCATGCCTCCGGCGCGGCAGTGCTGTGCATAGTCCGAGGAATGTCATCGCGGCCTCATCTCCGGCAGCTCGTCAGTCGCGTGCGAGGCTTTCGCCCCTGCGCAGGCTCCGCCGCTCAGTACGCCCAGGCGATCGAGACGCCCCGCAGCTTCGTCCCCGGGCCGCCGGTCAGGTCGACTACGAGGAAGTAGACGTTCGCCCCGTTGTCGACGGTGTGCGCGAAGGCCGCCGCGGTCAGCGGCGAGGCGCCGGCGGTGCTCAGCACCTCCACGAGCTTGTAGATCTGCGCCCCCGAAGTCCCGTTCGCGAGGGGCGTGTAGTCCAGCCGGACTTGCACCTCGCCGCCGGTCGCCTCGAACGCCGCGGTCATTGACGTCACCTTCGCCCCGTCCGGGAGCGAGACGGGCGCGTAGTACCGCCTCGAGGCTTCGTCCATGCCGACCGGCTTGATCTCGTTGAAGGACTTTTCGTAGATGGCGAGGTCGCTCGCGGGCAGGAAGGTGCTGGCGGCGATCGAGACCTTGCCACTGTTCGCCCCGCCGCCCGTGGACGGCCCGCTCGGTGCAAGGCTCGGCAGCGAACCGGACTCGGCGTTCAGCTCCAGCCAGATGGCATCGCCCGCGCGCAATTCGGAGATCGTGTTGACGTAGCTCGGCGCGCCCGGGGCGTACATGTCGAAATCCCCCGCCGCCGCGTCCCAGCGGTATACAGCGGAGTAGGTGGTCCCGAGGCTTGCCAGCGCCTCTGCGGGCGGCTTCGTCTCGCCGAGATAGGCGACGTTGTTCCAGCCCCGCACGAGGCTCGTGCCGGCGCGCGCGTCTTCCCGTCCGCCGCCCCCAAAAGCAGCCGCCAGCGCGGCAGACCCGAGCAGCGCCGCCAGCAGTGCCCACTTTGCGATTTTCACCATGCCACCCCCACCCGGGGCAAGACCCCGATCAGGCGTGAGGGTAGGCAGGCGCCCCCTTGCCCTGAATGGGCGGATACCCCGGCCCCCGCGCGGCGGAACCCTGATGTGGGTGGGAGGACAACCCGCTTGCCGCCGGGGCCCGTCCCTGTCGGCTTACTCCAGCGGCCGCCGGGCCCACTCCTCCCAGAGCGGCCACGCAGCCTTGTTCGAGCCGTCGGCGTTGCGCAACCCGATGTCGTGGAAGACGCGCGCGTTGCCGGTGCTCAGCGCCAGCGGGTCCCGCGCCGCCACCCAGACGACGGCGAGGAACCCCTGCGCCTCGGCATCCGCCAGCACCCGCGCGAGGAACTCCCGCTGGTCCTCCTCGGTGCCGGCGTTCGCCGCGCCCTCCACGGGGGCCGACGGGTAGCCGGTCTCGGCGACCATGATCTCGCCGGTCCAGTGCTCCTTGAGCTGGGCGTAGTAGTTTGCCGGCA
>JADLBT010000132.1 GCA_020847555.1 Gemmataceae bacterium
CCCGGCGCTGGCGCTCCGGGCTGGTCCGACGGCTCTTATTCTTTCTTCTCGTCGATCGGTTCCTTGACCGGCTGGACGAAGTGGGTGCTCTTCTTGTCGGCGGTCAACTTGGCGGCGTGGGCGAGCGCGTCCTCCTTGCGCTTGTACTCGTAGGACGCCACCTGCTGGTGGGAGTTGTTGAACACGCCCCAGACAACGCGGCGGCGGACCACCTTGGCGGTGCGGGTCCGCGACTTGGTCGCCTTCGGCTTGGCCGGTTTCTTCTTGGGCGCGACTACTTCTTCCTCGTCCTCTTCTCCCTCACCCTCTTCTTCGTCCCCTTCCTCTTCCTCGTCGTCTTCGTCCTCGTCGGCCTCGTCCTCGACCTCGTCGTGCTCCTCGTCCGTGCGCCGCCGTTCGGCCTCCTCGAAGTCGGCGCGCATCTCCTTGCGGTTCAGGATGCGTCGTGCCATGAATCGTGCTCCTCGATGGGTGAGGGTCCGCGTTCGCCCCGGCTTGCCGGGCAAGGGGAATCTTTCCTTCGTTAAACTACCGGCCGTCTGAGGGAGTTGCAAGGGCGCCTGGGACCGCCGACGCGCCGCCTCAACCGAGGACGGCGCGCAGCCGCTCCAGGGCGGCCGCTTGCCGCAGCGCGGCCTTCCCGAACCCCGGCAGCGCGCCGAGTGCGACCGCCTGCTGCTGGGCATCCGGGTAGTTGCTCACCAGCATCACCGGCACCCGGCGCAGCGCCGCGTCGGCCTCGATCCGGGCCACCAGATCCAGCCCGGAGGTGCCGTCCCTGTCGAGCACGCGGTTGACCAGAACAAGGTCATACGTCCCGCGTCCCAGCTCGGCGAGGGCGTCCGCCGCGTCGTCGAGGGGCACGACCTCGGCGCCGAACTGCGTCTGCAGGGCGCGCGCGATCGAGTCGTGGTCGGCGCCGCACTGGCCGACGCTCAGTACCCGCCTGCCGGGCATGCTGGTGTCCTCCAGAGATTCCGGGGGGACCGCCTGAGCCAAGGGAGCAGCAACTTCCGTGCCCCCGGCTGGCCGGGCGCGTGGGCAGGAGTAATGTTACAGAGTGGCGCCTGTTTCTGCACTCGCATCGGCCCGGTAAACGAGACTCCCGTGGGCACGAACGATCTTCCCGAAACGATCCTGCAGTTCGGGTCCGGCAAGTTCCTGCGCGGCTTCGCCGATCTGTTCATCCACCAGGCCAACCAGGACGGCCAGAACGTCGGGCGCGTCGTGGTCGTGCAGACGACGGGCGAGGGCCGGGCTAACTCCCTGGCGAAGCAGGGCGGACGCTACCACGTCGTCGTTCGCGGGCTGTCCAGCGGGGCCGTCGTCGATCGGGTCGAGGCGTCGGCCAGCATCAGCCGCGCCCTCGTCGCGTCGCGCCAGTGGACCGACGTCCTGGCGGTGGCCCGGTCGCCGCAGCTGCGCTACGTCCTCTCCAACACGGCCGAGGCTGGCTACACCCTGGACCCGGCGGACAAACCCGATGACGCGCCGCCGCGCTCGTTCCCGGCGAAGCTGCTGCGCGTGCTGCGCGAGCGCCACGACGCCGGCCTGCCCGGGGTGGCGCTCCTGCCGTGCGAGCTGTTCGAGGGCAACGCCGACATGCTGCGCGGCCTGCTCCTGCAACTCGCCGAGTCGTGGGGCCTGCCGGCGTCGGTCGGCGCTTACCTGCGGACCGCCTGCTCCTGGCACAACGCCCTGGTGGACCGGATCGTCACCCACCGGCCGGACGGCGACCCGCGCATCGAGGGCGATGACATGGCCGTCATGGCCGAGCCATACGCCCTGTGGGCGCTGGAGTCGCAGGACGGCGGGGCACGCCTGTTCCGCCATCCGGCGATCGCGCACACGACCGACGTGCGGCCGTTCTTCCTGCGCAAGGTGCGCATCCTGAACGCGGCCCACACGGCAATGGTGACGCGGGCCGAGCCGAAGGGCATCGCGACGGTGAAGCAGGCGAGGGCCGATCCAGAGATCGAGGGGTGGCTGAAGCAGCTGCTGTTCGCGGAGATCGTGCCGGTGCTGGGGGGGCGGGTGGAGGACGCGGAGGGGTTCGCCCACCAGACGCTGGAGCGCTTCCGCAACCCGTTCCTGGAGCACCGGCTGAGCGACATCAAGACCTATCACGAGCAGAAGGTACGCATCCGGCTGATCCCGACGCGGGCCGAGTTCGTGGCGAAGTTCGGCCGCCCCCCGGCGCGGCTGGACGAGGCGATCACCGCCTCCGGCCTGTCGCCGCAGTAGCCCGCCGCGCCCGCGCGTTGCGAGGGCCCGTCGATGTCCCGTCCCCTTCCCCTCGACCTGCACGCCGAGGTCGCCGAGGCCGTGCGCGCCGGCCGCCCGGTTGTCGCGCTGGAGTCCACCTTGATCGCTCACGGCCTACCGTGGCCGCTCAACCTGGAAACGGCCCGGGCCGCCGAGGACGCGGTCCGGGCCGAGGGCGCCGTCCCGGCCACTGTCGCCGTGCTGAGAGGCCGGCCGGTCGTCGGTCTGGACGGTCCGGAGCTGGAGCGCCTGGCCCAGGGGCGCGACGTCCTCAAGGCGAGCCGGCGCGATCTGGCGGCGGCCGTCGCCCAGGGGCGGACGGCCGCGACGACGGTGGCCGCGACGATGTTCCTCGCCCACCTGGCGGGGGTGCGGCTGTTCGCAACCGGCGGGATCGGCGGAGCCCACCGAGACGCCGCCCATCCGTGGGACATCTCGGCCGACCTGCTGGAACTGTCGCGCACCCCGGTCGGAGTCGTGTGCGCCGGGGCCAAGAGTATCCTCGACATCCCGCGCACGCTGGAGATCCTGGAGACGCAGGGAGTGCCGGTGGTCGGCTACGGGACCGGCGAGTTCCCGGCGTTCTACATGCGCTCGAGTGGCGAGCCGGTCAGCGCTCGGGTGGACAGCCCGCAGGAGGCGGCGGCGCTGCTCCGCGCCCACTGGGATCTGCACGGCGCCGGAGTGGTGCTGGCCCAGGCGATGCCGGAGGAGCGGTCGCTGCCGGCGGACGAGTTCGCGAATGCCCTGGCCGAGGTCGAGGGGCGGGCGGCGGGCGCCGGCGTGCGCGGCAAGGACGTGACGCCGTTCCTGCTCGCCCGCCTGGCGGAGGCGACTCAGGGCCGGACGCTGGAGGTGAATCAGGCGCTCGTACTCGCCAACGCCCGCCTTGCTGCCCAGGTCGCCCGCGAGCTGTGCGCCGGCCCGGCGTAGAGCAGGGTCAAGGAGGGTGGGCTGTGGGGATTGGAAAGCCCACGGGCTGCGTCCCGTGGGCCGGGTCTGAACGATCTTGGCCCACGGGCTGCGTCCTGTGAGCTTTGGGCGCCTTCAACCCCATTCACATCTGGAAACCGGCCGGGCCATTGACACCCGCCGCCGGGAGCCTACAATCTATTTTTTGCTCGACGGCCCGCACGCCCCGTTCTCCCCTTCCCGGGTGCCACGAGCGGGCGGGCCGGCTACCCGGGTGAAGCGGTGCCGATGGACGACGCCATCCGCAAGGCGGAAGTGCTCATCGAAGCCCTCAGCTACATCCGCAACTTCCGCGACCGGCTGACGGTCATCAAGCTCGGCGGCAGTGCGATGGAGGATCCCGACGCGCTGCGCGCCACCCTGCAGGATGTCGTCTTCATGGAGACGGTCGGCCTGCGCCCCGTGCTCGTCCACGGCGGCGGCAAGCCGATCGACCGGGCGATGGCGGCCGCCGGACTGAAGCCCCGCAAGGTGCTCGGCCGCCGCTACACCGACGCCGCGACGCTGGAGATCGTCGTCCGCGTCCTGCTCCGCGAAATCAACGCCGGCATCGAGGCCCAGATCCGCCAGCTCGGCGGCCGCGCCGTCGGCCAGCACCTGGGATCGTTCCAGTACCTCACCGGCGAACGGCTGACCCTCCCCGGGCCGGAAGGCAAGCCGATCGACCTGGGCCGCGTCGGCCGGGTCCGCGGGGTGGACGCCGCCCTGATCCGCGACTTCTGCGCCGCCGGCGTCGTGCCCGTCATCCCGTCCCTGGCGGTGGACGCTGCCGGGGACTGGCTGAACGTTAACGCCGACACGGCCGCCGCCGCCGTCGCCGCCCACCTCGGCGCCGAGAAGCTGGTTCTGCTCACCGACACGCCCGGGATCCTTCTCGACCGCCGCGCCCCCGACTCGCTCGTTAGCAGCCTCGACGCCCACCGCTGCCGCGAACTGATGGGGACCGGCGTCATCGACGAGGGGATGATACCCAAGGTCGAGGCGTGTCTGGAAAGTTTGCGTGGCGGCGTCCGCAAGACGCACATCATCGACGGCCGCCTGAGACACTCGCTCCTCCTGGAGATCTACACCGACCGCGGGGTCGGCACCGAGATCGTCCTGGGGGACTGACAGCCCACTGACACTCCCACGCTCTCCCACCGGCCCCCGCGATGTCGCGGGGGCGGCCGGCTTTCAGGACAGGACAGCAACCCATGCCACCCGCAGGATCCTCCTCGGCCCAGGTCATCGACCTTTTCAAGCGGTACGTCATCCCGAACTACACCCGCTACCCGGTCTGCCTGGTCCGCGGCGAGGGGTCGCACGTATGGGACGCGGAGGGCAACCGCTATCTGGATCTGTTCCCCGGGTGGGGGTGCAACCTGATCGGCCACTGCCCGCCGCGCGTCGTCGCGGCGGTGCGCGCCCAGGTCGGCAACCTCATCCACGTCCCGAACACGTGGTACACCGAGGCCCAGGGACTGCTCGCCAAAACGCTCGTCGAGCGGAGCGGGTTCGACGGCAGGTGCTTCTTCTGCAACAGCGGGACCGAGGCGGTCGAGGCGGCCATCAAGCTGGCGCGGCTGCACGGCAAGGCGGACGGGCACGGGGCCGGCGGCGGGGGCCGGTACAAGATTATCTCGATGCTCAACAGCTTCCACGGCCGTACTCTCGGCGCCCTCAGCGCGACCGGCCAGCCGAAGTATCACCAGGGGCTCGAACCAC
Organism: Gemmataceae bacterium; assembly: GCA_020847555.1. The sequence continues at coordinate 4,942 of JADLBT010000132.1, forward strand.
TCCTCGCCGGATTCAGCTACGTCCCATTCGGCGACCTCGACGCGGTCGCGCGACTGATCGACGCCGAGACGTGCGCCATCCTGGTCGAGCCGATCCAGGGCGAGGGCGGCGTCAACCTGTCGCCGCCGGGATACCTGGCGGGACTACGCGAGCTGGCCGACCGGCACCACCTGCTGCTCATCTTCGACGAGGTGCAGGCGGGGATGGGGCGAACCGGGAAGTGGTTCGCGTTCCAGAACTGGGGCGTTGCGCCGGACGCCTTCACTCTCGCCAAGGCGCTGGCGGGCGGCGTGGCCTGCGGCGGGCTGGTGGCGCGGGCCGGGGTCGCCGACCTGCTGCGGCCCGGCACGCACGCGGCCACGTTCGGCGGCAATCCCCTCGCCTGCAGCGCTGCCCTCGCCACCATCGAGACGATCGAACAGGATGGCCTGCTCGCCCGCGCCGAGGCGATCGGCGCGCGGTTCCGGCAGCGCTTCGAGGCGCTCCGGGCGCGCTGCCCGCTGATCCAGGAGGTGCGCGTCAAGGGCGCCATGATCGGCATCGACCTGTCCGTCGAGGGCGGGGCCATCGTGGAGGAGTGCCTGAAGCGCCGGGTGCTGATCAACTGCACGCACGGCACGGTCCTGCGCCTGCTCCCGGCCCTGAACCTCACCGACGAGCAGCTGGACCAGGGATGCGGGGTGCTGGAAGAAGTCCTTCTCGGGTACAAGACGTGAAAGGAGCGGCCGGCGGCCAACAGCTAAAGCCCACGGGTGGCGTCCCGTGGGCTAAGCGCCAGGGATCTGGC
>JADLBT010000133.1 GCA_020847555.1 Gemmataceae bacterium
CCAAACCCGGCACTCCCCACGCGATTGGAACTCGTCCAGCGCCGATTGCAACTGTTGCGCCTCGGTACTGCCCGGGGAAGGACCCCACGGCGTCCCGGGCAGGAGGAGCCGGTTGGTGTCCGGGGCGAAGGCCAACTTGCCGCCGCCGGCCTGCAGATCCTCGACCGAGATCCCCTTCTTCACCTGCTCAAGCAGTCGCTGGAAATCCCCACCGCCGATCTGGAGGAGGACCGCGTTGACGTCCTGGGCGTGGTCCATCCGGGACGTGCCCAGGTGTGCGGTCATCTCGAACAGGCCGTCGCTCTCCGGCCCGCCAGATCCGCCCACCAGCCGGCGCTGGGAGAGGTCATAGCGCCAGACGTCGGTGCCACCGTGCCGCTCGACCTGATACTCCCACGATTTCTCGGATGGGTTGGTCGAGTTGTCCGAGCGCAGGGCGATCGGAACGAGGGGGACGGGGTGGCCGGCGCGGGGCTGGAAGCCGATCACATGCCGGTCGATACGGACGGTGACGGTGGCGACCGCGTCCATCGACTGCAGACCGAAGAAGCCCCCGCCGATGAGGCTGACAGGGTTTCCGCGCTCACGGGTCCGCCGGGCGAACACATGCACGGCGTTGATCTGGTGCCACAGGTCGCGTCCGAGGTCGGCGGGCCTGGCCGGCGTGAAATCCTTCGGCCCGTTGAGGGGGACCGAGCCGAAGCTGAGGTCTTCCTGGCCGCCGTTGGCGCTCGTGGCCACCAGATCCAGGGGCTTGCCGAGGACCGCGTTGTGCCGCGCGTACCACTTCGCCTGCTCGCGGGCGTCGTGGAGGATCTGCAGGGCGGTGCGGTTGGCGGCAGTCGCGTCGGTGGCATCGCTCAGGACCAGGGTGCGATCATCAAGGAGGGCCTGGGCGGCGGCGAGGGCGGACGCATCGGCCGCGCTCTGGAGGGTGGTGCGCGTCTCGTACAGCAGGTACGAGTTGATCGCCAGGGCGAGGCAGACGAGGAGCAGCGGCATGACCAGCAGGAGCAGGATGCTCAACCGGCCGTGGCGGCGCCGCCCGGAGCGGTGGTCAGCGGTGGGGGCCGAGTGACGCATAAGTCCCTGCCTGTTGGTCGCTGTTCGCCCGGCTGCAGTTTGTTTCAGTCTACTACATCCGGGCGAACGACTCCTGCCTGAAAACCTTGCCAGCCGCGGGAAGCGGCGCTTCGTTCGGCGGCTGAAGTACCCGTCGCACAAACCGGGGCTGGGCCTGTGAAGGAGGCTGCGAAGAGCGGCCGGCGAAGGTGGCCCTCGCCAGGGAGGCAGACGTCGCCGAGACGCTCGACGCGGTGCTTCTGCGGATTGGGAGGGGAACCCGGACGGGCCGCTGGCCCGTCCGGGGAAGCGAAGGCGGTGAACCACCGCCCATGTTTTTACCGATGTCAGCCGCCGCCCGGAGGAGGAGACGCGGCCGAGGCCACCTGCACTCCCGGCATGCTAAAGCGATAGCCGTTGCCCGCGGCGCTGCTCCGGATCGACACCGCTGGGGCGACGCCGCCCGACGGCCCGTTCCCGTTGCTGGCGAAGACGGCCGTGCGCAGCGGGCTGATGTCGCTGTAGCGCTCGACCCGGTACGGCTGAGGCGCGGGCGGCAGGGGCTTGAGGTTAAAGATGCGCTCGAGGTCGAGGTCGCCAACGGTCAGATCGTTGGCGAGGACGGCATCGACGCGCTGGTCCTCATCCTTGTATTCGCGATTTTCCGGATCGCTGAACACCGGCCGGCCGCCCTTCGCGACGGCCTCCACCTCCCGGAGCTTGGGGGCGGCGGTCGCGACCAGGGTCAGTTCGCCGCGGAGGCGGGCGAACTCGATCAGGGTGGCCCGGTACGGGTTCGCCTCCAGGGTGAACTGGATCGGCTGGTTCTCCGGGAGCGGGGCCATCATCGTCCACAGGCTGTTGCGCTTCGCGATGATCCGCACGTCGCGGGCGATCACCGCCGTCTCCACGATCGGGGCGACCCCGGGGTTGTTGTTCGGGTTGATCTGGGTGGTGAGGAGGACATCGACGCGCTCGCCGACCTGGAGCATCCCACCGGACGCCCGGTCCTTGTGGATGGCGACGCTGACGGCCCGCATGTACGGTCGTAGACGGGCGTGCAAGGCGGCCGGCATCTTGAACTCCTGGAAGTCGTCCTTCAGGAGCGGCTGGTCGGCCAGCACGTTCCGGGCCAGGATCCGGTAGTTCGCGGCCGTCAGGATCGGCGGCAGGTACTTGTCCCGGTTCGCCTGGTAGTGGGCGTACTCGCCCTCCCGCAGGTCGCGGACTCGGACCTCGTTGCCGGAGATGGTCGTCCCCTCGAACAGGTTCTGGCCAGCGACGAGGATCTGGATGGTCGGGGACTGCTTGGCGACCGGCGGGGGAGCGCTGTCGAAGAACCCGGAGTACTTGGCGGCGACTGCCACCCCCAGGGCGAGCAGGAGGGCGATCGTTAACGCGAACAGGGTGCTGGCTCTCATGATGACTTTCTCCGTTGAAACCCATCACCGGGGTGAGGTGGGCTGGCTTCTGGCGGACCCAGGTAATTCCAAGTTATTCCTTGCACATCACGGTACTGCCCAGCAGGATCTTGCCGCGGATGCTGTAGCCGATGAAGCGGAGCAGATCGGGGACCGCGCATGCGGCGGGCACCTTGACGGTGACCTGAACGGGCGCGCCGCTGGGCAGGGGGTTGCCCAACGTGTCTTTCAGCACACTGCAAATCTCGGCGTGGGCTTTCAGGTCGTTACCGAGAACCTTCTCCACCGCCTGGACAACGTCCTTGTGGCTCCCGTTGGTGGCAGCGACCCGGGCTCCCTGGCTGCTGGCGTGGGCCAGCCGCGCCTCGACAGCGATCGTTGCGGCGAACTGCACGCCCGCGAGGAGGAGCGCGAGCACAATGGGCATCACGAGGAGCAGTTCCGTGCTCAGAACTGATCCGGGACGGCCTGGATGGACTGGTGTCCGGACACGCATGGCATCCCCCTTAACCGTTCTGGCCGACCTGCTGTGGCTGAATCGGCTGGCCGGTCGGACTCGGGTGCGCGAGCTTGAGGTCAACGCGGAAGAACCACAGAACCACGGCCGCAGTGGCAATGGCGAGCGGCAGGGAATAGGTCATCAGGCGGCGCCGCGGCACCATCCCCGCGGAGGTCTTCTTTCCGGCCTTGGCCGAGTAAGCCTTTTTCGCTGCTTTGTACCCCTGAGTGAAGAAGGTGCCAAGGGCTCTGGACATCGCCAGCACAATGAGGACAAGCATCGAACCGGCCAGCACCCAGAGGGAGTAGTAGGCTCCGACCCAGGCGCCGATGGCCGCGAACAGTTTGACGTCGCCGCCGCCGCACAGCCCGAGCACCCACATCACGAAGAACATGGCGAAGCCGCAGAGGAACCCGACCAGGGCAAACAGGAAGCCGTCCAGCGCCCCGAGGAACGGTCCGTCCGGGGTGAGTGCCCAGACACGCATCTCCTCGTAGCCGAGGAAAGCTCCGCGGGCGGTGTTAAATACCAGGCCGAGAACCAGCGTGGGAATGGTGAGCCACTTGGGGACGACCATCTTGCGGAGGTCAATGACGGCCGCGACAACGGTGAGAGCGGCGAGAACTCCGAAGAAAGTCCAGCCGAAGATTTCGTCCGGAAAGAACGGCCGATGGTACATGGAATAGAACCCCGCGAGGGGAGTAGGCGGACCTCTTGACGACGCGAATGGGGAGAAGGCACCCCGGTTGGCCGATTGGTGCGAACGCTGTGATTATAGAGCTTCAACCGGCCGGCGGGGAGTTCCGTCGCTCTGTTCCGGAGAGCGATTTGCAAGAAACGCGATCAACGGGCTCGATCACAGGAAGAGGAGGGCCTCGGGCAAAGTGCCCGAGGCCCTCAAGCACGTCTCAAGCACCAACCACTTACGGGCAGGTCGTCTGGTTGATGTTGCAGGTCGTGGTGCTGCTGCTCAGCGGCAGCGTGGCGCACGTGTCGGTCGCGCCGGAAGCAGCGCTGCTGCCCGAGCAACCGCTCAGCCCACTGATCGTGTAGCCCTGGTTCAGGGTCAGGACGGAGTTGCCGGTCTCGGTCAGCTCGGCCACCACCGCGGAGCGCAGGTTGGTCAGGCCGGCGATAATGCCGAGCAGCAGGATGACGAAGATCAACATCAGCTCGAAGCTGACGATGAAACCGCCGTCGTCCTTCCACAGCTTCTGCATCAGATTCCGCATGTAACAAACCTCCCTAACACTTCAGGACTGGCCCCTTCCCCTTTCCTTGCCTGTGACATACAAGGCTCGACTAATCAGGAAAGAGCGGGCGACCTGTCCCGTAACCTCCGAACGAAAAGCGACCTCTCGGACTAAAAAACGGTGTCTGGGGAACAACCGCTTTCCCGGGGCTCAGAAAAAAGGGCGAAACCGCTACCCCTTCCTTGCAAACCCGCGAAACGTGATCTACCCTTTCTCCAGAAAGGCGCCGCAACGTGCTGCCGTTGCTCGACTACTTGCACTACCAGGAATCAACAGGTTTGGCACGGTAATCGCTACTCATAAGTATTGATCGGGAGAAAAAAGGAGGTGGGGCTTTCCCGTAACCTCCACAAACCCTGACACAAGTCCCGCTCCTTTTTCCCCCGATTACAACTATCCAACGTCGCAAGATTCAATTTTGTCGATGCTTACAACTCACATCAGGCGCACGACTCATCTGCGGAGAACTCGCTCCACTCGCCTTTGGCAATAAGGATTCTGGAGCTTACACCCTTTCGACCAGGATTGGGAAAGGGTGGCCATCAAACGCAACAGGAGCATCCAGCTCGGGGCGGAGAGCTACCGCTGGGCGATCTCTCCTGGTTGCAGGCACTCTTCGCGGTCGCCAGAACAGGTTTCAGAGCGGCCCCTTCGTTCAGTCGCAACGGCTCGCTACCGGGTGATGTCGATGTTACTGCATCGAGTCGGCGAATTCCGCTCTTGTTTGCCGGGCCGTTCGGTTTGTGTGGTTGTTGGTTGGCTGGAATGGCCGGGAGGGTTGTCGGTTGGGAGGATTGCCAACCTGGCAGAGCCCCTGTGATCCGCAAGCCCAAGCCCCTGGCACCGCATCCTGCGAGCATCCCAGTCGGCCGTCCTGTTGGACGCAGTTCCCAGGCTTTCAGTTCCACCGATTTCAGAAAGTTCTTCCCAATCCTATCGGTGGTTTTTTGTTTACAGGTATTGTTTCTTCCCCTGCTTTTCTCAAGGTGATGAGTATTATCACCTGGCAGTTTGGAAAAGCAAGGGAAAACGTCCGTGTTTTCCGATTCTTCGCATCCTGCAGCCTGCTCCGTCAAAATCGAGGAAACGTGGTGGCAAGTGCGGAGTGGCACGCAGGTGTTGCTGGTTTCAGCAAACGATTCCTGGTGCTTCTTCATCGCGCTGACACTCCGCTGTGTCGTTGGTTGGCCTGTCTGGCGAAAAGAAGAAAGCAAGCATCGTGCCGGGAGATGGCGTCGCCCTTTTATTTCCGCGTTATTTTCGTAAGATTTAACACGACAATGTCTTGCAACTCTGCAGCCCCTTGCCGCTTCAGGTGAGTGCGGGTCCGGGTGTTATCTCTGGTTAATAACGTCTGAAGAGAGCGCATCCATTCGTTTGCATCCGGCCACCTCGGGATTCGGCGTCTGTCCTGTTCTTCACTTTTGCGCTCAAGGTCGTGCATGTACGGTCGGGTTGATGGTGTCGGAGCCGCGCACGCCGCGGCACTGCGTGCGCGGCGCGGACGGTAATAACCGGACCCTGTATCAGAATGCCGGTTTCCCTTTCCGGGTGCTGGTTCTTGCCCCGCGAACATGGTATAATCGCGAAAACGTTTCCCACGGTTCCAGAGCCTCTTGCCGCATGAACTCACCCGACGACGTCCCGCCGCAGGGCGACACGGCTCCAGCCGATCCGAATACTGACCTGGGCGCCGCCGGCCCGGGCTTCAATTTCGCAGACCCCAACTCTCCGCTCGCACCCTTCTACCTGCAGTCCAGTCACCTGGTAGCGGTCTTCCTCCTCGGGTTACTCTTCGTGTTCGTCAGCCTCATGGTCCCCCTGGCATACACGGACAGCTGGGGCCACCTGGCCTTTGGCCGCTGGATGGCAGAACACGGGAAGTTGCCGACTCACGAACCATTCTCCCCCTTCTCCGACCACGACGCTCCTTACGTCAACTTCCAGTGGCTGCCTCAACTCGTTGGATACTGGCTCTACCAGACCGGCGCGAACCTGGCGGGAGGGGATTCGCTTCATCAGCTCGCGGGGGGCGTCCAGTTGTTGCGGGCCGGTCATGCGGTTGTGGTCGTACTGCGCTTTTTCGTTTTGCTGCTCGCCTTCCGGCGCCTGAGTGGCTCGCTCCCGTTGGCGTGTGTCGGAATCGTCATCGTTTTCCTGTTCAGCATCGTCCCCTCCTCGGTTCAGCGACCTCAGGCCGTGGGTGAACTCCTGTTCGCCTGCCTGCTGCTGCCGCTGGCGTCGCCCCTGCTGACTCGGCGAGCCCTGATCCTGATCCCTCTGGTGTTCGCGCTGTGGGCCAACTGTCACGGCTCCTTCTTTCTGGGCTTTGCGCTGCTGGCGGTTTTCCTCGCCGGGCGGGGTCTGGAAGTTCTTCGTGCGGCCGGTTCCTGGAACCCGCTGCGGACGCTGGCAGATCCTCAGGTGCGGCGGTTGCTCCTGGTCCTGGTCCTGTCGGTGGGAGTCGCTGCCCTGCTCAACCCCTACGGGCCAGCGCTGTACCTCGACGTGCTGCAGATGGCGCGGCACCCGAATATCGCGACCATGGAGGAATGGCAGCCGCTCGATTTCGTGCTCGGCGGAGGCGGCGGCCACTGGGGCTATCTGGCACTGCTGCTACTGATCGGCACCAGCCAGGCCCTCAGCCCCCGCGGGCTCGCGCCAACCGCGATGTTACTCCTGGCCACCTTCGGCGTGCTGCCGCTTTTCCAGCAGCGCCAGATGGTCTGGTGGATCATGCTCGTCCCGTGGTTGCTCCTGCCTCTGTGGGTTGCCATCGGCGAACGGTTGCCGTGGTCGTTCCTGCATGCTCGCAGTACTCCGGACCTGCGCAAGACCGTCCTGGGAGTGCTGCTCGCGGGCATGGCTCTCCTCTGGTCCGGACCGGCCCACTGGCTTACGACGGGGAGCCCTCAGCCCCTGCCGCAGGTGGTTGCTCCTGGGACGCCGTGGCGGCTGGCGGCTCAGCTGCAACTGGCCGCCGACCAGAAGAAGCCAGTGCTCCCGAAACTCGCCAAGGCCCTCCGGGATCGAGGCTACCCCGGGGGGCAGTTCTCTGGGCGCATTTTCGCTGGTGAAACCCTGGGAGACTATCTCCTCTTCACCCTCCGTCCCGGGACGGAACTGCTGGCCTACAATCACGTTCACCTCTTCCCCAGAGCCTACTGGCAAGACATCATGACAGCCCTCTTCGGGTTGCCGAGCTGGTGGGACGTCCTGGACCGTTACGGGGTCAACCTGATCGTGATCGAGGCCGACATGCGGAAAGCTCTGGCGGATGAGGTACGGGTCTCACCGGAATGGGAAGTGGTCCTGGACGAGGGTAACCCCAGCTCGGTCGGGACGCGGCGGGGGGGCGGTCTGCTCATCGCTCTTCGCAAGAAGCCGCTGCCTTCGCCAGGGGCTGGCCGCTGAACCCCCGCCTGGTTGCCCCCTCTGAACCTCAGGAGTTCGCAGGCCGATGACGACTGAGTCCGTGTCCACCCCGTCCCACGACTGGCACAAGGCGGTCCCGCTCCTGGTCATTGCGGG
>JADLBT010000134.1 GCA_020847555.1 Gemmataceae bacterium
CGACCTGGAAGCCGGACCCGAGCCGCTCCTTCGCTCGTGTGGTCAACTCGGCCCGCTCGTAGTACTCCGGCACCGGGGGGACGTACTCGACCCGCTCGCGGTCGTGAATGATGATGTCGGTCCGGCTTAGCACTCCCACCGGCCGGCCGGCCTCGTCGATCACCGGCGCGGCGCTGTAGCCGCGGTCGATCAGCAAAGCGATGGCCTCCTTGACGCTCGCGTCCGCGCGGATCGACACCGGGTTCGGGGTCATCAGGTCGGCGGCCGTCCTGGATCGCAGGCACAGGACAGGGCTCGCCTCAACGGTTGGTGTGAGCGTCATGGTCTTCCTCCTTTCGAGGGTTCGTTGGGGGCCAGCGGCCCGGGTTCGGTGCAGTGCTGGTTGCCCCGATCGCCATGCGCCATATGGCGTCGGTCTGGGCGACCGCGGCCAGGATGTCCGTGGTGGATACCACGCCGATCGGCCGGCGGTCCTCGTCCACCACGATCACGCGGTGGATGCGAGCGTCGAGCATCAGCCGCGCCACCTCACCGACGGTGGCCGTGGGGGGGACGCTTATCGTGTCGCCCGTGATGTACTGGCGAACGACTTCCCCGGGGTATTCCACATCTTCGAGGATCGTCCAGGCGTACACCAGTTCGGGCGGCGACGGGGGCGGGAAGGGCTGGCTCTTGCCGCGCTGCGCCCAGCGCACGAAGTCGGTGGCCGAGAGCACCCCGACGCACCGGCCGTCCGCGTCCACCACCGGCGCTCCGCTAACCTGGGCCTGTGCCAGCAACCGGGCCGCTCCCTCCAGGGACATGTCGGCGGGCACAAGGACCGTTGCGGGGCTCATCAGGTCGCCTGCCGCCAAACTTAGCAGTGGTTTGTTGACGAGATTCACCGGACACCTCCCCCTCTCGGGCGCCTTGGTCCGCTGGGATAGCCGTGAGCTTGAACTTGCAAACCTCATGCCACGCAGGACGGGCCGCGGCCGTGGCCGCCCTGGGTACGGGAGTATCGACTGCCGACGGGACGTTAGCGATTGAATTGAGCAAAAAAGACGGGGTTCGACCACGCTTATCCGGCGTGTGCGCAGGCCGGGCGCGACCTGGAATGGGAAAGGGCCAGCGGCTCGGGTTGTGCCCACGACTGCGGCAGGCGGTTCCGCACATTGCGGTGAGCGGGCTCGACACATGATTGATTTCCCAGCCGCGAGCGCCAGCGCGCGGGGGCGGCTACTCACAGATTGAGTTACTTGTAATGCCTCCAAAGTAGTATTCTGAGATTGGATGGGGCGCAGCCTGTTACCGTTTCCCCCTTCCCCCCGAGATGCATAATCTTGCACAGGGGGAGCAAGAGGAAAGACAAACCGGACAGGGGCACCCGGACCGCGTAGCAGGCCCAGCCTCTCCGCACGCTGTCCGGTTGAGAGGTCGCGGGGAGGCGGCGAGGGCCGGGAGGTATTCCCGTGTGGCAGCGCAACCTGTCGATGCGGCTCGCTGGGCCGACCATCGTGGTGAGTTTCTTGCTGCTGTTGCTGTGTGGGGTCGCGGCGTTCTACCTCTACAACGAACAGGCGGCCTCGGCCAGCGTCCACCGCGAGACGGTCAGCGGCGCGGACGTCGGCAACGAGCTGAGGAAGATGCTGGTCGAGCTGATCGCCCAGCTGCAAGCGGGGGGCCAGACGCCCGAGGCGATCCACCAGCAAATCCACGCTCAGCTGGCCAGGGCAAGACGCCTCGCGGACACGGAGGAGGAGAAGGCCCTCGAAGAGAAGCTGGAGAAGAGTTTCGCGCCGTACTTCGCGCTGTATCGGGAGGAGCGGACGCCCGATGGGCACCTGCGTCAGGAAGTGGTTCCCCAGGCGCTCTTCATCCTCGAAGAAAAGGCGCTGCCAGCCTGCCGCGAACTTCAGTACGTGAATGTCGTGCAGGTCAGGCAGACGGAAACGGCCCTCCGCCGCACCCTGCAGTGGGTCATCGCCTGCCTGGTCGGGGTGTGCAGCCTGGCTGCCCTGGCCGGGCTGCTCCTGGGTTACGGGGTGGCCAGGGGGGTGCGGCAGTCGATCCACCATCTGTCCATCCACATCCACGACGCCGCCACCAAGCTGGGTCAGGACTTCCGGCCGATCGAGGTGAGCGAGGACGGCGACCTGAAGGGGTTGCACGGCCAGATGGAGCAGGTGGTGCGCGAGATCGAGCAGGTGGTGGACAAGCTCCAGCAGCGTGAGCGGGAGGTGTTGCGGGCGGAGCAACTGGCGGTTGTCGGTCAACTGGCGGCCGGCGTGGCCCATGAGCTGCGCAACCCCCTCACCTCGATCAAGATGCTGGTGCAGGCGGGCCGTGAGGGCACGAGCCCCGACGGCCTGCCGGGGGAAGACCTGGAGGTGATCGAGCGGGAGGTGCGGCGGATGGAGCGCTGCCTGCAGAACTTCCTCGACTTCGCCCGTCCGCCGCACCCGGCGTGCCGCCTCCTGGACGTGACGCGGCCGGTGGCTCACACCGCGGCCCTGATCGGCGGCCGGGCGCGCAAGCAAAACGTCACGGTCCGGTTCACCCCCCCACCGACCGCGGTCCCCGTCCAGGCGGACGAGGAGCAACTGGCGCAGCTGTTCATCAACCTGGCGTTAAACGCCCTGGACGTGATGCCGCGGGGCGGTACGCTCGATCTGGAGGTGCGCTCGCCGGCCGGCCCGACCGACCGCGGCCAGGTGGAGGTGCGCGTGCAGGACACCGGGCCGGGGATTCCTCCGGAGCTGTTGCCGCGCCTGTTCCAGCCGTTCGTCAGCGCGAAGGAGACCGGGCTGGGGCTGGGACTGGTGACGTCGCGTCGGATCGCCGAGACGCACGGCGGGACGCTGCAGGCTCGCAACCGGCCCGAGGGCGGCGCGTGCTTCATCCTCCGGCTGCCGACCGCGGCGCCAACGCGGGAGGAAGGGGGGCCGCCTGAGAGGGCAGCGCAGCAGTCCTGAGCGCCTGTGCGAGAACCCCTCCCCTCGCAGGGGAGGGGGCTGGTAGGCAATTCAGCTGCAGGGAGAAAGAATCGTCCGCGGCAACGGAGCGACGCGACCATGCCGACTCTGCTGGTCATCGACGACGAGTCCTCGATCTTGCATGCCTTCCGGCGCGCGTTTCGCGAGCCGGACGTGACGCTGGTGACCGCTTCGACGGCGGCCGAGGGACTGGAGGCGGTCGCCCGCGAACGTCCGGACGTGATCATCCTCGACATCAACCTGCCGGACCAGTCCGGCCTCGACGCCTTCCGCGCCATCCGCCAGCGCAACGCGCGCATCCCGGTGATCTTCATCACCGGCCACGGGACGACCGACACCGCCATCGAGGCGATGAAGCTGGGGGCGTATGACTACCTGCTCAAGCCGCTCGAGTTGCCCCAGCTGCGCGAGCTGGTCGGCCGGGCAATGGACATCAGCCGGCTGATGCAGACACCGGCCGTGCTGGGGGACGAGGCGGACGCGCCCGACGCCTCCGACGTACTGGTCGGCCGTAACCCGGCCATGCAGGACGTCTACAAGGCGATCGGCCGGGTCGCCTCTCAGGATGTGACGGCCCTGATTCTGGGGGAAAGCGGGACCGGCAAGGAACTGGTCGCCCGCGCCATCTACCGCCACAGCAAGCGCGCGGCCGGGCCGTTCCTGGCGATCAACTGCGCGGCCATCCCGGAGACGCTGCTGGAGAGCGAGTTGTTCGGCCACGAGAAGGGCGCCTTCACCGGGGCGGAGCGGCGGCGCATCGGCAAGTTCGAGCAGTGCAGCGGCGGGACGCTGTTCCTCGACGAGATCGGCGACATGTCCCCCCTGACGCAGACCAAGCTGCTGCGCCTGCTGCAGGAGCAGCGCTTCGAGCGTGTCGGCGGCAATGAGACGATCCAGACCGACGTGCGCCTGATCGCCGCGACGAACCGCGACCTGGAAGGGCTGGTAACGGCCGGGCGGTTCCGCAGCGACCTGTACTACCGCCTCAACGTCTTCAGCATCCGTCTGCCGCCGCTCCGCGAGCGGGTCGATGACCTGCCGCTGCTGGTGGAGCACTTCGTGCGCCGGTTCAGCCGCGAGCTGGGCAAGGACGTCCAGCAGGTGTCCCCGGACGCCCAGGAGACGCTCAACCGCTACCCGTGGCCGGGGAACGTGCGCGAGCTGCAAAGCATCCTCAAGCAGGCCCTGCTGCAGGCTACCGGGCCGGTCCTCGTCGCCGAGTTCCTGCCGGACGCGGTCCTCGCCCGGCCGGTCGGGGAGGCGGTCGCGGAGGCGTCCGCCCCCGACTGGGACCGTTTCTTCCTGGAGCGCATTCAGGCGGGCTCGCAGGATCTGTACGCCGAGTCGGTGGCCCAGCTGGAGCGGCACCTGCTGACGACCGTGCTGCGGCACACGGGAGGCAATCAGGTTCAGGCAGCCCGCATCCTCGGCATCACACGCGGCAGCCTGCGCACGAAGATCCGCGCGCTGGGCATCAAGATCGAGCGTGCCGTCTGGGCCGACGACGACCAGGGAGAGTGATTGGCGCCTGATCCCCGGTCCGGGGGA
>JADLBT010000135.1 GCA_020847555.1 Gemmataceae bacterium
CCTATGGCACCGGCGCGGGCATGGTCCGCGTCCAACCCGTGGCATTCAGTCACGCCCATCACGTCGGCGACCTTGGCATCGACTGTCGTTACTGTCACACGACGGTCGAGCATGCGCCCAACGCCGGCATCCCGGCCACCGAAACCTGCATGCATTGTCACTCGCAAATGTGGGTGGGCAGCGCCATGCTCCGCCCGGTACGCGAGAGCTACCGCACCGATAAGTCCCTGGCCTGGCGCCGCATCTACAACCTGCCCGGCTTCGTCTACTTCGATCACAGCATCCATGTTCACAAGGGCATCGGTTGCAGCAGCTGTCACGGCAAGGTGGACGAAATGCCCTTCACCTATCAGGTGCCGTCGCTGCTGATGGAATGGTGCCTCGCTTGCCATCGCCAGCCCGAACGGCACCTGCGTCCCCAGGAGGCCATCTTCGACATGAAGTGGCACCCTCCTGCGGATCAGCGGGAACGCGGTCGCGAGCTGGCCAAGGCGTACAAGCTTCGCGATGCCCGGTTTCTCACCAGTTGCTCGGTGTGCCATCGATGAACCCACGCAAAGACCTGGCGCCCCGGCTCGCCGCGTTGCAGGAGCGACTCGGCGGTACGCGCGGCAAGAAGTTCTGGCGCACTCTGGAAGAACTGGCCGAGAGCGAGGCCTTTCAGGAGTTGCTGCGGCAGGAGTTCCCCGCGCAGGCCGATTTACCTCCTGAACCGATGAGCCGCCGGCGCTTCCTGACCCTCATGGGTGCATCGCTGGCGCTGGCAGGATTGAGCGGTTGCTCGGTGCGCCCGGCGCCCTCGGGAACGCTGGTTCCCTATGTGCGCGCGCCGGAGGAGGTCGTGCCGGGACGACCGCTGTTCTTTGCCACCGCCATGACACTGGGCGGCGCGGGCGTCGGGTTGCTGGTCGAGAGCCACATGGGCCGCCCGACCAAGATCGAGGGCAATCCCGACCATCCCGCCAGCCTTGGCGCCACCAGTCCGTTTCACCAGGCGTCGATCCTGACTCTTTACGATCCCGATCGCTCGCAAGCGGTCACGCACCTTGGCCAGACCGCCACCTGGGAGGACGCGGAGACCGCGCTGCGTGCCGCCCTGGAGAGACAGCGACCGCGCCGCGGTGCCGGTCTGCGTCTGCTTACCGAGACGGTCGTCTCGCCCACGCTTGCCGGGCAAATCCAGGCTCTCCTCGACGCTTTTCCCGAGGCGAAATGGCATCAATATGAGCCCCTGGCGCGCGACAACGCCCACCGCGCCGCCCTGCTCGCGTTCGGGGAACCCGTCAACACCTTCCATCGCTTCCACGACCTGGAGCGCGATGAACGCAGGGCCGATGTCGTCCTGTCCCTCGATGCCGATTTCCTGACCTGCGGCCCCGGCCATCTCCGCTGCACGGCGGAATTCATGGCGGGACGTAAGGTGCGGACGACGGCGGCGAACGCGGGGCAGGCGCAGATGAATCGCCTGTACCTGATCGAGTCGGATGTGACCTGCACCGGCGTCAAGGCCGATCACCGCCTGGCCGTGCGCCCCAGCGCGATCGAGAACATCGCCCGCGCCATCGCCACGCGGCTTGGGGTGCCGGCGGGTGGGGACGCCGGTCCGCACCGCCGCTGGGTCGATGCGGTGGCACGCGATCTCGAGCGCCATCGCGGCCGCTGTGTCGTGCTTGCTGGCGACCGTCAGCCGCCCGCTGTTCACCTGCTTGCTCACGCTCTCAATCACCGCCTGGGCAACGTCGGGCAAACGGTGTTGCACACCGCTCCCGTCGCGGCCCGACCCATCGATCAGGCAGCCTCACTTGCCGAGTTGGTCGAGGACATGACGCAGGGGCGTGTCGAGGTGCTGGCGATTCTGGGCGGCAATCCGGCTTACACGACCCCCGCCGACCTGCGCTTTCTCGAGCGCATGGACCGCGTGCCGCTCCGCGTCCACCTGAGCCTGTACGAGGACGAGACGTCGCGCTCCTGTCACTGGCATCTGCCGGAGGCGCACTACCTGGAAGCGTGGAGCGATACGCGCGCCTTCGATGGCACCGCCTCCATCGTGCAGCCGCTCATCGCGCCGCTCTACACCGGGCGCTCGGCCCATGAGGTGCTGCCGGTGCTGACTGGCGAGCTGCGCACGCCGGGTTTTGAGAGCGTGCGCGCCCACTGGCGGCGACACTGGCAGGGGCAGAGCGATTTCGAGCGCCTCTGGCAAACGGCGGTTCACGATGGCATTGTGGCCGGTACGCGCTTCGAGCCCCGAACCTACACGCTGCGCGAAGGATGGGAGGCGCACCTGCGCGGCGCCCCGGCGGAGCGGGGGGCGACCGCGCAGACCGGCTACGAGATCGTGTTCCAGCCCGATCCGACCATCCACGATGGCCGCTTCGCGAACAACGGCTGGCTGCAGGAACTGCCCAGGCCCGTGACCAAGTTGACCTGGGACAATGCCGCTCTCATGAGCCCCGCCACGGCGCAGGAGCTTGGCATCGGTCGCGGCAGCTACGCGCACGGCGGCGAGCATGGCGGCTATCACCCGGACGTGGTTGAGCTGCAGCTGGACGGGCGAACGGTGCGGGGGCCAGCGTGGATCGTGCCCGGTCACGCCGACGGCTCCATCACTGTTTCCCTCGGCTATGGGCGCACGGCGGCGGGGCGCGTGGGCGGCAACGCTGGCGAAACGGTCGGTTTCAATGCCTACCGCTTGCGCACCTCCGCGCAGCCCTGGTTCGCCGCCGGGCTGCGTGTCGTGCGGACCGGCGAGACAACGCTGCTCGCCTGCACCCAGGCGCACCACCTGATGGAGAATCGCGACCTCGTGCGCAGCGCGGCGCTCAGCCGGTATCAGCGCACGCCGGGCTTCGCGCACGAACCGGAAGAGGAGGAGTTGCGCGAGCAGACCCGCCGCGGCGTCCGCCAGCCGCTGACGCTGTACGAGCCCTATGAGTATCCGGCCCACAAATGGGGCATGGCGATCGACCTGACGCTCTGCACCGGCTGCAGCGCCTGCGTCGTCGCCTGTCAGGCGGAGAACAACATTCCCGTTGTCGGCAAGGAGCAAGTGGCGCGCGGCCGCGAAATGCACTGGCTCCGCATCGATCGCTATGTTGAGGGGCCGCTCGCGCGGCCGCGCGAGATCCACTTCCAGCCGGTGCCATGCATGCATTGCGAGCGCGCCCCGTGCGAGTACGTCTGCCCGACCGCGGCCACGGTCCACAGCGCCGAGGGCCTCAACGACATGATCTATCAGCGCTGCGTCGGCACGCGCTTCTTCTCCAATAACTGTCCCTACAAGGTGCGTCGCTTCAACTTCTACCACTTCGCCGATTACACGACCGCGAGCCTGCGGCCGCTCTACAACCCCGACGTGACGGTACGCAGTCGCGGCGTGATGGAGAAGTGCTCCTACTGCGTGCAGCGCATTCGCCGCGCCGAGATCGATTCGCAGGTGCAGGATCGGTCCATCGCCGATGGCGAGATCCTCACCGCCTGCCAGGCGGCGTGCCCCGCGCACGCCATCGTTTTTGGCGATATCAACGATCGGCAAAGTCAAGTACGCAACTGGAAGAACACGCCGCTCAACTACGCCCTGCTTGCCAACCTGAACACCGAGCCGCGCACGACGTACCTGGCGGCCCTGCGCAATCCCAATCCCGAGCTGGAGACGGAGTGACATGGCGACGGACACGTCCCCGCCCCCTGGCGGCCCTGAGCCCGCCCCGCCGACCAGCGAGGAAGCGCGCTACGCCCCGCACGGCCACAACTTCCGCTCGATCACAGACAAGATCAGCTCGATTGTGCTGCGGCACCCGACCGGCCTGCTCTGGCTCGCCGTGTTCGGTCTCAGCGGCCTGCTGCTGCTCATCTTCACCCTTGCCGTCATTTACCTGCTTGCCAGGGGCGTCGGCATCTGGGGCATTGACATCCCGGTTGCCTGGGGCTTCGCCATCACGAGCTTTGTCTGGTGGATCGGCATCGGCCACGCCGGCACCCTGATCTCGGCGATCTTGCTGCTGATGCACCAGAAATGGCGCACCTCCATCAATCGTCTGGCCGAGGCGATGACGATCTTCGCGGTGATGTGTGCCGGCCTGTTTCCGCTGCTTCACCTGGGGCGGCCGTGGTTCTTCTACTGGCTGCTGCCCTATCCCAACACGATGGAGCTGTGGCCGCAGTTCCGCAGCGCCCTGATCTGGGACGTGTTTGCCGTCAGTACCTACTTCACGATCTCGCTGCTGTTCTGGTACATGGGCATGATCCCCGACCTGGCCACGCTACGCGACCGTGCCAGGTCGCGCCTGGCGCAACTGATCTACGGCCTTCTCGCAATGGGCTGGCGCAACTCGGCACGACATTGGCAGCGTTATGAGATCGCTTATCTAATTCTGGCTGGCCTGGCGACGCCGCTGGTGGTGTCGGTCCACTCGGTTGTCAGCTCCGACTTCGCCATCTCGCTTGTGCCGGGTTGGCACGAAACGGTCTTTCCGCCTTACTTCGTCGCAGGGGCGATCTTCTCCGGTTTCGCGATGGTGCTGGTGCTGGCGATCATCCTGCGCCGCCTCTATGGGTTGCAGGACTTCATCACGACCAATCACCTCGACGTGATGGGTAAGATCCTGCTCGCGACGAGCTTTCTGACCTCTTACGGTTACCTGAGCGAACAGTTCATGGCGTGGTACGGCGGGGATGAGCCGGAGTCATACCAGTACCTGTACCGCCTGATCGGCTTCGATCAGTATGCGGTGATCACCTGGCTGATCCTGCTGTGCAACACGATCATTCCGCAGATCCTGTGGTCGCAGGCAGCACGACGCAATCAACTGGTGCTCTTCCTCATCTCGCTGGCCGTGCTGGTGGGCATGTGGTTCGAGCGCTACATGATCATCTGTGCCAGTCTAAGCCGTGATTACCTGCCGTCGTCGTGGGGTCTGTTCCGACCGACGGTGTGGGACTTCTTGACCTTCTTCGGGTCGATCGGGCTGTTTCTGGCACTGTTTCTGCTGTTCATTCGCCTGCTGCCGATGATCTCGATTGCCGAGATGCGCGGCCTGGTGCCTGGAGCCCACGGGCATGAGGAGGGACGATGAAGCCGCGCACGGCGATACATGGTGTCATGGCGGAATTCGCGACGCCCCAGGCGATCCTGCTGGCGGCGCGGCGCGCTCGTCAGGAAGGCTATCAGAAGATGGATGCCTACACGCCCTACGCGGTCGAAGGGCTCTCCGACGAGCTGGGGTTGCGGCGCACGCGCGTGCCGTTCGTGGTACTGATGGCGGCTCTGGTCGGCGCGGGCGTGGGCTTCTGGATGCAGTACTACACGATGGCGGTCAATTATCCACTCAATGTCGGCGGCCGGCCGCACAACAGCTGGCCCGCCTTTATTCCGATCACTTTCGAGGTGATGGTGCTGGTGTCGGGATTCGCGGCCCTGATTGGCATGCTGCTGCTCAATGGCCTGCCGCAACCGTATCACCCGGTCTTCAACCTGCCGCGCTTCCTTGAGGCGAGCCAGGATCGCTTTTTCCTCTGCATCGAGGCGACGGACCCGCAGTTCGATCGTGAGCGCACGCGGCAGTTCCTGGCCAGTCTCAATCCCGACCGCGTGATGGAAGTACCGCACTATGAGGATGCCGTTCGTGAAGCCGCGCTGGCGCCGGCGGGAGATGGTCGGGATGAGAGGGCACCGACATGAGACGTTGCGTGAAAATCTCTCCCTCCTGCCGCGCTCTGACCCTGTTGTCGGCTGCACTGTGCTTGCTGCTGCCCGCCTGTCAGCAGCAGATGGCCGAGCAGCCGTCCTATCGGCCGTATGACCCCAGCGCGTTCTTCCCTGACGGACGCGCGGTGCGGCCCCTGGTTCACGGCACCGTGGCCCGCGGGCAGTTGCGCACCGATCAGCACCTGTTCGCCGGCACACGCGCTGGCGCAGACCGGCGCCCGCTGTTCCCGGCGGCGCTCATCGGTGCGGTCCCCGCGGCGCCCCTGATCGCCGCGAGTCTGGCGGCCAGCGCGAGCGCTGCGGAGGAGCAACTCAACGCCGTTGCTGAGTTCCCGTTCCCGGTGACGTTCGACGTGATCCAGCATGGACAGAATCGCTTCATGATCTACTGCGTCGTTTGCCATGATCCGCAGGGCACCGGCCGCGGCATGATCGTGCAGCGCGGCTACACGCAACCGCCCTCGTATCACATCGACCGTCTGCGTCAAGCGCCGGTCGGTCATTTCTACAAGGTCATCACGCTGGGCTACGGCTCGATGCCCGCCTATCGCAAGCAGGTGCCGCCGCGCGATCGCTGGGCCATTATCGCCTACATTCGTGCGCTGCAATTGAGTCAGCACTTCCCCACCGACGAGCTAACGGCGGAGATGCAGCAGGAGTGGCAAAAGCAGAAGCAGGCCGCCCAACCCGCCCAGTCCGGAGGGAACGCGCCATGACCACCCTCCCTGCGGAGCGCAGAGAAGAACTGACGCGCATGCAATGGCGGGCACTCGGTGTCGGCGTCGTGGTGCTGGTGATCTGCGTGATCGGTGCGTTCTTCGATCCGGCGCAGTTCTTCCGGACATATCTGGTCGCCTATTTGTATTGTCTGGGGATCGCGCACGGCTGTCTGGTAGTGCTGATGATCTATCACCTGACCGGCGGCGCCTGGGGCTACCTGATTCGGCGCGTGCTGGAGGCGGGGGCAGGGACGATGCCGCTCCTGGTGCTGCTGTTTCTGCCGATCGGCTTCGGTGTGAGCGAGTTGTACGATTGGGCGCGGCCCGAACTGGTCGCCAGCAGTCGCGGGCTGCAGCACAAGCAGATCTATCTCAATGTGCCCTTCTTCTGGATCCGCGCCGCGATCTATTTCGCCTTCTGGGTGGGTCTTGCCTGTTGCCTCGGCACCTGGTCGCGGCGGCAGGACCGCACCGGCGATCCGCGGTTGGCGCGGCGGTTGGAGCAGCTGAGCGGGCCGGGGTTGGTGATCTTCGGCATCACGATCACCTTTGCCTCGGTGGACTGGGTCATGTCGCTGCAGACCGCGTTTCGCTCGACCATCTTCGGGCCGCTGTTCGCCAGCGCCGAGATCCTCGCTGGCCTCGCCTGGGCGGTCATCATTCTCGCCTGGCTGGCACAGCGCACGCCCCTCGGCAATCTGCTGTCGATCGAGGCGCTCAACGATCTGGGCAACCTGCTCCTGACATTCCTGGTGATCTGGGCGTACCTGACGTTCTTCCAGTTCATGCTTATCTGGATGGCTGATCTCCCTTATGATGTGATCTGGTATCTGCCGCGCAGTCGCGGGGGTTGGCAGGCCGTGACGTGGGTGCTGGTGATGCTGCACTTCGTCGTGCCGTTTTTCCTGCTGCTGTCGCGCGACGTGAAGCGCAGTCCGCGTTCCCTGGCGTGGCTGGCCGGGCTCCTCCTGGTCATGCATCAGATCTACATCAACTACCAGGTGCTGCCCGCGTTCCCCGTGAGCGGTATGGGGGAGCACTGGATGGCCTTCCTGGCACCGTTCGGCGTGGGCGGACTGTGGCTGGCGTACTTCCTCCGAAATCTCAAGAGCGCAGCGGTGCTGGCGGTCCACGATGTCAATCGCGAGGCCGCCCTGCACTACGAGCACCTCGATCTGGAACAGGCGGCCCGGGAGGGCGAGGTGCAGCATGGTTGAGGAAATCCGCCACCCCGACGGGCGCATCGAGCACCCCACGGTCCGCTACGAGCGCACCGACGCGAGCTTTCCGTGGATCTTCAGCATCATCATCGCCGCTGCCATCTTCGGAGTGCTGATCTACATTGCGATCTGGGGCTTTCTCCGCAGCGAGCGCGCCGAACTGGCCGAGCAGCGTCGCTCGCGCTATCCGATCGCCCCCAAACCATCCACTGCTCTTCCGCCTGAACCGCGCCTGGAGCAACTCGACCGTCTCAAGGGCATTGAAATACCCAATGTCTATGTGCGCCAGCAAGTCAAGGAGAATCGGCTCGCACGCTATGGTCCGACTGAGGAGGAAGGATTCGTCCACATTCCGATCAAGCAGGCAATGCACCTCCTGGCAACGATCAGGAAGTTGCCAGTGCGAAACGAGAAGGCGGCTGCGCTCCCGCGCGATAACTGGTTGGTCGATGGCGGTGAGTCCAACTCCGGGCGTCTATTCGACAGGAGAAGACCGCGATGGCTTGCACGCTAGGAACCATGGGCGAGAAGCTAACCACTTGGCCCCCTTCTCTGCAAGGGAAGGGGGGGCAGAACGGTATGGGTATCAGTCGAGCAATAGGGATATTACTACTCTGCTTCACCCTTCTCCCTTTTAGAGAAGGGAGAAGGGGGGTTAGGTTTGGGCAGGTGCTGAGCGGCACCCTCACACTCTTGCTGTTCACCGGCATTGCCCAGGGGCAGTCGACGCTGCCCCGTCCACTCCAGCAGGTGGATTTCGAGCAGAAACTCGACGCGCAGTTGCCGCTCGATCTGGCGTTTCGCGACGAGGTCGGACAGGTGGTGCGCTTGCGGGACTACTTCCAGCCTGGCAAGCCGGTCATCCTGGTGCTGGCGTATTTCCGCTGTCCGATGCTGTGCGATCAGGTGCTGAATGGATTGACGCGAACCATGCTCGATCTGGACTTCAACGCCGGCAAGGAGTTCGAGGTCATTACGGCGAGTTTTGATCCAGGTGAGACACCGGCAATGGCGCGGGCGAAGAAGAAGACCTACCTGGAGCGCTACGGCCGACCTGGCGCTGCGGCGGGCTGGCACTTCCTGACGGGCGATGCGGAAGCGATCAGGTGTCTCACGGATGCGGTCGGGTTTCGTTATCACTACGACGAAAAACACCAGCAATTCGCCCATGCTGCAGGCATTGTTGTACTAACGCCGACCGGAAAGGTATCGCGCTACTTCTATGACGTCCGCTATTCGCCGCGCGATTTAAGACTGGGTTTGGTAGAAGCGTCGAACAATCATATCGGCTCCCTGGTCGATCGTATCTTGCTGTTCTGTTTTCACTACGACCCGGCGGAGGGCCGTTATGGGCCGGTCGTGATGAACTTCGTGCGGTTGGGTGGCGTGTTGACGATGCTTGGAGTGGGCGCATTTATGGCGATCCTGTGGCGGCGCGAGCGGCGCCGGGCACGGCTAGCGAAGGAGGCGCATTGAAACATGTTTGCCGAAATGATCTGGTTCCCCAAACAGGGCTCGACCACCGCCAGCGAGGTGGATGCGCTGCTGATCGGTCTCGTCAGTGTCACCGGTGTCGTGGCCCTGGGGATAGCAGTCCTCCTCATCTATTTCTCGGTGCGCTACCGCCGTCGGCCCAATACACCACCTCCTCCCTGCATTGGCGGCTCGGCACCACTCGAACTGGCCTGGAGTGTGACTCCTCTGGTGATCTTCATGGGCTTCTTTGTCTGGGGTGTGAAGGTTTATTTCAGCGCCTACCGCGCGCCAGATGATGCCACGATCATGTATGTCGTTGGCAAGCAATGGATGTGGAAGTTCCAGCACCCCAATGGACAGCGTGAGATCAATGAATTACATGTTCCAGTTGGGCAACCAATTAAGTTAATGATGACCTCCGAAGATGTTATCCATAGTTTCTTTGTCCCGGAATTTCGGATTCATATGGATGTGTTACCCGGTCGGTATACATCGGTTTGGTTCGAGGCGACAGAGGCGGGCACCTACAAACTGTTCTGTTCGCAGTATTGCGGCACGAATCACGCGGGCATGATAGGCAACGTGATTGCCATGCGGCCCACCGATTATCAGAAGTGGTTGCGGCTCCACGCCGAGGGCTCGCTGGCGCTGCAAGGTCGCAAGAAATTCCTGAAGTATCGCTGCCTCAGTTGCCATAGCGCCGATGAGCACGCCCGTGCGCCTGTGCTGGAGGGGCTTTACGGAACGATGGTCCACCTGCGCAAGGGCCGCCCAGTCATCGCTGACGAGGAGTACATCCGCGCATCGATTTTTAATCCCGGTGCCAAGGTGGTCGCGGGTTATGAGAATATCATGCCGACCTTCAAGGGCCAGATTGATGAGCAGGACATCATCGAATTGATTGCATTCATTCAGTCGCTGCGGCGCGGCGAAACCCCGCAGCGCGTCGAGGAGTTTCCACCGCCCGTCACCACTCCTCCCATTGAAACGAAGGAGGGCAAAGAATGAGCACCGTTATCGAGGCCTCCCATCAGCTGCCTCCATTGCCAGAGGCGCCGCATCCTACCTATCTGAACGTGGCGCACGGCGTCCTCTCATGGTTGCTAACGAAGGATCACAAGCGCATCGCCATCCTGTATCTGATCACGGTCACTCTCACGTTCTTCATCGGGGGATTGGCGATCACGATCGTTCGCCTGAACCTGATGGTTCCCGACGGTAGTCTCGTCACGGCGGACACCTACAATCGCCTGTTCACGATTCACGGCGTGGTGATGGTGTTCTTCTTTCTGGTTCCCGTTGTACCGGCCGTGCTGGGCAATTTTTGCCTGCCGCTCATGATCGGCGCCAAAGATCTGGCCTTTCCGCGTATCAATCTGGCGAGCTGGTATCTTTTCACCATCGCGGCCAGTATTTCTCTGTTCGCCATGCTCGCCGGCGGGGTCGATACGGGCTGGACTTTTTACACACCCTATACCACACTCTCATCGCACTACAATGTCACTATCACTCTCCTCGGCCTCGTTATCTCGGGATTCTCCTCGATCTTCACGGGCCTTAACTTTATCGTGACGGTCCATCGCATGCGCGCTCCGGGCCTGACATGGTGGCGGCTGCCGATGTTTGTCTGGACGCTCTATGCGACCAGCTTCATCTTTCTGCTTGCCGTACCTGTACTGGCAATGGCTCTGATTCTTCAGATCGTGGAGCGCATCTGGGGAATCGGTATCTTCGATCCGGCCCTGGGCGGCGATCCGCTGTTGTTTCAACATCTGTTCTGGTTCTACTCACACCCGGCGGTCTACATCATGATCTTACCTGGTATGGGTGTCGTCAGCGAAATCATCCCCTGTTTCGCGCGCAAGAATCTCTACGGGTACACGATGGTTGCCCTGTCGAGCTTCGGCATTGCCATGCTGGGGTTCCTCGTGTGGGCGCATCATATGTTTGTCGCGGGTATCTCTATCTATGCGGCAATGATCTTCTCACTCCTTAGCTACTTCGTCGCTATTCCCTCAGCAATCAAAGTGTTCAACTGGACAGCAACCCTCTACAAAGGATCAATTTCCTTTGATGCGCCGATGCTTTATGCGTTGGGGTTCGTCTGCCTGTTTACGGCAGGTGGGGTGACGGGCCTGTTTTTGGCGTGTCTGGGTATGGATATGCACGTTCACGATACCTATTTCGTGATCGGACATTTCCACTTCATCATGGTTGGCGGAATGGTGCTTGCCTACATGGCGGGGTTGCATTACTGGTGGCCGAAGATAACCGGGAAGATGTACTCGGTGTGGTGGTCCAAGATGGCTGCGATCATCATCTTCGTGGGCTTCTTCCTCACCTTCCTGCCGCACTACATTGTTGGCTATGCGGGTATGCCGCGCCGCTATCATCGTTATCCACCAGAATATCAGGTCTGGAATGTCCTGTCGTCGGCGGGCGCTTCCATCCTGGCGGTTGGCTATGCCTTGCCGCTATTCTACCTGCTCTATTCACTCTGGCGCGGCAAACCGGCTGGGCCAAACCCGTGGGCCGCGACAGGCCTGGAATGGCAAACGCCCTCGCCTCCCCCCAAGGAGAACTTCGAGGAAACGCCCACCGTCGTCCGTGCCCCGTACCAGTACCACCTGGAGAAAGCGCAAAATGAGCCCTGACCGTGCGGTTCTGACGCCCGAGGAGCGCGACGAACTCGAACTGACGGCCCTCGTCCGTCACCAACTCGAGGAGCAGTTCGAGGATCTCGAACAGCAGCACGAGGTGTCGTCGCTGGGGATGTGGGTGTTTCTCGCCACGGAAGTGATGTTCTTTGGGACTCTGTTCCTGGGTGTGCTGGTCTATCACTATCTCTATCCGGCGGCATTCGAGGCAGGCAGCGAACGGCTAAACTGGCAAATTGGTGGTATCAATACTGTGGTGCTGCTAGTTAGCAGTTTAATGATGGTGCTGGCGGTCCACTATGCCAAACTGGGCGAGCAAAAGCGCCTGCTCTGGTTTCTGGCCCTTACGGCCTTTCTCGGCTTCTGCTTCCTCTTTCTGAAGGGATTGGAGTATTACCTCGACTACCGCGACAATCTCATTCCGGGGTGGCGCTTCGAGGAAGTGGAATGGACGAACCGCGGCCTGGCAGCGGAGGACGTGCCGCACGTCAAGCTGTTCCTGATCTTCTACTGTATAATGACATCGCTGCACGTCATACACGTTACCATCGCCATCCTGGCGGTTCTCGTCATGTTTATACTAGCCTGGCGCGGCTACTTTTCACCGATCTATTACTCGCCGGTGGATGTGACTGCTCTCTACTGGCACTTCGTCGATATCGTTTGGATCTTCCTGTTGCCGATGCTGTACCTGCTGGGTACCCATACGACAGCCGATCTTTGATGGAGGGGCATCATGGCCGAGCGCACGATTAGCCCGCAGACCTATATCATCGTGTGCGGCCTGCTGATTCTGTTGACGTTCCTCACGGTGGGGATTTCCTTCTTTCCACTGGAAGGGATCTGGCACCTGCTGATCGGCATGCTGATCGCGTTGTGCAAGGCGACATTGGTGCTACTGTTCTTCATGCATGTGATCATCAGCACGCGCGTGACCTGGATTGTTGTGGTGGTGACCTGTTTCTGGCTGAGCCTCTTGATGGTCCTGACCTTGACGGATTATCTCAGCCGCGGTGAGGTGCCCCACATGCCGGGGCATTGAGGTAAGCACCTAACCCCCACGACCCCCCTTCCCTGCAAGGGAAGGGGGGAGTAGCAGAGGGGGAGCGACTGAAATAAGCATGCAGGCGCTTGTCTCCTTCTTCTCCCCCCTTCCCTTGCAGGAAAGAGGGTCGGAGGATTGGGCTCTCCGCGGAGGATTCGATCAATGATTCGCGCAGCTGACACTTCCGCGGGATCGCGGTGGACGATCCTTCGCCATCTGGCCCACGTCGATAGCCCCCTTCTCGGTCTGGGGATGACCTCCCTGGTGCTGGGAATCATTGGGATGCTGTTATTCTTTCTCCCTGTCCTCGGTATCCCGCTCAGTGCATGCGGCCTGGCGTTTGGCGTGATCGGTTTCGGCATGGCCCTTTTCACCGGGGGGCCTGCGCTGCGCTGGAGCCTGAGCGGTGTTGCCGCCTCTGCTTTGGCCCTTGGCGTAAACGTCGTTCTGAATGCTGCCCCTGAAGGCTATTTACCTCAACCCTCAGTTCCTCCACCGTGGCAACTGCCGTCCGACCGACCCTTTGTCGCACCGCCTGCAGCCCGGCACAGAGAGACCTCGACCACCTGGATTGTCGCGGAATGCTGTCGTGGCGACGACCTTTCCGGGGATCCGCAGAGCGAATCTTGACGTCGGTCTTGGGAATCTCAGTAACAGCAAATAAAGCCAGCTCGCCTCCGGGGGGCTGGATGAACGCAATCTCCAATCCGATAATGACTTTACCACAAAGGGTCATCCTCGGAAGGAGGGTTGCGTCACATGGATTATACTGTCACCCGTGGTTCGGTTAACCAGCATACCTCGGAGATACGCCGTTCTCACCTCAGGCTCCGCGACTTCAGCCCGACATGCACGGTGTGGGTGGTGCTGTCGGTGCTGTTCTGCGCTTGCTCCCGGCTCTGCACCCTCACCGCTGCCTGCCTCACCTTGCGCACGGCACCGTCACATGAAACCATCCGCAAGACCATCCTCCACCATCTGCCCCAACGCGACGCGTTGCTCCGCCGACCCCACCAAGCCCTGACCGCCGATGCGCCCCACGCCTTGCGTCAACAACGCGAATCATGGTCGGGCTGCCGGGAGCGAGCCGCTGTTCGGGCGAACGCCGGTAGGAGCACGCAACAAAGGAGTCGCCAATCGCCCTGGTGCTGCGCAACGTTTGGGTCTGGCCGCGCTACTTCGTGCTGCCCACGCCTCGACGGCAACCACCGGCTCAACCTGCAGTGCCTGCCGCTGAGGCAGATGCTCCTTTGGCTGCAGCATGAGCCCGCGGACGCCATTGACCGCAGGGATCGCGTGCCCTCTGAACGCCCTATGCCCAGCGACCTGGAATTTGAGATACCGTGAGTATACCTTGCTGGTACTGAGATTACAAACGGGTGGTTGCGTTTGCCGCGCAACCACCCACTGCTGTTCCTTGCACACCTCGACCAGACAGTGATTCAGGAGATCATCATGAATTTGTCTCGTGTCTCAAGCTTTGCGTTCTTCGCAGTCGTGCTGATCGTGGCGACCTTCGCCGCCATGCAATCTCTTCCAGCCCAGGAAGTCAAACTGATCGACGACCGCAAGATTACCATCAAATCCAATGAGGGTATCATTAAGAGGCGCCAGGAACTTATCAAATTCATCTGGGGTTCGCCTGGGATGCCTGCCGGCACATTACCCACGGTGGAAAAAAATGACAAAAGCCCGGTGAGCGGCCTCAACAACCTCGAACGGGTAGACACCCTTACGATCACCATGGAGGCTTCCGAGAAGAGTTATGCGCATCATTTTATCCCGAAGCGGAAGAATAACCGGCTGGTAATCCTGCATCACGGGCACGCGACCTCTTTCAATGATAACCCGACCCCGGAGGACGTGGGCCACGGGATGCAGCGGACGATCAACGGGTTACTGACGGACGGCTATTCCGTGCTGGCTGTCTACATGCCGCACACTGCGAAGTTTAACACTCGCCTGAGCGTAAATGACAGTGTGGACGATAAGGGACGACCGATCAGTCACGCTGACATGTTCAACAAGATCAAGGTGAAGAACGGCAGCGTCATGAAGTTCTTTCTTGAACCTGTGACAATCTGCCTCAATTACCTGAAGACCAGGGCTGCCGCCGATGGTTTCCCGATCTATCAAGACTTCAGTATGGTCGGACTATCTGGCGGAGGATGGACAACCGTGGTGTATGCGGCCATTGATCCGACAATCAAGCTCAGCTTCCCGGTGGCTGGGTCCATGCCACTTTACCTCTGGCCTCGCCATTCAAAAGGTTATTCGATCGGTGATGGTGCCGAGCAAACGCTGAGTGATTTCTACCAGATCGCCGGCTACCCAGATCTCTACGTACTTGGCTCTCATGGGCCGGGACGCAAGCAAGTTCATATCTTAAACCGGCATGATGACTGCTGCTTTGGCGAGGGCCAGCATCAGAATCGTGCCAGGCAACTCGGCATGACCTATGATGGTGCTGTGAGGGATTATGAGCATCGTATTCGGCTCACTCTCTACAACCTCGGCTCCAAAGGATTCTTTCGCGTCGAGATAGACGAAGCCACGCCATCTCAGAAGCCATTTCACAGGATCTCGCCAAATGCTCTTGTCAACACGATCCTGGCCGAGATGAACGGTGGTCGCAAGTACATCGGTGCAGTCGCACCGACAGACGCCTTCGTGCGCGGAATGAACGGTCACCTCTGGCACCACAGTCCAGACGGCTGGAAGGACACGGGCTTCCCCATGGTCGGTGTTCCAACTGTCGTGAAAGGATCCGTGAACGACCTCGATGTCTTCTATCGGAACCCGCGCAACGAACCGATGCACGCGTACTATGCGAACGGCATTGGTTGGAAGAAGAAGCCCATTGAAGGCATCATCATTACCGACCCGGCTGCCATCTCGACTGAGAAGGGAAAAATCGACGTTGTTGCGTTCGGACGTAATTACAGGCTCTACCACTGGCGCCTGACGAACAAGGGAGTGAATCCATATACGCTCGTTGAGGGCAGCAAACCTGGCCTCGGGAATCCGGCGCTCGTCAGCCGAGGTCCGAAGCAACTCGATGTCTTTTATCGTGGATTCGACGGTGGCCTTTATCACGTGCATTCGATCGGTGATCCAACGCCTTGGAAATCGGAATCCCTCGGCGGCACCATGCTCGATTCTCCGACGGCGGTTGTGGCGCTGGACGGTTCACTACGGGTTTACCTGAGGGGCCAGAGCAGCCGCCTCTTCGAGGCCGCACAGACCAAAAAGGATGCGCCCTGGCAGTGGAACACAATCTCGGACCAGACAGGCGGTCAGCTCATCGCCGGCAGCCCGAGTGCGTCGGTTGAAGGTTCGGTCGTCAGGGTGCAAGCGAGGACATCGGGAGATGGTCTGGGAACATTCACGCTTGTGAAGGAGTGGAGCTTCGCGAACCACGGCGGTAGCATCATCGGTTCGCCGACTGCGATTCCTGGTGGAGCATTCGCGCGCAGCGGCAGCGGCGGACTCTTGTTGAATGACAGGGCCAAATGGTTTAATCGGGACGGCATCTTCGACTAAATCAGCCACAGATGAACGCAGATAAACCCAGCTCGAGAGGGCGAAGCCATCGGCGAGATCGTCACCGAAGTGGGGGCAGGCTCCCTGGTCTTTAGCTGTGTTGATCCGCGTTCATCCGTGGCTGTTGTGGCTCCTGACCCAGTCGCCGCAGCTCTGCGCACGGCTCGAAGCGCGGGCCGTGGCGTCCGGCCAGCGCCGCCAGCTCGTCCACGACGGCGCTGTAGCCGCGCTGCTCGGCGTAGCGCAGTGGGCCGCCGCGATGCGGCGCCCAGCCGCTGCCCAGGACCATCGCCAGGTCGATTTGCTCGGCCGATTCGGCGACGCCCTCACCCAGGCAGCGCGCCGCCTCGTTCACCATCAGGCCGACCAGGCGCGCCCGCGCAGCGGCCATCTGGTCCCGCGGCGAGGCCGGCTCCTGCGAGCGGGCCGGCACCACCTCGCGCACCAGACGCATCGCCTGGTCGTTCTCCCGGCTCCGGCCACGCCGGTAGCGGTAGAACCCGACGCCGCGCTTCTGCCCCAGCAGGCCCGCCTCCTTCAGTCGGTCCAGCGCGGGGTTCGGCTCCAGCCGACCGACGAACACCGGCTGCAGCGACCGCGCGATCTCCGCCGCCACGTCGATGCCGACCTGATCGAGTACCTCCAGCGGCCCCATCGGCATGCCGAACCGATGCATCGCCGCGTCGAGCGCGGATGTCCGCGCGCCCTCGGCGAGCAGCAGGATCGCCTCGTGCAGGTACGGTGCCAGTACCCGGTTCACGACGAACCCGGGGCTGTCCTTGACGAACACCGGCACCTTGCCCAGGCCAACGACCCACGCCGCCAGGCTGTCGAGGACGTGGCGTTTTGTCGCGGGCGTGCGCACCACCTCGACCAGCGGCATCTTGTGGACCGGGTTGAAGAAGTGCAGCCCGGCCACGCGCTCCGGCCGCTGCAGTCCCTCCGCGAGCGGTTCGACGCGCAGCGACGAGGTGTTGGTCGCAAGAATGGTCGAGCGGGCGGTGTGTTCCTCCAGGTCGCGGAAGACGGTGCGCTTGAGCTGCTGGTTCTCGGCGACCGCCTCCAGGCACAGATCGAGGTCCGCGAACCCCTTCCAGGCGGTCGTACCGTGGACGTTCGCCAGCAGCTTCGCCATGTCCGTCGGGGCCAGGACACCCGCCTCGACCGCCCGCTTGAACAGGTCGAGTAGCCGCATGATCCCCATGCCGAGCGCGCCCTCGTTCGGTTCGCGCACGACCACCTCGCACTTCTTGAGGACCGCCAGCTGGGCGATGGCGGCCCCCATCGTGCCGGCGCCGACGATCCCGACGCGGCGAATCGGCTCGACGTTCGCTCTGTTCTTTCCCTGCCAGGGGCGCCGCGCCTCCTCCCGCATCAGGAACAGGCGGATCAGGTTGCGGCAGGCGTCCGTGCCAGCCAGCCGGGCCGCCGCCGTCCGCTCGTAAGCCAGACCCGCCGCGAACCCTTCACGCAGTCCGACGCGCACCGCCTCCAGCGCCTCCCACGGAGCGGGCATGTCGTCCGGAGCGCGACGGCGGATCAGGCGCTCGCTCCCACGAAAGATCAGCCAGCGCCCCGGCGCCGTCGATTCCAGGAAGCGCTGCCGCCACGTCCGCAGCGGGGGCCTGTCCGAGGGGCGCTTCACCGGCGAGCTGAGGCAGGCGGGTGGCTCTTCCTCGTTCTCGTTCGTCAGCTCATCGACCAGGCCCCACTTCAGCGCCTCGGCCGCGCCGAGGCGCCGACCGCCGACGATGACGCGCAGCGCCCGCTCGACCCCGACCGCGCGCGGCAACCGCTGCGTGCCGCCCCAGGCTGGCAGCAGCCCGAGTTCCACTTCCGGCAGGCCGAACTGCGTGCGCGGGTGGGCAAGCGCCACGCGATAATCGCACGCGAGGGCCAGCTCCAGTCCGCCGCCCAGGCAGGCGCCGGTCACGATGGCGGCGGTGGGAATGGGCAGGTTGGCGAGCTTGCCGAAGACGCGCTGGCCCTCCTCGGAGTAGCGCGCCGCCGCGTCCGGACCTTCCAGCGACGCCAGTTCATGAATGTCGGCGCCGGCGACGAAGCTGCCCGGCTTGGCGCTGCGCAGGACGAGCAGGCGGAACGACCCGTCGGCGGCGACCCGATCGAGGGCAGCCTCCAGGTCGGCCAGCACGCAGCGGGAGAGGACGTTCAGACCCTTGCCGGGGACGTCCAGCACCAGACCGGCGACCCCGTCCGACAGCTGGTTCACCCACAGCGTTTCGCTCTGAAAGAAGGCCATGCGCGTTGCGACGTCCTTTCCTGGCCGAAGTACCGAACCAGGGGAATTGTACCAGGCAGGCGCGCACGCTAACACCCGCCCCGGCGCAGAGGCCGCGGGCAGACTGCGAGGTGCCGGCGATTTCCCCCACGGGCCGCAACCCGTGGGCTTGGCAGCACGCCGCGCGCAACAGCCTCCTTACCTTTGAGGCTCAGTACCGAGTACTCGATACTCGGTATCACGCGGGGTTTCCGTCGTCGATCCCCCTTCTCAACCAGCCTCCCGCCGGCGCAGCTCGTTGACGCGCAAATGAGCCTGGCGCGTCGGCTCCGGGATGCGGTAGCCGCGACAGGTCGCCAGGACGACGCGCACCGCGCTGGCGTGGTCGATCCGGTGGCCGGCGGAGACGTATACCGGCTTGATCCGGTCGCGCGTTCGCACCGCATACCCGACCGTTTCTTCCCTGTCGATCAGCGGGGCCGTGGAGCCCGCCTTCGCGCCGGGTTCCTTGCAGGTTCCCGTCAGACGACTCTTGGCACATCCCAGGCAAGGCACCTCCAGCAGCAGCCCGGCATGGCACGCCAGGCCGAAGCGGCGCGGGTGGGCCACACCCTGACCGTCGAACATCACCGCGTCGGGTCGCGCCTCGACCTTCGCGAATGCCTCGAGCAGGACGGGAATCTCGCGGAACGACAGGTAGCCGGGGACATACGGAAACATCACGTCGCGCACCGCCTCCTGGACCTCGACGACCTCCCAGTCGGGAGCGCGGAGGACGACCACGGCGGCGTAGTGGCGCGGCGAGTAGCGGTTGTACGAGATGTCGGCGCCGGCGATCAGCTCGAACCGGGTCAGGGGCGTGTGCGTGTCGATGCGCGGGGCGAGTTCGCGCTGCAGCGCGGCCGCCTCCGCGAACGACAGCTCCCAGGGGTGGAGCGAGTGGATTTGCATGGCACCTCCGCCTCCGTGGCACGCTGGGACACCGGCGGCGAAGCAACCATCGGACCAGCCCGGAGCGTCAGCACCGGGCTGGTGGGCAGGACGCGCCGGGAATGCCCGGTCACGCCTTCACCGGCGCCAGGTGCGAGACGGTCTGGCGGATGATCTCGGCGGCGCGCTCGGCCTGAGCCGCAGACACGTCCAGATGCGTGCAGGCCCGCAGTGTCTGCGGGCCGGCCGGGTGGACGCGCACGCCATGCTCCTTGAGGGCGCCGGCCACTGTCTTGGCGGTCCCCAGTTCCGGATCGATCCAAAACCAGACGAGGTTCGTCTCCACCTTCGGCGGGACGAGCCGCAGTCCCGGGGTGTCGGCGACGGCGCGGGCAAGAACCTGGGCGTTGCGGTGGTCCTCGGTGAGGCGCTCGACATGGTTCTCCAGGGCATACAGGGCGCCCGCTGCGACAACTCCCGCCTGGCGCATCCCGCCGCCGAACAGCTTGCGTACCCGCCGCGCCCGCGCCACGAAGTCGCGCGGGCCGGCCAGCGCTGAGCCGATCGGCGCGCCGAGCCCCTTGCTGAAACAGACCGAGACGGTGTCGAACGGCCGCGCCCACTCGCACGCGGGAATGCCGGTCGCCACGATCGCGTTCCACAGGCGCGCGCCGTCCAGGTGCAGCGCCAGACCGTTGGCCCGCGCCCAGGCGCTGATGGCCTGGATCTTCTCCAGCGGATAAACCTTGCCGCCGCCGCGGTTGTGCGTGTTCTCCAGGCAGACGAGGCGCGTGCGGACGAGGTGTTCGTTGTCCGGCCGGATCTTGTCCTCGAGCTGGCTGACATCGAGGATGCCGTAATCGCCCTCGACGGTGCGGCAGGTCACGCCGCTGAGGACAGCCGCCCCGCCCTGCTCGTAGTTGTAGATGTGGCAGGATGCGTCGCAGAGCAGCTCGTCGCCGGGTTGAGTGTGCGCCTTGACGCAGATCTGGTTCGACATCGTCCCCGATGGGACGTACAGGGCCGCCTCCTTACCGAGCAGGGCGGCGAGTTGCTCCTGCAGGCGGTTGACGGTCGGATCCTCGTCGAAGACGTCGTCGCCGACCTCGGCGGCCGTCATGGCGGCGCGCATGCCGGCGGTGGGTCGGGTCACGGTGTCGCTGCGGAGATCGATGAACATGATGGTGGGAGGAAGGTGACAAGGTGACAGGGTAACAGGGTGCCGTCACTCTGTTACCGATCGCGGTCTTCCAGGAACCAGCGGGCGTCGATCTTCTTCATGTAAACCTTGTGGCCGGGGATGGTCGCGAGCGTGGCGACGAAGCCGGTCTTGGCAGGGAGCCAGCTCCCGGACTTGGCGATGCGGGCAAGGTACTTCACCCGCGTCGGCTCGTCCTTGAAGTGCTCGGCCGTCGCCTTGACCAGCTGCTGAAAGGCGACCGCGTCCCTGGACTCGGGCTTCACGGACGCGGGCAGCTGCGCCTTGAGCACATTCAGCTTCGCCTTCACGAAGTCGGGGTCCGCGAGGTGGGCCAGCAGGTAATCGACGCGCTTCTCGTCGATTGCCCGCAGGACGGAGGCGAGGGTCTCTCGCGGCGTCTTCTGCGGGAAGCGGTCGAGGTTCGCGTCGATGCCGAACCGGGCCGAGGCCTTGTCCTGGCCATGAGAGTACACATCGGTGCAGGTGAGTAGTATCAGCACGACCAGAGAACCGGGGAGCAGACGCATGCGGAACCTCCTCGTGCGGCACGCGAGCGAACCGCGCCGCCGTTTCAACTTCTCTCTGTAATCTTGTAACATGACCGGGGGGCGATGACAATGCGCCGCTCCGCACCCTGCCGCTGGCGAGTTAGCGAGAAGCCTCTCATGCCGGGTAATTCCTTCGGCGAGCTGTTCCGCATCACGACCGCGGGCGTCAGCCACGGTCCGGGCTACCTGCTCATCCTCGACGGCTGCCCGCCCGGCCTGCCGCTGAGCGTGGACGATCTGCTCCCCGACCTGCGCCGCCGCCGGCCGGGCCAGTCGAAGCTCGTTACCCAGCGCCAGGAGGAGGACACCCCCGCGATCTGGTCCGGCGTCTTCGACGGCAAGACCGACGGTACGTCGATCGGCATCCTGTTCCGCAACACGGACCAGCGCAGCGGCGACTATGGCGACATCAAGGACAAGTACCGCCCCGGCCACGCCGACTTCACCTTCGACGCCAAGTACGGATTCCGGGACCACCGCGGCGGCGGGCGCTCCAGTGCGCGCGAGACGGTGTGCCGGGTCGCGGCCGGCGCCGTCGCCAGGAAGCTCCTCGCCCAGCACGGCATGCGCGTCCTCGGCTATGTCAAGCAGGTCGGCCCCGTGGTCGCGACCGTGGCCGACCCGGCGCAGGTGACGCTGGAGCAGGTCGAGGCCACGCCGGTGCGCTGCCCCGACCCGGCAAAGGCGCAGGAGATGATCGCACTGATCGACGCGGTGCGCAAGGAGCAGGACTCGATCGGCGGCGTGTGCGAACTGGTGGCGGTCGGCGTCCCGCCGGGGCTCGGCGAGCCGGTGTTCGACAAGCTCAAGGCCGACCTGGCGAAGGCGCTGCTGTCGCTACCGGCTGTGATGGCGTTCGAGTACGGCGCCGGGTTCGGCGTGGCGACGGCGCGCGGCAGTGAGAACAACGACGCCTTCATTCCTCTCTCATCGCCCCCGGAAGGGGGAGAGGGGTCGGGGATGAGGGGGAGACGCATCGGCACCGAGACGAACCGCCACGGCGGTATGCTCGGCGGGATTAGCAGCGGCGAGCCGGTCGTCTGCCGGGTGGCGATCAAGCCGACCAGCAGCCTGTCGCGCTCGCAGCGCACGGTGACGCGCGCCGGCGCGCCGACGGAGATCGCCACGCGCGGGCGGCACGACCCGTGTCTGCTGCCGCGTTTCGTGCCGATGGGCGAGGCGATGGTGGCGCTGGTACTGGTGGACCACTGGCTGCGCTGGCGGGCGCAGTGTGGGGCGGGTTGACTCAGGCGCCGACGACCTGCTTCCCTGGCGGCGCTTTCGGCGGCCCCGGTTTCTCCGGGCGGGGCGGGCGGAAGAAGACGAAGGCCGTCACCAGCAGTCCGAGGGCGCTGAACGCCGCCGTCCGGCGCACGACCGCATCGCGGGCGAACACGGCGACCAGGCGCTCCCACCCGCCGGGCGCCGAAGTGCCGTCATCGACCCACGGCGCCAGCAGCACGGCCGCCAGGAGCGCCGCCGACAGGGCCACGGTCAGGGTGAAGAGCGCCCGCGGCAGCCAGACCTCGCGGAGGCGTCCGAACATCACGCGCTTTCTCCGGGGCGCACCGATCGCCAACTCACGCCGCGCCGCTCATCCGGTCCATCGCCGCGAGCCGCCGGGCCTCGACGGCGATCACCGCCGGCTCGACGACCTTGCGCCTGCGCTCACTCAGGATCCGCAGCACCGCCGGCAGAAACACCAGCGCTGTCAGCATGCAGCAGCTCACCCCGAGCGTCAGCACCAGCCCCAGGCTCGCCAGCCCACGGTGGCACGAGATCATCAGCGTCCCGAACCCCAGAATCGTCGTCAGCGCCGCTACCATGATGCCGCGTCCCGTGCTGCGGTTGAGTGTGTAGGCATGCCGCCGGCGGCGCGATCTGTAGTCGTGGAGCACGTGGACGCCGTTGTCCGCGCCCACGCCCAGGATGAGCGGGAACGCGATCATGTTCGCCGGGTTGAGCGGCACCCCGCACAGCCCCATCACGCCCAGCGCTGCCGTCATCCCCATCACCAGCGGGGCCAGCGCCACGAGCGTGTGCTTGAGCGTGCGGAAGTCCAGCAGCAGGACCGCGAAGATGGCGAGGAACGCATAAAGTCCAGCCCACCTGAACCCGTGCTTCATGGCACGCAGCCCTTCCAGCGTGCCGAACGGCTGGCCGGTCGCCTGCGAATCGACGGTGCGAATCTGCTCGACGAAGTGGCACAGCGGGCGGTAGTCCCACAGCGAGTCCTTCGCGAACACGCGCAGCAGCCACTTGCCGTTCTTGCCGACGTAGCGCTCACGCAGGCTCGCCGGCAGGTCGGCGACCGCGATCGGCTCGGGGGTCGAGACCTCGCGCAGCCGGTGGAGATCCTCCGCCAGGTCGCGCGCCAGCCACTGCTCGAACTGCTGCAACCGGGCCGACGCCGTCTGCCGGTCGGTCGCCGTCAGCCGCCCGTGCAGCGCCTCCAGGCTGCCGACGAACTGGCGCAGCACCGGCCGCGCCTCGTCCGCCAGCGGCCGCACGGCGCTCAGCAGGTCCGCGACCGTCGCCTCCAGGCGCTCCGCGCCGGGGCGCTGGTGGGGGATGAGGGCGCCGCGTTTGGGGAGTCGGCGCAGCCGGTGCTGGATGTCGCGCAGCTGCTCCAGCTTGTGCGGCTGGTCGCGCGGGACCAGCGACGCGACCTCGACCACCCGGCTGACCTCCGGCAGCTTCTCGTAGCGTGCCTTCAGCGCCAGCGCCTCCTCCGGCGTGGCGGTGTAGCTCAGGGCGTGCCAGCTCGCCCCGGCCGTGTGGTCGATCAGCTTCAGCTCCCAGTTGACCGAGTCGAGACCCTCCGCCTGCAGGTGGAGCAGGTTGTGGTCGTACCCGACCCGCAGCGCCAGCCCCGCCAGGGCGGCGCACGCGGCCAGGCTGACGCCGATCACCCAGCGCGGCCGGTCGGCCAGCGCCGGCAGCCAGGCCGTCAGTCCCCTCGGGCGCAGCGGCAGGACAGCCGGGGTGCCCGCCGGGTGGGGGCGGGCGGCGGCGACGACCTCCCGCCGATCGAGGAGGCGCAGTAGCGCCGGCATGACGAGGAAGCACGACAGCGCGCACAGCAGGATGCCGGACCCGGCGATCCAGCCCAGCTCGGCGATGGCCTGGAAGTCGGCGAACATCGTCGCGAAGAACGCCAGGGCAGTCGTCACCGCTGCCGTCAGCACGCCCGGTCCGACGCTCGCCGCCGTCGCGCGTGTGGCGGCCAGCACGTCGGCCCCGGCCGCCCGCTCCTGATCGTAGCGCGTCACCCACAGGATGCCGTAGTCGCCCATTCCGATCAGCATGATCGCGAACGTCGAGGAGAGGATGTTCAGGTGCCCGACAGTGAGGGTCAGCCACCCCATCGCCCAGACGGTCCCGACCAGCAGCGTCGCGACGGTCAGGGCCGGGTAGCGGTAGCTGCGGAAGACGACCAGGTAGAGGACCGCGACGCCAGCCAGGGCGAGCCATGAGGCGGTGTGCGTGTCGGTCTGCGACGCGACCATCTCGTCGGTCTCCAGCACCGGCAGCCCGGTCAGGCCGAACGACAGGTCGGGGAAGGTTCTGCGGACATCGGCGACGATGGCGTGCAGCCCCTCGACGTTTTCCCGAGCGGAGGTGAACGAGGACGTATCCTTGACCGGCCGAACGAGGAGGAACGCGAGGGTGCCATCGCCGCTGAAGAAGTACTGCGGCTCGGCGAGGAGATCCTTCTGGTCCGGCTGCCGGTGGAGGATGCTGTGCCACGGACTGGCGTATCGGGCCGGGTCGTCGAGGACGGCAGCGGCGCTCAGGGCGATGGCGGCGAACTGTGCGAGGAACTGCGCGTCGTCCTCGTCGAGCGGACCGGCGGTGGGCAGCTTGCGGGCGCGGCGGCGCGCCTCCTGGACCAGCTGGGCGAGGGTGAGCTGCTTCCAGCCGGCCAGCGGATCGAGCGGCCCGATGAACGGCGGCTCCAGGAGGAGGTTCATGCTGCGCAGATTGTCCTGGATGCGCGCGATCTCGCCGACCGGAAGGAAGAGGAGGGCGCGGTTGCGCAGGGCGCGCAGGTCCACCTTGTAAAAGAGGCGGTCGAACAGGGCCGGTTTCGCCGCGACGTTCCGGGCGAGGGTCTCCAGCGCCTGTTCCATGCGCGCGCGGTCGCGGCCCTGGACGACTACCACCATGTCCTCGTCGTCGCCGAACTCAGCGAGGTAAGCGAGCCAGCGCTTCTGGAAGTCCTTGTGGGGATTGATCAGGTCGCTCCGCTGGGTGTGGAACGCGAGCCGCGCACAGGCGAGGTAAACGGACAGGCCGCAGGTCGCCACGGTGAAGGCGAGGACGAGCCACGGCCAGCGGCAAACGCCGTCCGTCAAACGGACCAGGAGGCGCGCGAGGAGCGGCGCCTCTTTCCCTCGTTCTCGTTCCGTGCGCATCGGTTGCGGTGCCTCCTTGCCCGGCGGAGACGCAGAGCGGGGCGGATTGTAGGCGAGGTGTGTGCTTCTTGCAAGGCGAAGGGGCGGCAGTCCCCCGGACCCCCGACGTCAGGCGGCTTCGTGCCGAGCGAGCGGGAACCCGCGCCTGGATACCACAGCGCCAACCTGCGGCTGACGGCGGATCGACGTTTCCTGGCCACACCCGGCGGCCTGGTGTAGAAAGCAGCAGGGGCCGCGTAAGGCGGTGCGAGAAGGA
This sequence comes from Gemmataceae bacterium, assembly GCA_020847555.1. Next base: position 25,960 of record JADLBT010000135.1, read on the forward strand.
AAGATCGCAAAGCGCACGGGCCGCCGCCCGTGGGCGTGAGGGGGGTGCCCCATGAGTGTTCTCGACAGGTTCCGTCTGGACGGACGCCGGATCCTGATCACCGGCGGCAGCCGCGGGCTGGGCCGGGCGATGGCGCAGGCGTTTGTCGAGGCCGGCGCCGACCTGGTGCTGGTCGGGCGCGACGCGCAGACCCTCGACCAGGCGAAGCAGGAATTGCTCCCGCTCGGCCGGCGGGTCGAGGTGCTGTGCGCCGATCTGTTCAACCCGGCCGAGGTCGAACGCCTCTGCGCCACAGTGATCGCGGACCACGGCCCAATTGACGTGCTGGTGAACAACGTCGGCGGCCGGCGGGAGAGCGTGCCGCTCCAGGAGCAGCGCCTGGAGGACTGGCAGCGGTTGATGGACCTGAACCTGACCAGCGCGTTCCTGTGTACGAAGCACATCGGCGGGGCGATGCTGCCGCGGCGGCGCGGGCGGGTGATCAACATCGCCTCGATCTGCGGTCAGGTCGTCACCCGGAACATCCACGGCCGGCACTACGAGACGGCCAAGGCGGCGATGGTCGGGTTCACCCGCGCCCTGGCCGCCGACTGGGCGCCGCATGGGGTGACGGTCAACGCCATCGCCCCGGGCGGGTTCATGACCGATGCGAACCGCCGCTGGTTCCGCGAACGCCCGCAGCTGAAGCAGGAGATCGAGACGGTCATCCCGATGGGCCGGCTCGGCGAGCCGGACGAACTCGGCCCGCTGGCGGTGTACCTGGCGAGCGACGCCTCCAGCTACATGACCGGGGCGGTCCTCGTCATCGACGGCGGGTACACGTTGTGGTGACGCCGCGCCCCGGGACCGCCGCCTGCACCCGGCCGCGCCGGGGCATACAATGCCCCGGTCGCCCCACGCTCATGTGCCCCGGGCGGACGGCGGGCACCGGCACCAGCCGCGGATCCTGATGAACCCCTTCGACACGGCCTCTCCCCTCGACGCCCGCTACTACCTCGCCGACCGCGACTTCTTCAACCGCCTGCGCCCCTACGTTTCCGAGGGCGCCCAGGTCAAGTATCTGGCCCAGGTCGAGGCAGCGCTGGCGCAGGTGCTCGCCGATTACAACGTCTGCCCACGCGCGGCGGCCGACGAGATCACCCGCGCCGCCGCAGAGGTCACGCCGGAGGAGGTGTACGAGGAAGAGGCGCGCATCCAGCACAACATCCGCGCTCTGGTCAACTGCATCCGCAACCGGGTCGGTCCCGCCGCCCGGCCCTACGTCCACCTGTTCGCCACGTCCGCCGACGTCATGGACAGCGCGCGCGCCCTGTGCCTGCGCGAGGTGACGCGCGACGTCGTCCTGCCGATGCTGATCGACCTGACGCGCAAGGTGATCAAACTGGCGCGCGACAACGCCCCGACGCGGCAGATGGGCCGGACGCACGGCCAGCACGCGGTGCCGATCACGTTCGGGTTCGCGATGGCGCTGTACGTCTCGCGTCTCGGTCAGCGAGCCGAGGCGATCGCCCGGGCGGCCGGCAACCTGCGCGGCAAGTTCGCCGGGGCCGTCGGCGCGTACAACGCCCTCGCGCTGCTGCGCCCGCAGGCGCCGGAGGAACTGGAGGCGGCCCTGATGCAGAAACTCGGGCTCGCCGTCCCGGAGATCTCCAGTCAGGTCGTGCAGCCGGAGTACGTTGCGGACTACGTTTACGCCCTGGCGTCGTGCTGGGGGGTGCTGGCGAACCTGGCGGACGATGGCCGGCACCTGCAGCGCAGCGAGATCCGCGAGATCCGCGACCGCAAGGAATCGGACGTTTCCAGCCGGGTGGTCGGCTCCTCGACGATGCCGCACAAGGTCAATCCGAAGGACTTCGAGAACGTCAAGAGCCTGTGGAAGGCGTATGTGCCGCGTCTGCTCACGGTGTTGCTGGACCAGATCTCCGAGCATCAGCGCGACCTGACGAACTCGGCGTCGATGCGGTTCGTGACGGAGTTCGTGACGGCGTTCGCGTATGGCGTCCACCGGCTGAGTGGGACGCTGGACGGGATCGAGCCGGACGCGGCCCGGATGCGCGAGGTGCTGGAGGGTGGCAAGGATCCGGTCGCGGCCGAGCCGCTGTACGTCCTGCTGTCGCTGGCCGGCCACCCGGACGCCCACGAGGCGGCGCGCGTCCTCGCCCGCAAGGCTCGGTCCACCGGCATCACGCTGACGCAGGCGATCCGCGACGAGCGCGAGCTGCAACCGTACCTCGAGCGGCTGACGCCGGAACAGCGGGCGGTGCTGGACGACCCGGCGAACTACCTCGGCGCGTCGGCGCAGCGGACGGTCGCTCTCTGTGACGACTGGGAGCGCCGCCTGGAGCAACTCGGGGCGCTCGTGTAGCCGGCCCGTTCACTCCTTCTGCGCTGGCGGGGCCGCGGCGGCGCCCGGCGCGGCCGCGAGCTGCATGAGCTTGTCGGTGAGGTCGGCGGCGAGGTTGGCCCGCTGCAGGAACAGCAACGCGAAGCTGGTATCGACGACGTCCGACGAGGCGCCGATGCCATTGGACCGCCAGTGTCCGTCCGCGTGCTGGTTGGCGGTCAGCATCTCGACGCCCCACTCGTACCAGCGCTTGCCGTTGATCGTTTTCAGCTGGTAGAGCACGCCGACACGCTCGATCGACCACATGAGATACAGGAACTTTTGCGCCGGCGCCTTCGCGCCGCCCGGCTCGCCGATACTCCGGCTCAGGCTCGCCAGCCCCCTCTTGACGAGCGCGTCGTCGTCCGGCCGCCCCTTGTGGTCGTCCACCCCGAAGCCGATCGCCAGCCCAAGAAGTCCTGCCGCCGTCATCGTCGGCCGCGCCCCGGCCGGCGCGCCGGGACGGTAGCTCCAGCTCCCGTCGGCGTTCTGCGTGGTGCGGAAGCGCCTGTTGACCAGGGCGAGCGTCTTGTCGAGCGGGACGTCGTGCTTGCGGGCGGCCCAGATGGCGAGGATCGCGAACTGCGTGTTCGAGTTATCGCCGGGTGCGCCCGGCCCGCCCTTGACGCGGGCGCCCTTGGGACCCTTGCGGGGCTTCCCCTTGGCCGGGGGCGTCTTGTCGAGATCCGCCTGGAGAACCGGCAGGTTGTGTAGCTTCGGGGAGATCACGTCGTAGCCGCCGTAGCGCTCCAGCATCGCGTAGGCGTTGGTGGTCTTGAGATCCTTCAGGAGCGTGTACAGTTGCTTGTACTCCTGCTTCGTCAGCGCGGGGGCGCGGTAGCTCCACCCGCCGCGAGGGGTCTGGGCGGCGACCAGGCGCAGCGCCATCTCCTGGATCAGCGGTTTGTCGGCCGGGTCGCCCAGCTTGTCCAGGAAGAGGATCGACAGCGACAGCTCGTAGACCTCGTGGGCGCTGCTAAATCCTGGAGCCTTGTCCCGGACGTACTTCGCCGCCTTCGCGATCGGCGGGTCGGCCGGTTTGAGGCCACACTCCAGCAGGGCGAGCCCCGCCAAACACGTCACCCCCAGGGCGTTCACCTGCTTCCCCCCCGTGCCCGGCCACGCCCCGGTTGCGAGCTGCCGCGACGTCAGGAACGCGACGCCGCGCTGCACCGACGCCTCGACCTTCTTCTGCTGCTCGGGCGGCAGCACGATCAGCGGCGGCGGCCCGGCGACCTTCTTGTTGACGACGAGAGGCGGGAGGTTCCAGTTCGCCTTCGCCGCGGGCTGTTTGGCCTCCGGGGGCGGCGGCTCCTCGGTGCCTCCGGAGAAGCACAGGAGTACCACGACGCCCGTCACCGCCAGGAGCGCGACAGCACTGCCGCCGAGGACCAGCGCCCGCTTGCCGGTCCCCGTCGGCGCGGTGGCCGGAGTCTCCACGGCAGCCGAGGGAGCAAGCGGCAGGCCCGCGGCGGTGGCGGTCGCGGCCGGCGCCGTATGGGGAGGTAGCACGGCCTGGATGGCGGCGCCGGCCGCCACCACAGCGCCGATCCCGCTGCCGTGGGGGGCACCGACGCCGTTGGCGTGTGGCGTGCTGAACTGCAACCCGCACCGGGGGCACTTCACCTTCACGCCCGCCGGGATCGGCTTGTTCGACCGAAGCGGAGCGGCGCACTGCGGGCAGGCTACCTTGTGGTCCATTGTGGGGTTTCCCCTCGAACCGGGAGAGCTTCTGGGCGGATTGGGGGCCATCAGCTGACCTTGTTCAGCGTATCCCCGGCCGCGTCGGAATGCCACCACGAAAATCCACGTTCAGGGGGTGAGTCAGGACAGGGGGATGGTTAGAGAGAGGTTGTGTCAAAGCCCACGGGTGACGCCCCGTGGGCCAGGTCTTCTGACGCCTGGACCACGGGACGCCGTTTGCAGGCTTTGCACACCGGGTTGCCTGTCCCACTTCCCCGGTTCGGTGAGCCGATTTAGAATGCGTCGTGGCGGGACCGTCGCGAAGCGAAACCGTCTGCGGAGGATGACATGGCTGCCGTGGAGGCCCCCTCGGCCGATCAGCTGGAAACCTTCCCGAACCCGGCGCCGGGGCGGGACTACACCATCGAGATCGTCTGCCCCGAGTTCACGAGCGTCTGCCCCAGGACCGGCCAGCCCGACTTCGGCACCCTCACCTTCACCTACACGCCGGACCGGCTGTGCGTCGAACTGAAGTCGCTCAAGCTCTACCTGCAGCGGTTCCGCAACGAGGGTATCTTTTACGAGGCGGTGGTGAACCGGCTGCTCGACGATTTCGTCAGCGCGTGCCGGCCGCGGCGCTGCCGGGTCGTCGGGGTGTTCACCCCACGCGGCGGCATTACGACCAGCGTGACGTGCCAGCATGAAGCCCGGACAGACGGCTGAGGCCGGCGCGGCAAATGTCCTGGCGTGCAGCGGGGCGGGCTGATTGCCGCCTTTCTGGTACAATTACCAGCGATTGGCGGGCCGAATGCCCTGAGGCAACTCCCGAGCCCAAGCGGGAGTATCGCGCCCCGCCGGCCACCGTCCCTGCAAGGAGCGGAGAGCGCGTTATGCGAGGAGTGCCAGTCTCTGCCGTTGCGCTGACGCTGTGCCTGGGCACCAGTTCCGTTCGCGCCGGCGTCTACAATCCGGCCGAGCCCGAGTCGGTAACCGCCTGGCGCGTGCGCGACGGGTTCGAGGAGTTTCGCAGCGAGGTGCGCATCCCCCTGCGCCAGTTCGGGACGCCGGAGGGGCTCCAGCCGATCCACAGGCAGTACGCGCTGATTGCCGCCCTGGTGCCGCGCGGCCCGGCCGGGAACCTGACGGTGGAGGAGCGCCTCAGCCTGAGCGCCTACCTGATCCGGTCGCGCAAGTACCGGGAGGCCGTGACCGTCCTGAGCCCGGCCCAGCGCCTGCCCACCGGACGGGATAACTTCCTCGTCTACGCCAACCTTGCCGCCGCGGAGTATCTCGACGGGCAGGCGTCCGGCATCCCGGACGCGGCCCGCCGCGCCCTCGATTACGTCAGCGCGGCGGTGTCGCAGTGGCCGCGCGAGTGGGGTGCTGTGCCGAAGGAGCGCCGTCAGTGGCTGGAGGGCATGGGCTGGACGAAGGAGCGCTTCGACTGGTATCGTCGGGCGGAGACCTATTTCCAGAAACTCCTCCGGGCACGGGCACGCGAGCCGCGCGTGCCGCCGCAGCAGGCGAACCCGCTCGGCACCGACGTGGAGGCGCTGTTCGAGGGCGGCGACCCGCCGCGGCCGGTCCGCTGGGTCGGCGCGAGCGGCAAGTACGAGGCGGGCCAACTGGCGAAGGCGGAGCAGGAGAAACTCCCGCCCGACGCCATCGCCCTGGTGCAGCAACTCCTCATCTGGATGCCGGACGACAACCGGCTGTACTGGCTGCTCGGCGAGTTGCACAACGCCCGCGGCGAGTATCTGACCGCCTATCGGATCTTCAAGGAGATCGGCGACGCGGTGCAGTACGCCAAGCAGGGCGGCGGGGGTATCTTCGGCCAGGCGGGTAAACCCGGTGCGGGGCCGCGGCCGGAGGATGTCCTCCGCCGCAACGAGAACTACCCCGAGTTGCCCGAGATACACCGCCAGCACTGGTTCACCGTCCGGGCTGCAAAGCAGGACGCGGAGGCGAAGGCCCTGGAGGCGGCCCGGAAGAAGGAGGGCAACAAGGGAGCCGTTGTCGCGCCGCCCGCCGTGCCCGAGAGGAAGACCGCGGACAGGACACCGCCCGGCGGCTCGCGCCTCCCCATCGACCTGCGTTCGCTGCTCGTGGGGTTCGGGACGGGCGTGTTCATCGCGGTTTTCGGCGTGTGGCAACTGCGTGAGATCCGGCGCCGCCGACAGCTGCGCGCCGCGGCGGTCGCAACGGAGTCGCTGGCGCAGTGGTCGGAGCCTGACGAGGGCGTTCCGACGAGGCCGCCGGAGGGCAAGCCGGGATGAAGGAACGGCCGCCCGAAGGGTCGGGGCCGCTGACCATCGGCTGGAAGGAGTACGTCAGCTTGCCCGAGTGGGGCGTGCGGCGCCTGAAGGCCAAGGTCGATACCGGGGCGCGGACCAGCGTGCTGGACGTGGTCCACTACGAGTTGCGCGCTCTCAAGGGGACCGGCCTGGTGGCGGAGATGGCCCTCGCCCTGAATCCGCGGCGGCCGGGGCAGCTGGTCACGGTGCAGACGCCGGTCCTGAAGATGGTCGCGGTCCGCAATTCGGGCGGACACAGCGAGGAGCGGCCGTTGATCGAGACGGCTCTGCGGCTGGGGCCGGTAACCAGGCGTATCCTGCTGACCGTCACCAGTCGGGCGGCGATGCGGTTTCGCATGCTGCTCGGCCGCAGGGCGCTGGAGAACGATTTCGTTGTGGACGTGGCCCGGAAGTACCTGCTCCGGTCGGTCAAGTAGGCGAGGCGTTCGGTAGGAGGAGGCCCATCGTGCGTATCGTCATCCTGTCCCGTCAGCCGGCCCTGTACAGCACCCGCGTCCTGGCCGAAGCCGCCCGGAAGCGGCACCACCACGTGCGCATCCTCGACACCCTGCAGTTCGACATCCGGGTCAGCCGCCGTAACCCCGAGCTGTTCTACCAGGGCGAGCCGGTCGGGCCGGTGGACGCGGTCATCCCGCGCATCGGCGCGTCGATCACGTTCTTCGGCCAGGCGGTGGTACGCCAGTTCGAGATGCTGGGCGTCTACTGCGTCAACGAGTCGCAGGCCATCGCCCGGTCACGCGACAAGCTGCGCTGCTTGCAGATTCTCAGCCGCCATGACATCGGCCTGCCGCCGACCGTCTACACCCGCCAGGCGGACCACGTTCAGGCGTGCATCGATCAGGTGGACGGGCCGCCGGTAGTGGTCAAGCTGCTGGAGGGGACGCAGGGGATCGGGGTGGTGCTGGCCGAGACGGCGCCGGCCGCGTCGAGCGTGATCGAGGCGTTCCACGGACTCGACCAGAACATTCTCATCCAGAAGTTCATCAAGGAGGCGAAGGGGGCCGATATCCGCGCCCTGGTCGTCGGGCGCAAGGTGGTGGCGGCGATGAAGCGCAAGGCGGTGGCCGGCGAGTTCCGGTCGAACCTGCACCGCGGCGGCAAGGCGACGGCCGTCCGTCTCGGCCCCGAGTACCGGCGGACGGCGCTGGCGGCAGCCCGGGTGCTCGGGCTGCGTCTGGCCGGCGTGGATCTGATCGAGTCGAAGGAAGGGCCGATGGTGATGGAGGTCAACTCGTCGCCGGGGCTGGAGGGCGTCGAGAAGGCGACCGGGGTGGACGTGGCCGCGGCCGTCATCGAGTTCATCGAACGCGAGGTGACGCCCGCCAGGCACCCGACGCTGAAGTAAGTCCCCGTCAAGCCCACGGGACGCCACCCGTGGGCTTTGACCCATCAGGGCATCTCCGCATTCTTCTTCTCCGGCACGCGCCACAGGTAGAGGGTGTGCGCGTAGAGGCGCGTGGGAGCGGAGACGGTGACGGTCTGCTCCGGCTCCCAGCCGCGCAGGGAGTAGTCGTGGGCGACGATGCGTGTGCCCGGCTTCAGCTTTTCCAGCAGGATCGGCTTGAGCTTCTCCATGAACTCCGGGAGCATGTACGTCATCACTACGGTGGCGCGGCCCAGGTCCGGCACCTTCAGCGCGTCCCCCAGACGGATCTCGACCAGCTTGTCCACCTTCGCCTTCGCGACGTTCGCGTTGGAGTCCTCGATGCGTTCCGGGTCGATGTCGATCCCCACGCCGCGGGCTCCGTACTTCTTCGCCGCCGTCACCACCACGCGGCCGTCGCCGCAGCCCAGGTCGTAGACGACATCATCCTTCGTCACCTTCGCCATCTCGAGCATTTTATCGACGACGTGCTGCGGGGTCGGCACATAGATGATCTGGCTGGACGAGCCGTCCTTGCTGCGGTGACGCAGGTCGATGGTGGTTTCCTGCCCGGCCCGGACGATGGCGATCGCCCTGCGGATGAGCTGCCGGCTGCCCTCGATCCAGGTGGCCTTGAGGGTGTAGGTGAATTTACGGCCGGGCTGCAGCGGCGGCGTGACGAAGACGCGCTCCTCCCCGGTCTGCGCCGTGAGGGCGTCGTCGATGGTGAGCTGCGCCGGGGCCGGGATGAAGACGCGGATCCGGGCGGGCTCGGCGACCGGCTTCTCCGATCCCTTCTCGTCCCCGCCGGGAGGGCCGGCCAGGGTGAGCCCCGGGAGGGCGGCCAGGACGAGCAGGACAGATGCACGAATGGCGGACATGGCGAATCTCCTTTTCCGGGCCACGAGGGAACGACCTTTCCTCTCGGCCCCCTCTCCTGCGACGGGTGGAGGTGCAACCTGAGAGTGCTGAGTACCCAGTACTCAGTACAGGCAACCTCTCTACCCTTCGCCCTCGCCACATTATAGCGAGGAGAGGCGACGGGTTCGGACGACGGGAGGAAGAAGCTGCCCCCCGAACCAGGCGCCGATGATGGTCAGGAGAATAACGCCGGCCGCCAGGAATGGGGCGTAATGGAGCTGTGAGCTGGGGTTGCCCAGCATGTTGCCTGCCAGCAGGATTGCCGCCCCGATCCCGGTGAACAGACCGTGCTTGAACGGGTTGCGCGTCGTTGCCCCGGCCACCGCGCCGCCGGTGAGGATGAGCAGCCCCGCAACCTCCCACGTGATCAGATGGGCCTGCAGCTGCGACTGCAAGCGCAGCTTGCCGAGGCTGGCGTCGAGCATCAGGCTCAGGAGCACGGCCGGCCAGAAAATGCCGCAGGCCGCCACTCCGATCCCCACGCCCACCCGTAACCACGACACCGGCCCGGCGAGGACCGACGCCGTCGGCCGCAGCAACGGGCGGGGCCGGCTGCCACTGTCTGTCCCGGGGATCTTCAGCAAAGGCAGCGGCTTCCAGATGACGGACCCCAGCCACCCCCCAATCGCGCCGAACACCATCGCCAGGCCGCAGGAAGCGACGTCAATCACCACCTCGCCGCCGGACGGGTGGGTGACGACGAACGCGGCGCCACTGATCGCGCCAACCAGGAACCCAATCGCGAAGCCGCGGGACTGCCCGGCGCCGGCCAGCGCCCCGCCGATGAGCAGGCCGAACGCCTGGAGTCCCTGGAGGACGATCAGTCCGACCAGCCCGGACCACACGGCCGGCCCGGACGTGTCCCCAAGGGCGAGCAGGCCGGCCGTGCAGGCCAGTTGCAGGCCGTGGGCAAGGCCCTGGGAGACGAGTACCCCGACCGCCAGTCGGCCCCAATGGGTGTTCTGCCAGCGGCTCTCGAGGTCGGTCGGCTCCGGCAAGCCGGAGGAAGTCACCGACTGGTATGTGAGCCGCACGCTGCAACTGGGGCAGCTGAGGGCCTGGGCGAACGCACTGCGGCACTGGGGGCATACCATTGACATGGCAGCAAATCCTGTCCGGTCGAACACGGTGCCGGGGGAACCCGGCGGACACGGGCTGCGCCTGCCGTCCCGACCCGGAGCGCGAGCGGGCGGCGGAGTGCAGAGCTTTATCACGAGTATAGGCTATGTTCGGCGGGCGCGCGTCAGGGCCGCCAGGTTTCGCGACGGGCCGGAATTTTCCGGGCCTGGGTGGAATCGACAGCCGTGCCTCGGCGACGCCGTTGCCGGGTCCGCTCCACGCGCCCACAATGCCAGGGTCGCTTCGACGGAGGACTGCTAACGTGGCCAACCCGTTCTTGCTCGCCATCGACCAGGGGACGACCAGCACGCGGGCGCTGGTCTATGACGGCTCCGGCCGTTGCCTGGGCAGCGCCGCCCGCGAACTCCAGCAGCACTACCCCCGCCCCGGGTGGGTCGAACACGACACCGAGGAGATCTGGCGGTCCGTCGCCGAGGTCGTGCCGCGCGCCCTTGAGGCGGCGGGCGTGGCGGCCGGGCAACTCGCCGGAGTTGGGATCACGAACCAGCGCGAGACGGCCGTTCTGTGGGAGCGGACGACGGGCCGAGCGGTGGGGCGAGCGATCGTGTGGCAGGACCGGCGCACGACCGACTTCTGTCGGGACCACGCGGCCGACGAGCCGTGGCTCAGCCAGCGCACCGGGCTGGTCCTTGATCCGTACTTCTCCGCAACGAAGTGGCACTGGCAGCTCGCCCAGGACGCGGGCTTGCGGCGGCGGGCGGAGGCGGGCGAGTTGGCCTGCGGAACGATCGACAGCTGGCTAATCTGGCACCTGACCGGCGGCCGCGTTCACGCCACGGACGTGACCAACGCCTCGCGCACCCTCCTGCTCGACGTCCGCAAGGTCGCGTGGGACGACGACCTGTGCCGGTACTTCGGCGTTCCGCGACCCCTCCTCCCGGACGTGCGGCCGAGCGCGGGCGATTTCGGGACGACCGCCGGGCTCGGGTTCCTGCCGGACGGGCTGCCGCTCGCGGGCGTGGCCGGCGACCAGCAGGCGGCGCTGTTCGGGCAGCGGGCGTTCGGGCCGGGCGAGGGAAAGTGTACCTACGGCACCGGCGCGTTCTTCCTGCTCCACACCGGCGGCCGTCCGGTCGAGTCGCGCTACCGGCTGCTGACGACGCTGGCGGCGACGACGGACGGGCGGCCGCAATACGCCCTGGAGGGGAGCGTGTTCGTGGCCGGGGCAGCAGTCCAGTGGCTGCGCGACGGGCTGAAGCTGTTCGCCGAGGCGCCGGCGGTGGAGGCGCTGGCGGCCCAGTCCGACCTGGACCAGCCGGTGCTGTTCGTCCCGGGGTTCGTCGGCCTGGGGGCGCCGCACTGGGTGCCGGAGGCGCGTGGCGTGCTGTTCGGCCTCACGCGCGGAACGACGGCAGCGGACGTCAGCCGGGCGACGCTGGAGGGGGTGGCGTTCATGATTGCCGACCTGATCGAGGCCGCCGGGAAGGACGCCGGCCAGCCACTGGAGGAGCTGCGCGCGGACGGCGGGATGGCGCGCAACGCCTGGTTCCTGCAGTGCCAGGCGGACGTTCTCGGCCTGCCGGTGCGGCAGGCGACGCACACCGAAGCGACCGCCCTCGGGGCCGCCCTGCTCGCCGGGCTGCGCCTCGGCGTCTGGCCCGACCTGGACGCGCTGCGCCGCTTGCCGCAGGACGGCAGGACGTTCTCGCCCCGCCTCGCCGAGGATCACCGGCGGCGCCGCCTGGACGAGTGGCATCGCGCTGTCAACGCGGTGATCGCCTTCTACACCGACCGGCCGGCTCGGTGAGTACAATGACCGGAGAGGAGGACGATCAGCCATGAGCACCGCGCCGACCAACGCCCCGCCGGACCCCGATGTGGGCGTGGACCCGGACATCGATTACGACGCCCTTGTAACCGAGGACCACAAGCCGGTGGACCGCATCTTCATCGAGAAGCTGTACCGCTTGCTGACGCGCGCGCTGTACGCGAGCTGGCCCGGACCGGGGGAGGGGCGGCCGTTCCTCGCCCTGGTCAACGTCGGCTGGTTCTACCAGCGGACCACGCCCGCCGTCGTGCCCGACTGCCTGCTGAGTCTCGACGTGGCCTGCCCCGACAACTTGCAGGTGAAGCAGGGGCACTCGTACTACCAGTGGGACGTGGGCAAGCCGCCCGATGTCGTGATCGAGTTCGTCTCCGACCGGACCGGGGGCGAAGAATCGCACAAGAAGGCGCTCTACGCCGGCCTCGGTGTCGCTTACTACGCCGTCTACGACCCCAAGCACCTGCTCTCCGCCGACACGCTCCGGGTGTACGAGCTGGTAGGGCGAGGCTACCGCCTGACCGACGCCGGCCCCTGGCCGAAGGTCGGGCTGGGGCTGCGGCTGTGGGAGGGCAGCTTCGAGGGCCATGAGGACGTCTGGCTGCGCTGGTGCGATGCCGGCGGGGAGATCGTTCCGACCGGCGAGGAACGCGCCGCCCGGGCGGAGGAACGCATCCGCGCCCTGGAGGCTGAGGTGCAGCGGCTCAAGGGCCAGGCGCCTCCCGAGACTCCGTAACGGCCGGCGCAGCGGACGTACCGCACCCGAACTTCCCCGAGATCCCGATGCTCCCCCGCGAAGTCATCCGCCAGGTCCGCCGGTTGCAGCTACGGGCGCGCCGCGCCGTCGAGGATCTGCTCGGCGGTGAGTATCGCAGCATCTTCAAGGGGACCGGCATCGCGTTCGAGGAGGTGCGCGAGTACCAGCCTGGCGACGACATCCGCGCCATCGACTGGAACGTCACCGCCCGCATGGGTCATCCGTTCATCAAGCGATTCGTCGAGGAGCGCGAGCTGACTGTCCTGCTGCTGATCGACTGCAGCGGCAGCAACCAGTTCGGCACCCGCCTGCAGCAGAAGCGCGAGGTTGCCGCCGAACTCGCGGCCGTTCTCGCGTTCAGCGCCATCAGCAACAACGACCGGGTCGGCCTGGTCGCTTTCACCGACAGGGTCGAGCGGTTCCTCCCGCCGCGCAAGGGCACGCGCCACGTCCTGCGGCTGATCCGCGACGTCCTCTTCTTCCAGCCGTCCCGGCGCGGCACGTCGATCCGCGAGGCGCTCGACTATGCCAACAAGGTGCTCCACCGCCGGGCCATTCTGTTCCTCGTGACGGACTTCCTCGACCAGGGGTACGAGCGTTCGTTCAAGCTCTCCGGGCGCCGCCACGACCTGATCGCGGTGCCGCTCACCGACCCGCGCGAGCAGGAGCTGCCCGAGGTCGGGCTGCTGGAGCTGGAGGATGCCGAGACGGGCCGCCGGTTGCTGCTCGACACGTCGAGCCGCGAGGTGCGCGATGCCTACGTCCGGACGGCCCGCGAACGGCGCGAGCAGCTGCGGCGGCTGGCCCGGCAATCGCGCGTCGATCTGATCGAGGTGTCCACTGATGGCGGGCACCTCGACGCCCTGATCCAGTTCTTCCGCATGCGCGAGCGCCGCCTGAGGAAAGTATGAGCCGCACCTTGCTGCCGCTACTTCTCGCCGCGGCCGTGTCCGCTGACCCGCCGCGGCCCCGGCTCGTCGAGAAACACGGGCCGGCGTCGGTGTGGCTCCTCACCCCCTCGGCCAGGCCGATCACCCTGCGCCTGTCGGACGAGATTCCGGTTCGGGTCCGCGTTCAGGCGCCCGCCCCGCTGGAGGTGGAACTCCTCGGCAAGCCGGCCGCCGCCGACTCCTGGGCGCTGGAGGGGCAGGGCGGACCGACGGTGCGCGAACTCAAGGGGAAGGGGGAGGTGGTCTGGGAGCGCGCTTACCTCCTGGTGCCGCACGAGCCGGGCAAGCACGCCGTGGAGTTGCCGCCGCTGCGCTACCGCTCGGGCGGGGGCCGGTGGCACGAGGTGAAGTGGAAGCCGCTGCCGATCGAGGTCAGCACGCAGATCAGGAAGGCCGAGCCCGCGTCGGCCCAGGACATTACCGGGCCGGAAGAGGTGCCACCCGGCCCGTCGTATCACTGGCTGGTGTGGGCGGCCGGGGTGGTCGCGGTCCTGGCGGCCGGGGCGGTGGCGCTGTTCATCGTCAGAGGGCGCCGGCCGACGGCGGTGCTGCTGTCGCCGGAGCAGTGGGCCACGCGCGAACTGGACCGCCTGGCGGCGCGTGAGCCCGCCACCGCCGCCGAGGTCGAGGCGTTCCACACTACCCTGTCGGCCGTGCTGCGCCGCTACCTCGAGCGCCGCTTCCACCTCCCGGCCGAGCGGCAGACCACGCCTGAGTTTCTGCAGGCGGCCCGGCGGTCGTCCGAACTCACACCCGACCAGCAGGCGCTGCTCGGGGAAGTCCTGGTGCGTTGCGACCTCGCCAAGTTTGCGCGCGTTCACCCTCCGTCCGCGGAGTGTCGCGCCGCCGTGGCGGCGGTCCGGCGGCTGGTCGAGGAGTCGGCCCCGACTGATCCACCAACCGCGCCGGTCCCACCCTGAGCGAACTGCGGAAGCCAACGGACCGCGGCCCGTGGGTTCTCACAGCGCTGATTGCACCTGGTCGCGCGAGCCGCCCGGCAAACCTTTGCTGCCCGGCAAGGTGCCCTGCAATTCTCCGAGAGCGCCGAAATCGCCCCCGCCCCTCAAGTCCCGCTGACCCCGCTGCCGACATAGTTTCTGTCTGATCGCAGCGGCCGAGCAGCGGTGCCGTGGAACCGCGAACCGCCAGGGCCGTCGGCGATCGCTAACCCAAAAGCCGAGCGGCAACGTGAGCGAACCCGCCGGGGTGGGCACGTTGGCCTTACAATGAGGAGCCTACGACGATGAAGTGTGCCTACAAGGCGCTGCTGGTCCTGCTGATCGTGGTGACGGTGGGAGTGTGGGGCTGCGCTCAGGGAACGGGGCCGGGTCCGGTGTCGGCCCGTATCCGGGATCTGGAGGCGCGTTACACGAAACTGGAGGAGGACTACCGTGTCACCGTCGCCGCCCGCGACCAGGCGCGCAAGACTCTGGCTGTGCTGCAGCAGGAGCGGTCCGGCCTGATCCAGCAGATCGACCGCCTCCGGCAGGTCGTCAAGGAGCGCGACGAGTTGCGCCAGCAACTCGTCTCCCGGACCGGCGAGCGCGACGCCCTCCACGGACAAATGATCCAGTTCAGCAAAGATCTCCAGTCACTTCTCGGCCGGATCGACGCGGCCACGAACAACCATGTGAGCACGCCGGTTACATCGGCCGCTCCGGAGTTGCCGGCGCCGGCAAAGTCGTAGTGCAAGTTCCAGGGGGGATGGTGTGCAAGGGGTGTTCATAAAGCCCACGGGTGGCATCCCGTAGGCCACGTCCCCAGCACCTGGCCCACGGGATGCCACCCGTGGGCTTTACCAAATCGCCTCCGGCGGCGCGGCGCCCGGTCACGGCGCTCCGGGCTGCTCGACCTCGATCACTGCCCGCTCGCGTAACTCCTTGACGATCCGTTTATACTCCCGCTCGGCCGTCTCGTTCTTCAGCTTCGTCGCGATGGCCAGCTGCACCTTGTCGGAGAAGGGGAGTTGACCGGCGTGCTCGCGACTGAGCAGCTTGAAGACGTGGAACCCGGTGCCGACGTCTACCACCGGCCCGATCTGCCCATCCTGCATCTGGAACAGGTGTGGTTCCAGGACGGCCGGCTTGATCTCTCCGCGGCGCTGGCCCTCGCCTTCCCCCTTGCGCGGTGACTTCCAGCTCGTCCCCTCGTCGAGCGGCAGGAACTTCTCGAACGGCTCGCCGCGCCGCGTCCGGTCCACGATTTCCTCCGCGGACCGGCGGGCGTCGGCCGTCGTCGCATGGGTGCCGCCGACGGCGATGAAGATGTCCTGCCACCGCACCCTGTCAACCGTCCGGAACTCGTTCTGGTGCTCCAGGTAGTAGGCGTACACTTCCCGGTGGCCGACCTGCTGGAGGCGTGGGTGGATGCGACTGCGGATGTACTCCGTGGCGATGAACGTGCGCTCCTCCTGGCGGCGCAGCATCTCGA
Organism: Gemmataceae bacterium; assembly: GCA_020847555.1. The sequence continues at coordinate 41,664 of JADLBT010000135.1, forward strand.
CGGTGTCCTTGCCGACCAGATGGCGGACCTGCTCGATGTTGTTCGTTCCGATCTGCTGCTGGATGTTCTTGATGATGCGGGCCAGCTTCTTGTCGAACTCGCGGGTGGCCGCGGCCTTGAGCTTCTCCAGCACCTTCGGATTCTTCTCCAGCTTCTTGTACGCATCCTGCAGGATCAGCTCGCGCTCGACGAGCTGGTTCAGCTCGTCGTTGTAGATCTTCGCCAGCAGTGCCTTGGCCTCCTCTCCGGACTTGCCCTCAAACTGAGACCGATACCTGCCCAGGCTCGCCATCACCTCCTCATCGAAGATCGGCCGGCCGTTCACCCAGGCGCGGACGCTCACCTTCCCGCGCCCCTCGCCGGGCGCGCTGGGGGACGCACCGGGGGGCGTCGGCAGGTTCCCCGGCGTGGGCAGGCTGAGGCCCGACGCCTTCGGCCGGGTGGGTTCCGTTCTGGACGCAGCGGGGGGGCGGCCCGGGTCGGGCCTCTGGGCTCGCGTCACACGCGCCGCGCTCTCCTCGGACCCGAGGGCGAACGGCGTGTCGCGGGAAATCGGTAGCGCACCGCCGCCCGACGAGGCACACCCGGCCGCGACGAACAACAGCACACCGGACCAGGTCGATACGAGCAAACGGCGCCACACCATACCGCGACTCCCTGTCCCGTGAGCGGCGCGGCGTGGCCCCTCCGGTCCGGACGCGCACCGCGATTCCGCCGACGGGTCCACGCCCCCTTTACCGGGTGTACGTGAAAGCGGGGGGACTATACCGGCCGCTCGGGCAAACGCAAGAGGTGTTTCAGGGCGGCGTGGAGGGCCGCGGGCTCGATTTCGGCCGGGGCGAGCCGGAAGTAAGCGCTGTCCGTGTCCACGATGCGCAGCCGTCCGTCGGCACGCTCGGCCAGCTGCTTGATGCGCCGCGGGTTGCGGTAGCCAAGCACCACGTCCACCGGCCCCAGCGACGGGTCGATGTCGCCGGTCGCCAGATCCTTGATGCCCTTGCCCTCCAGGTGGATCGTCGTCACCTGCCAGCGCTCGGCGAGCAACCGCAACTCGGCCAGACGCAGGAGCCACTCGACCGGCTCGGGGAACGGGCCGAAGCGGTCGCGCAGCTCGGCCTTGAAGTCCTCCAGCCGGTCCAGCCGCCGCACCCGCCCGAGTCTGCGGTAGACCTCGATCCGCAGCTTCTGCCCCGGAACGTAGTCGCGCGGCAGGAACGCCTTCCACGGCACATCGACTGTCACCTCGACATGAGCCTTCGTCGGCTGGTTCTTCAGCCGACGCACCGCGGTCTCCAGCAGCTGGCAGTACAGCTCGTACCCGACCGCCGCGATGTGGCCGCTCTGCTGCGTCCCGAGAATGTTGCCGGCGCCGCGGATCTCCAGGTCGCGCATGGCGATCTTGAATCCGGCCCCGAGTTCGGTGAACTCCTCGATTGCCTTGAGCCGCTTCGCCGCCGCTGGCGTCACCTGCCGCTCGCCATCGAGCAGGAGGTAGGCGTAGGCCCGGTGCTTGTAGCGTCCGACGCGGCCGCGCAGCTGGTGCAGATCGGCCAGGCCGTAGTTGTCCGCCTGGTTGATGAAGATCGTGTTCGCGTTCGGGATGTCCAGGCCGCTCTCGATGATCGTGGTGGCGACGAGGACGTCGGCCTCGCGCTTGACGAACTTCACCATCGCCCGCTCCAGCTCGTGCTCGTCCATCTGGCCGTGGCCGACGACGAGGCGCGCCTCCGGGACGATCTGCTGCAGCCGGGCGGCCACCTCGTGGATGTTCTGCACCCGGTTGTGGACGAAGAACACCTGTCCCTCGCGGTTCAGTTCGCGGAGCATGGCGTGGCGGACCAGCTGCGGGTCGAACCGGGCGATGCGCGTCTCGATCGCGAGCCGGTCGCGCGGCGGTGTTTCGAGGTTGGAAATGTCGCGAATGCCGAGCAGCGACAGGTGCAGGGTGCGCGGGATCGGCGTGGCGGTCAGCGTGAGGACGTCCACCGTCTGCCGCAACCGCTTGAGCCGCTCCTTGTGCTCGACGCCGAAACGCTGCTCCTCGTCGATGATGACCAGCCCGAGATCCTTGAAGCGGACGTCGGCGCTGACCAGGCGATGCGTGCCGATGATGATGTCCACGCCGCCGCGGGCCAGGCGTTCGAGGATGCGCTTCTGTTCGGCGCCGGACCGGAACCGACTGATGCCCTCAACGGTGAAGGGGTACTCGGCGAGGCGCTGGCTGAACGTGCGGTAATGCTGCTCGGCGAGGACGGTGGTCGGGACGAGGACGGCGACCTGCTTGCCGTTGTCGATGGCCTTGAAGGCGGCGCGGATTGCGAGTTCCGTCTTGCCATAGCCGACGTCGCCGCAGACGAGGCGGTCCATCGGCCGCGCTCGCTGCATGTCGCGTTTGATCTCGACGAGGGTCGTCAGCTGGTCCGGCGTCTCCTCGTAGGGAAACGCCGCCTCGAACTCGGCCTGCCACTCGCTGTCCGGCGGGTAGGCGATGCCGGGTTGCGCCTCGCGCAGCGCCTGCAGCTCGACCATTTCGCTTGCCAGATCAAGGACCGCCGCCTCGACGCGGTCCTTGCGGCGCTGCCAGGCGGTGCCGCCGAGTTTCGACAGTTCCGGCTCGGTATGAGCGCCGCCGACGTACTTCTGGACCAGCTCGATCTTCGACGCCGGGACGTAGAGGCGCGTGCCCTCGCGAAACTCGAGGATGAGGTGTTCCTCGGACTGGCCGTTCTTCGCGACGACCTGCATGCCGCGGTAGCGTCCGATGCCGTGGCTGACGTGAACGACGAGATCCCCTTCTTGCAGGTCGAGGAAGCTGTCGATGGCCCGCGACTCCAGGCGGCGCCGCGGCAGGACAGTGCGCACCTCCTCGCGGTGGAACAACTCGCGATCGCTGAGAACGACTACCCCTGTTGCCCCCTCACCCCCCCCTCCCCCCTCGGGGGGGAGGGGGGCCGGGGGGGTGAGGGGAAGCAGCAGCCGGAACCCCGCGCGGACGCGGCCGAGCACCAGGCGCAGCCGATCGGACTGGGCCAACTGGCCGTCAGCGAGAACCTCGCCCAGGCGCTTACGCTCGCCGTCGTTGTGGCAGGCGACCATGACGACGTCGCCGGAGGCGGCGCTGTCCAGTTCGTCGCGCACCTTCGTCACGTCGCCGCTGAAGCGCTCGACCGATTCGACCTTGAGATGACAGGTCGCTTCGACGGTCGGGCTTGGCAGCGCCGAAACGTGGACGCTCGGGAAGCGCAGCAGTTGTTGCAGCGACCCCTCGACCGAGAACAGCCCGCGCACGTCGGCGGTCCGCTCCAGGAAGAGCTTGCCCTGCTCGTGCAACTCCCCCGGCTCGACCAGGACGACCCACGCATCGGCCGGGAGGTAGTCGCCCAGGTGGCCGCGCGACGGGGCGTCGTTGCCGTTCGCCTCCGGGTCGTAGCCGGCTGCGATGATCGCGACCGAGGGCACCTCGTCGAGGCTGCGCTGGGTATCCGGGGCGAACGGGCGGATCGACTCGACCTCGTCGCCGAAGAACTCAATCCGGTGAGGCTGCTCGGCATCGGGAGAGAAAACGTCGAGAATGCCGCCGCGGCGGCTGAACTCGCCGGGCAACTCGACCGCCTCCATGCGCTGATAGCCGTGTTCGACGAGCCAGCGCGTGAACTCTTCCAGGTCGAGCCGTTCACCAGCGTGGATCCGGCGCTGGCGGCGCTGCAGTTCCGCGCGGTCGGGGACCGGCTGGAGGGCGGCCTGCATGGTGGTGATGAGGTAGCGCGGCACTTCGGCCGCCTGAAGCTGCTTGAGGAGGCGCAGGCGTTGACTGGCAACCTCGTCCACGACGCGCGCGCCGACCGGCCAGGCGTCCCAGGCTGGGAAGACGGTCGGACGAAGGCCGGCGAAGCTGAGGACGTCCTCGCACCACGGGTCGGCGTCGCGCGGATGGGCGAGGACGATGACGAGAGTACTCGGGGCGTGCAGGCCGAGGGCGGCGGCAGCGAGGGCGGCGGCGGAGTTCCAGGCGCCGTCAATGGTCGCGGCGCGGCCATTCTTGAGGGCGGCAACGACGGGCTGGAATCCTTCCGTCCTCTGCACGGCGACCGTCAGATCCTTCAGGCCGGCCACCTCCTCGCGGACGGCCGGCGGCGCGCCGGTCTGTTCTGCCATGAATCGTCGTCCCCGCTCTACTCGATAGGTCTCCCCTTCATTGTAACAAGGAACCAGATTCGTCCGAGCCCGAAGCAGCAGCGCGGGACGAGTCGTGTCCCGCGCTGCTGCTTCGGGCTCGGAAAAGCCCCGGACCTTCGCTTACTTGCTGCGGCGTTCGCGCTCCAGCGGCGTCACCCACAGATAGATGCGGTGCTCGCGGCCGTTCGGCGGCGTGTACGTCACCTCGCGCTTCGGCTTGACGCCCTCCATGTTGAAGTCGTGCGAGACGATGCGGCACCCGGGCTTGAGCTTCTCCAGCTGCGGGATCAGCTTGACGTTCAGCTGCGGCAGCAGGTACAGCGTGATCACGTCCGCCTTGCTCAGGTCGAGCGTGAAGATGTCGCCCTGCTTGATCGTCACCAGTTGCTTGACGTTGTTCTTCGCGACGTTTTCGAGCGACTCCTTGACGCGGACCGGGTTGATGTCCCAGCCGAACGCCTTGACGCCGTACTTCTTGGCGGCGGTCACCGGGATGCGGCCGTCGCCGCAGCCGAGGTCGTAAACGATCTCGCCCTTGCGGACGTCGGTCATCTCGAGCATCTTCTCGACCACCTCGTAAGGCGTCGGGACATAGATCACGTCCGGCTCACGGGTCGGCTGCCTGTCCTGGCCGCGCGCGTCCGCGGGCGGCCAGGCAGAGCTGACGCCGAGGAACAGGGCCAGGCCGGGGACGAACAGTAGCAAGGCGCGTCGCATGATGGTGGCTCCTGAGCTAGTCGTTACGGTCGTGCGAATGGGCCTCTCCGGGCATGAGGTCGGCCGCCAGGTTACGCCGGCGCGAGAAGATGTAGAACGGAATGCCGACCAGCACCAGCCCGGCGCCGACGATGCCGAGCTGGCCGGCAAACCGGATGCCGCTGTAGAGCATGTAGCCGCAGGTGGCGCAGAACAGCAGCGGAACGATCGGAAACAGCGGGACGCGGAACGGCCGCTCGACGTTCGGCTCGTTGATACGGAGGACGAACAGCGACAGGCCGGCCATCAGGAAGAACAGCCAGAAGATCGGGGCCGAGCACTGCAGCAGCGGGAAGAAGCCGCCGGCGTACCAGCGCGTCACCTCCTCGAACCCGAGCCAGCTCAGCCCTTCGTTGATGTAGCCGCGACCCTGCGGCGTACCGACCATCACCAGCATGCTCAGAGTGATGAGCATCTGCAGCAGCAGCGACCAGATCGGCGTGCCGAGCCCGCGGCTCCACCGCCCCAGCGGGGCGAACAGGCTGTAGTCGCTCCCGAGCGTGGAGTAAATGCGCGAGCTGGTGTAGATCAGCCCGTTGACCGCCGCCAGCGCAGAGATCATGACGAGGATCGACATCGCGATCTGCCCGTACTGCCCGACCTCGCCGGGTAGCAGGCCCAGCGTGTGGGCGGCGATCTGATTGGATTCTTCCGCCCGATCGACGCCCAGGCCGAACAGGTAAGCGGCGTTGACCAGGACGTAGATCAGCGCGACGAGAGCCGTCCCCCCCAGCAGGGCGCGCGGCAGGTTGCGGTCCCGGTCACGCACCTCGGCAGCGACGAACGCGGCGTCGTTCCAGCCGCCGTACGCGAGCATGATCAGCACCATCGGCCCGGCCAGCAGGACAAGGATGTTGCTCGGGTCGAACACGTTGATCGTCTTGACCTGGACTGCCGGCGCATCGGCCGGGGCGCCCTGGCGGGTGAAGACCTTGACCGTCTGGCCCGGCTTCAGCTGCGCGGCCGTGTTCTTGCCGGCGTCGCCCTCGTCCTGGCGGTTGATGGTGACGCGCGTGTCCTTGCCCGAGACGGCGAACGTGCGCTGCTGGCCGTCCTCCGGGGCGCGGACGACGACCTGCGTTTTCGAGGCCGAGGTCACCTCGCCGACGAACACGTCCTGGGCCTGCGGCGCCGGGGCCGTGAACGCGAAACCGAAGCCGGCGACGATGATGGCGAGCAGACCGAGCAGCTTGATCAGCGACAGGATGTTCTGGGCCGTCTTGCCGAGGACGACGCCCAGCATGTTCACCAGCGTCAGGACGACGACCGCCCCGGCTGCGTACAGGATCGTCGGCGACAGGTCGAACCCCAGGATGGTGTACGGATCCAGGGACCACCACTTCGTGCTGGTCGCCAGGCCGTGCGTGTAGTCGGCGAACGCCGACGCCATCATGCCGACGCTCGCCGTCTGGACCACGGCGAGCTGCGCCCACCCGAAGAGGTAGCCGGAGAGCGGGCCGTAGGCGCGCGTCAGGTAGTTGTAGTCGCCGCCCAGACGCGGGTAGGCCGTGGCCAGCTCGGCATAGCACAGCGCCCCGATGAACGCCAGCACCCCGCCGAGAACCCACATGCCCAGCGCGACCCAGTGGTTGCCGACGTCGTGGAAGATCTCCGGCGGCGTGACGAAGATCGTCGAGCCGATGACGATGCCGACGATGATACTGACGGCATCCCACAGGCCCAGCTGCGGCCTGACGGGCTGGGGTTCGCTCTCGGGGGAACTCATGCGCGGCGTCTCCGGCGGGCTGCTCGAGGGTAGCGTAGCAGCCTTTTTACTGGACTCGCCCCGGCATTGCCAACCTCTCCGCGGCGCAAAACGGCCGACACCAGTCCGGAGCGCCAGCGCCGGGCGCTCAAGGTTGGCGGGGCTCGCTCTGTTTCCCGGCGGCGGGCGCCTTCGGCGGGACCGCCCAGCGCAGCAGCTGCAGGCCGAGGAAGAGCGCGAACACCGGCAGGATCAGCCACCCCAGCCACGGGAACCAGCGCGACAGGATCAGTAGCACCAGGCTGCCCCACAGCAGACTGCACCCGACCAGCGTCATCGTGCCCTTGAACCCGGCCTCCTCCGTCGCCTCCTGGTATTCGAGTGTGCTCGCCCGCCGCCGGGCCACGCTGCGCCGCGCCGCGTCGTCCAGTTCCAGGCTGCGGACGGCGTCCTGCCAGGTCAGCGGCGGCACAATCGGCGACCCGGCCGGCAGGGGTGGGGGCTCGCGGGTCGTCACGGCCTCGGGTCGCGCCGCAGTGGTGACCGCCTCCGCCAGCTCCGGCCGGACCAGACCAGAGGCGAGGGTCGGTTGACCGATCGCCCCCAGGTGGGGGAGGCGCGCGGCCTGGTGGACCGCCAGCGCGGCCTCGAACGCCTCGACCACGGCCGGCCACGGGTTCCAGGTGTTCCACGTCTCCTCGCACACCACCCCCGACTCATCGCGCCGAGTCAGTCGCGCCGGTCCGGGCCACCCGTGCGGGAACACCAGCTCGGTGCGGTCGTAGCGGCCCAGCACCGCGGCCCGCCAGCGCGGCTCAGGGTGGTTCGGTACGCACGTCACCTGAAACAGCCCGCCGCGCTCGAAGCGCCCGGCCAGCACGAACGGCTGGTCCGGCTCCAGCTCCTCCGTGGCAGCGTAGGCGAAAACCTCGCCGACCTCGCCGCCCAGCGCCCGCAGCACGTCCCACCCGGGGACGGACGGCCGGTATCCCGGCGTGTCGTGGTCCACCAGAACGGCCTCGGCGGCGCAGTACTCGACCTCGACGAGGCGCGGCGGTCCCTCGCTGTGGGTCAGCTCCGCGAGGCGCTGGATGCCCAGGTGGAGGTCGGCGGGCAGCAGCGGCAGCACCAGGCGGCGCGCGTCGATCTGGAGCATGGCCGCCTCGTAGGCGGTGTCGGGCGAGTCGTCAACGGGGTGGACGCACAGGACGTGACGCTCGGACTGCAACGCGCGGCGGAGCTGAGCCGGGCGGTCAGCAGGGCTGCCGGCGACGATGACCGCCTCGACGCCGGGATCGGCGAGCACCTCTTCCAGGTCGCCGACGGTGCGCGGGCGCACGTCCCAGCGGCGCAGGTACTCGGCCCCGACCGGCGGGCCGCTGTAGACCGCCAGCAGGTGCCGGCCGGATTCGACGAGGGCGCGGGCCACGTCGAGCCCGTCGGGGTGATCGCCCAGCAGTGCAAAGCGCATCAGTCGTCCGCCTCAACTGTCCCAGACCCGAAGTGAGTCCGGTCCATTCAGTATAGAGGAGGAGGGCGTCAGGATGGTTTGAATAGCAAGCGGCGCCGTCCGAGCCCGAAGCGTCAGCGCGGGAGAGAGACAGGCACCCGCGCGGGCTGCCAGGCGGTTACCTCGACCTTTGGGGCTGGCCGTTTGTCCTCGCGGTCGGCAGGGCGTTCCGGTCTGGCGGGCGCCAGATCGGCTTTCTCTCTTCGGGGGATCCAACCTTTCTGGTCCGACTTCCGGTTCCCGTCGGTCGGTGCGTTGTTGGCCGGCGATTCGCGGAACAGGCTGGCGATGAGCCAGACAGTCAGAATCGCGACCAGGGCGATTCCTGCTCCCACGACCCAGCGGCCCGCGCCGGCTCCCGGCGGTTGTTCAACGGCCTCCTCCTTGACTTCCGTCACGATGCCCGCCCAGAACGGATCGGTGGGGGAATCGCCCCCGTCGTTCACCGGGACGGTGGCCCGCTTCCCGGTCGCCGCCGGCACCGCCTGCCAGATGCGCGGCTCGTTCA
>JADLBT010000136.1 GCA_020847555.1 Gemmataceae bacterium
AAACACCTGCCCCCCGTGTCCGCTTCCCGGGAGCCATTTACACCATGACTCCCAGTCCGGGCCGTTCCGGCACCCAGAGTCGGTCCGCCCGGTAGCGCAGCGGCTCCTTCGACAGCGCCTCCTGAAAGTAGACCGGCCCGATCAAATCGCCGGGGAAGCGCTCGCACTGGATGTTGGCCGTGCAGACCGTGACGTGCGCCATGGCCGCCGTCGCGACCTCCCGTTCCAGGTTGCTGCCGATCGTGCAGGGGATGCCGGCCGCCTCCGCCAGCTTGGCGATGGCCTGCGTCTGGCGCACCCCGCCGTGCTTGCCGGGATACAGGCTGAGAACGTCGGCGGCCCCGTGGCGGATCACCTCCAGCGCATCCAGCGGGGTGAAGACGCTCTCGTCGGCCATGATCGGGATGCCGCTGCGCCGCCGCACCTCCGCCATCGCGACGTGGTCCCCGCGCCGGGTCGGCTGCTCGAACAGGGCCACGTCGAGCGACTCCAGTCGGGCCGCCGCCCACACCGCCTGCTCGACCGTGTACCCGCCGTTGGCGTCCACCGACAGCCATGTGTCCGGCCCGATCGCGGCCCGCACCGCCTTCAGCCGCTCGACGTCGGCGCGCGGGTGGTCGTGCCGGCCGATCTTCACCTTGATGGCCCGCCATCCGCGCTCGACCATCGCCCGCGCCCGCTCCGCCGCCACGTCCGGCGCGACGGCGCCGACGACGAACTTCAGCCGGATGCCGTCCTCCGCGCCCGGCGCCTTGCCGCCGAGGAGCTTGTCCACCGGCACACCGAGCGCCTGGCCTTGCAGGTCGAGCAGGGCCATCTCGACCGCCCCCTTGGCGAAGCTGTTACCGAAGACGACGCGGTCCATCCGGTGGCCGATCCATTCGAGGTCGAACGGGTCGGCGCCGACCAGGAGCGGGGCGAGGTCGTTCTCGATCAGGGCGATCGTCCCGGCCTGCGTTTCGCCGCTCCAGACGCTGGTGACGCTCGCCTCGCCGAGGCCGACCCGGCCGGCGTCGTCAGCGACGCGGACGAGGACATAGTTGCCCTTGCGGTGGCCGCCGTCGGCGGTGACGAAGGTGAGCGAGCTGACGATGGCCAGGTCGCGGTGGACCTCGCCGTGGATCGGTTCGGCGCGGACAGCGGTGATCGGCACGGCACCCTCTCCCAGGTAGATCCTTGCATTCCTTCCCGATGCTTTACATACTTGACCGCGACAAAACAACACCGCGTGCGCCGGCATGGTCGCCGGTCGAACGAACAATAAAGACTTACGGGAAAGTGCATCAGTCGAGTTCAGGAATGCCCCTCGCGGACCACGGCCGGGCCGCCGCCGGGGGCGAGCAGGGACGCCAGCGCCTGTTCGCCGCCGGATTCCTCCCAGCTCAGCCACCACCGCAGGAAGCGCTCACGCTCCTGCGGCAGCCTCGTTTCGTGGAACCGCAGGAGCCCGGCGATCCCCGGCCGGTAGCGCTTCCAGTCCGCGGGGATGGTGGCCCGGAGGCGGTCGAGGATGCCCTGCAGCCGGCCGACGGCGACATGGCTATCGTTTGCCAGGCCGAGAATGTCCTGCATCTCCTCGACGGCCGGGTAGTGCTGCTCGCGGAACGCGGGGCCAAAGCACGGGGCGAACACCTCCATCGCGTAGCGCAGCTTCTTCCCGGCGATCCGCACCTGGTGCAGGTTGGCGTAGTCGGTCAGGTCGCGGGAGGCGGCCACGTTCAGATTGCGCAGCAGCCCGGTCAGGGTCGGCCGCGCCAGATCGAGCAGGGTGGCCGGCCCGTGCGCCGGGGCCGCGACCGCGTGGAGGACGTCGGCGATGAGGCGCTCGAACGCGAACGGGTAGTCGGGGCTGCCCTCTTCGAGCCGGGCCTGGGCGGCTGCCCGCTGGGAGCAGGCATACCCGACCAGGAAGTCGAACCCCGGCCTGGCCCGGCCGTGTGCCTTGCACGGGGGGTGGCGTAGGGCGTCCAGGAAGACGTCCCAGTCGCGCGCCGCCCCGGCGGCCCGGCGGATGCGGCGCACCTGCTTGCGGGCGGTGCGCTGGATCTTCTCGGGCAGACAGAGGGCGAAGATGTTGAGGGCGGCCCCGGCTCGGCGGGTGCCGACCCGGAGTTGGTGGACGAACTCGGGATCCCTGTCGGCCTCGTGGAGGGCGTGCCCGAGGAAGGTATGGATTACCTCCAGGCGAACGGCGAGCACGCGCCGCGCGGCGTCGGCGAGGGGTGTGTCTGCTTCGAGGTCGCCGATCCACTTCCCTGTCGTCAACACAACGCCTCCGTCCGGCCGGCGCGGGGCCGCCGTCCCAACCCGGCGCCGCGCCGGTCAACCGGGGGCACGCTGCGAAAACCTTCCCGCCGGGCGGTGCCGCCAGCGCCGTGACGGGCGGCGGGCGCCGCGCGAATCCCCGGGCTTGTGGCAGCTGAGGGTGTAGGCTTCGCAGTGAGGGCAGGGCCGGGAGGAGAGATCGAGCTGGAGGTAAAGGGTGTCGAACAGGTGGGCGCTCCAGCTCCGTCCGCAACTGGCGCACGTGATCGCAACGGCCTTCATGGCGAGTTCCCGCAGGCGGGTCGGCAATTCCGCGGCGCGGGCGGTTTGACGCCAACCGGATACCTGCCGACGAGTGGCCGCGTCGGCCCGCCCGGGCGAGGCACGGGGTTTGGGTCACGGAACCCATCCAGGTGCGCCGGGAAAACCTGGCAGTAATAGGTAAATTGTCCCGGTGGATTGCGCGAGTTGCAAGCAAATTGTCCGGAAAATGTGGGTGAGAGCCACACTACGCCAGGAGTCCGTGAACAACCTCCCCGGCGATGTCCGTCAGTCGGTAGTGCCGGCCCTGGAACTTGAACGTCAGGCGCGTGTGGTCGATGCCGAGCAGGTGGAGTACCGTCGCTTGCAGGTCGTGGGCGTGAACCGGGTCGCGGACCACGTTGTAACAGAAATCGTCCGTCTCGCCGTAGGTCGTCCCGCCCTTGATTCCGCCGCCCGCCATCCAGAGCGAGAAGCAGCGGCCGTGGTGGTCGCGGCCGTGGCGGGTCCGGTTGTTCATGTCCCCCTGGCAGAACACCGTCCGGCCGAACTCGCCGCCCCAGATCACCAGCGTGTCGTCGAGCAGGCCGCGCGTCCTGAGATCCTTGACGAGCGCCGCCGACGGCTGATCGGTGTCGCGGCACTGGATTTCCAGCTGTGTCGGCAAGTTCTGATGCTGGTCCCAGCCGGCGTGGAACAGCTGGACGAAGCGCGTCCCGCGCTCGACAAGGCGCCGGGCGAGCAGGCAGTTGTACGCGAACGACCCGCGCCGCTGCACGTCCGGTCCGTAGGCGTCCAGGACGTGGCGCGGCTCGCGCGACAGGTCGGTCAGTTCGGGAACGCTCGTCTGCATCCGATACGCCATCTCGTACTGGGCGATGCGCGTCTGGATTTCCGGATCGCCGACTTCCTGGTGGCGGAGACGATTGAGGGCGGCCATGTCGTCGAGCAGGCCGCGGCGGACGGCGGCGCTCATGCCGTCCGGGTTGGACAGGTACAGCACCGGGTCGCCGCTCGGCCGCAGGCGTACTCCCTGGAAGCGCGACGGCAGAAACCCGCTCCCCCAGTAGTAGTCGTAGAACAGCTGGCCGCACGATGCCTCCCGGTCGCGCGACGTCATCGCGACGAACGTCGGCAAATCCTGATTGAGGCTGCCCAGGCCATACGACAGCCAGGCGCCCATGCTCGGCCGGCCGGGCTGCTCGGTCCCGGTCATGAACAGCGTGACCGCCGGGGCGTGGTTGATCGCCTCGGTGTACATCGACCGGATGACGCAGATCGCGTCGGCGATCGAGCCGGTGTGCGGCAGGAAGTCGCACAGCCAGGTGCCGCACCGGCCGTGGCGGCGGAACGGAGTGATGCCGGGGAGGACCGGCAAGCGCTGCTGGCCGGCGGTCATGGTGGTGAGGCGCTGGCCCATGCGTACCGAATCGGGCAACTGCTGGCCGCGGCGGGCGGCGAGGCCCGGCTTGTAATCGAACAGATCGACGTGCGAGGGGGCTCCGCCCTGCAGCAGGTAGATCACGCGCCGCGCCTTCGGGGCGAAGTGCGGCAGGCCGGGCAGCGCACCGGCGGCGGTCGGCGCGTCCGCGCCCGCGACCTGGCCCTCGCCGAGCAGGGTCGCCAGGGCGGCGACGCCGAGGCCGGTGGACGCGCCGCCGAGGAAGTGGCGGCGGGTGATGGCGAGCCGGTTTTCCCAGAACGGGTGCATGGTCGTTCTCGCAGGCGGTTGGGGCGGGTCAGCGGGTAAAGATCTGGGCGACCGGGACGCGGAACCCCGACAGGTGTGGGTCGGCGGACAGATCCTGTTTGGCGTTGAACAATTCCGGTTCCTCGCCGGGACGGTACACGAGCACCGTCCGGTCATGCGGATCGACCACCCAGACGAGGGGAACGCCGGCGCTCAGGTAGGCGGCCACTTTCTCGTTGATTTCATTCTCGGTGTCGCTGGGCGACAAGATCTCGACCGCGAGGATCGGGACACCGTCAACGAGACGGGTGTCCTTCGGTTCCTGCGCCGCCAATTCTGCTGTAATATAGATGAGATCAACGCCCACGGTGGTGTCGGGGTCGCGGCGCAGCCGGACACCGGCCTCACCGCCAAGTAACTCCCCGCGCGGCTCGGGTTGCCGGTCGAGCCAATCCCCGAGTAGTTGTCCGAGCCGAATCAAAACGCGGCTGTGCCAGCGATTGCGCACCGTCATGGACCTCTCCCGCAACTGCCCCTGAATCAGCCAGCGGTCGGTCCCGTCCTCGGGGAGTGCGAGCAGTTCCTCCGTCGTCATCGCGATACCCGCGGCAATCGAGTTCATCTCCCTTCCTCCTCTCTCGGCCACTTGCCTTCATAAGTGGTGTCCGCACGGTCACTCCTTGCAGACCACCTCGTCGAGGGTGAGGAGCAGGTTCGCCATCGCCGTGTACGCGGCCAACTCCGTCACGTCCAGGGCCGGGTCACGCGGGAACTCGCCGGCGCTGACGAGCCGCACTGCCGCGGCCCGGTCCGCCCGATACTGACCCAGCACGCGCTCGAAGCCGCGCCGCAGGATGCTCCGCTCCGCGGCGGTCGGGGGCCGCGCGGTGGCCGCCCGGAACGCCGCCGCCAGCCGGCCCTCCGGCGTCCCGGCCTGACACATCAGGCGTTCGGCCCAGACGCGCGCCGCCTCGACGAAGGTCGTGTCGTTCATCATTACCAGCGCGTGCAGCGGCGTGTTGGTGCGCGGCAGGCGCACCGTGCAGATCTGCCGCGGCGACGTGTCGAACAGGTTCGTCGGGCCGACCGACCGGCGCCAGAACGTGTACAGGCTGCGGCGGTACAGGCTCTCGCCCCGGTCCTGCACGTACTTGATGAAGCCGAAACTGAACTCCTCCCAGATGCCCGGCGGCTGGTACGGCCGGACCGGCGGCCCGCCGCGCCGCTCGGCGAGGAGTCCGCTCAGCGCCAGCGCCTGATCACGCAGCGCGAAGGACGTGAGCCGCCCCCGCGGGCCGCGCGCCAGCAGCCGGTTGTCCGGGTCACGCTCCAGTACCTCCTTCGTCACCTTCGACGCCTGGCGGTAGGTTGCGCTTGTCACGATCAGCCGGTGGATGCGCTTGACGTTCCAGTCGCGCATGAACTCGACCGCCAGCCAGTCGAGCAGCTCCGGGTGGGTCGGCGATTCGCCCTGCGACCCGAAGTCCTCTGCGGTCTTGACCAGCCCCGTCCCGAAAAATGTCTGCCAGGAGCGGTTGACCGCGACGCGCGCCGTCAGCGGGTTGGCCCGATCCACCAGCCAGCGCGCCAGCCCCAGCCGGTTCTTCGGCGCTCCCTGCGGCAGCGGCGGTAGGCAGGCGGGGACGTCCGGGCCGACCTTCGCGCCGTGCCTGTCGTACTGCCCGCGGAGCAGCACGAACGTGTCGCGCGGCTGCGGCCGCTCCTCCATCACCATCGTGATCAGCACGGATTGGCGCAGCCCGTCCAGCGCCTTGCGCTCCTTCGCCAGCCGGGCATCGAGTTGCCGGCGCTCCGGGGTGACAGCGAGATAGTGCTCGGCGAGCGCCTGCTGCTGGGCGGCGGTCCGCTGGCCGCGGGGGGTGCGCAGGATCGCCACCAGGTAGGCCGTCATGCGCTCGGTCGTTAGCCCCTTCTCCCAGTCGCCCGGGCCGTGGAGGACGCGCGCGCCGAGCGCCTTCTGATCTGCCTCCAGCCTGGCGATGAGTTGCTGCTTCGCGGCAATCCCGGTCCGTTGCTCCTCGGTCGGCAGTTCGAGGGTCGGCGCGGCGGTACTGTTGCGCCGGTCCACGCCGCCCGTCTCGGCGACGTTGTTGAAGAAAGCGTAGAGCTGGTAGAACTCCTTCTGCGACAGCGGGTCGTACTTGTGGTCGTGGCAGCGCCCGCACCCGGCGGTCAGCCCGAGCCAGATCGTCGCCGTCGTCTCGACGCGATCCACCACGTAATCGACGCGCGACTCCTCGACGATGCGCCCGCCCTCGCCGTTGAGCATGTGGTTGCGGTTGAACCCGGTCGCGACCCGCTGCGCCACCGTCGGACTGGGCAGCAGGTCGCCAGCGAGTTGCTCGACCGTGAACTGGTCAAATGGCATGTTCGCGTTGAGCGCGTTGACGACCCAGTCGCGCCACGGCCACATGGGGCGCGTCCCGTCAGTCTGATAGCCGTTCGTGTCGGCGTAGCGCGCGGCGTCGAGCCACTCCAGCACCATGCGCTCGCCGTAACGCGGCGACGCGAGCAGCCGCTCGACTACCTTCTCGTAGGCGTCGGCCGCGCGGTCGTTGGCAAAGGCATCGATCTCGGCCAGAGTCGGCGGCAGGCCGGTCAGATCGAGCGTGACGCGCCGGAGCAGCGCCTCGCGCGGAGCCTCGGGAGAGGGCCGTAGCCCTTCTCGGTCGAGGCGAGCGAGGAGGAAGTGGTCGATCGGGTTGCGCGGCCAGGACGGGTCGCCCACGGCCGGCACGGACGGACGCTGCGGCGGGATGTAGGACCAGTGATTCTGATACACAGCCCCCTGCTCGACCCAGCGACGCAGCAGCTCAATCTGGCGCGGCGTCAGCTGGCGGCCGGAGCTGGGCGGCGGCATCTTCTTCGACCGCTCGGCCGTCGAGACGCGCCGCAGCAGGTCGCTCTGGCCCGGTTTGCCCGGGACGACGGCGCGATACCCACCGAGGTCGCCGAACAGGCCGTCGCGCGTGTCGAGGCGCAGGTCGGCCTTGCGGGTGGACTGGGCCGGTCCGTGGCAGGTGTAGCAGGTGTCAGACAGGATCGGGCGGATGTCGCGGTTGAACTCGATTTTTCCTGGCGGACCGTCGGCGCGGGCGGCGGGCGTAACGAGCAGGGCGAGGAAGCAGCTCAGCGGGGCACGCAGATGCATGGAGGAATCTCTCGCAGGCGGGAGGGTCAATCCTGTTCTGCCCATTCTCCCCACCTTCACCGCGGGCGTCAACCGCTTAAACGCGCGTCGCGGCGGCGTCGTACCAGCCCGGCGCCAG
>JADLBT010000137.1 GCA_020847555.1 Gemmataceae bacterium
TCTCTTTGCGCTCCTGGCGTCTTTGCGCGAAACATGCTTACTTCTTCGTGTGACCGCGAGCGAAAATGCTGGCGACGAAGCTCAGGACGTCCGTGGAGCAAATGTCGCAGTACCCGTAGTTCCGGATCAGCCGACTCTTGACCACGTCGATCTTCTCCTGGGTCGCCTTGTCCACAACGCTGGAGACAAGACTCGTGAGCTTGATCGTATCCTTCTGATCCTCGAACAGCTTGAGTTCGAGCGCCTTCTGGAGACGCTCGTTTGTCTTGTAGTCGAACTTCTTGCCGTCGATGGCGAGGGCGCCGATGTAGTTCATGATCTCCCGGCGGAAGTCGTCCTTGCGGCCCTCCGGGATGTCGATCTTCTCCTCGACGGACCGCATCAGCCGGTCGTCCGGATCCTCGTAGTTGCCGGTGTAGCGGTTGCGCACCTTCTCGCGCTGGGTGTACGCCTTGACATTGTCGATGTAGTTGGAGCACAGCCGCTGCAGGGCGTCCTCGTCGGCGGCGATGGCGCGCTGGACCTCGTTCTTGACGATGTCCTCGTACTCCTCCTTGACGACCTGCAGCAACTCCTTGCAGTGCTGCAGCTGGTCCTGACTGGTGATCAGCGAGTGATGGCGGAGTCCGGCCTCCAGCTCGTGCAGAACCATGAACGGGTTGACGCAGCTCTCCTCCGGGTGGGCGACGAGGGCATTGGAGATCTTGTCCTGGATGTAACGCGGACTGATCCCGTGCATCCCTTCATTAACGGCCTCGCGCTTCAGCTCGACGACATTGTCCTCGGTGAACCCGGGGAGGGTCTTGCCGTTGTATAGCTTGAGCTTCTGCAGCAGCGTCAGGGTGGCGTGCTTCGGCTGGACCAGGCGGGTCAGGACCGCCCACATGGCTGCGATCTCGATCGTGTGCGGCGCGATGTGCTTGCCCTTGACCTTCAGCGAGTTGAAGTCCTTCTCGTAAATCTTGATCTCGTCGCGCAGCCGGGTGACGTATGGGACGTCGATCTTCACCGTCCGATCGCGGAGCGCTTCCATGAACTCGTTGTTCTGCAACCGCCGATATTCGGGCTCGTTCGTATGACCGAGTATTACCTCGTCGATGTCGGTCTGGGCGAACTTCTTCGGCTTGATCTTGTGCTCCTGGGATGCGCCGAGCAGGTCGTACAGGAACGCGACGTCGAGCTTGAGAACCTCGATGAACTCGACGATACCGCGGTTGGCGATGTTCAGCTCGCCGTCGAAGTTGAACGCCCGCGGGTCGGAGTCGGTCCCGTATTCGGCGATCTTGCGGTAGTTGATGTCGCCGGTCAGCTCGGTCGAGTCCTGGTTCTTCTCGTCCTTCGGCTGGAACGTGCCGATGCCGATCCGGTCCTGCTCGGACAGGATGAGGCGATAGACCTTCACCTCCTCGAGCATGCGGTGCCAGTCGCCGTCGTACCGGGCGATGCGCTCGTTGTACATCTGGCGGCAGAACGGGCACATCTCGCCCTGGATGGTGACGTGGCAGTCGGCCGGCTTGCGGTTCTCGTTGAGGCGCTCGACGAGGCCGGCCCGCAGTTCGTGCGGCACCAGGTGGAGCGGCTCCTCGTGCATCGGGCACTTCTGCCATCCGCCGTCGGCGCCCTTCCACGCATAGGAGAACAGCATCCCCTCGTCGGTCTTGGAGTACTCCTCCAGTCCTTTCTTGAGGAGGCGGGCGATGGTGCTCTTGGACGACCCGACCGGGCCGTGCAGGAGGAGGACGCGCTTCTCCGTCCCGTACCCCTTGGCGGCCGACTTGAACGTGTTGACGAGATGGATGAGTTGGCGGTCCAGGCCGTAGATGGCGTCCCCGTGGCGGGTCGCGAACTCGGTGAAGAACCGATACCGGGTGACCTTCTCCTTCTGCTCGAACACCTCCTCGGTTCCGTGCGACATGATCATGTCGTACAGCCGCTGGTAGGCGCTGCGAGTCACCTCCGGGTGCTCGACCACGATGTCGAGGTACTGGTCGAAGGAGCCCTCCCAGTGCTTCTTGCGGTAGTCGGTCAGATTTAGATCCGGGCGGATCGCCTGCAGGATCGATTTCCCCGTGGACATCGTCGTGTTCCCCCTGAACGGGCGGCGGTGCGCCGCGCCTGAGTGCTAGCCTCGGAAGTCGTGAGCCGGCAGCCGGGACCGGCGGGCAAGGAGGTGGACGCCGTGTTGCGTGGGCGAGCCACGCCCCGCGCGGTGAGTCAGGTCAGGATGGCTGCACGAGCCTGGCGCCGGTGGTGCGGAAGCGGGTTGAATGTGCTGGGTCGTTGTGGTTCGCTCGCGGACAAACACGGCCAGACCTTTGGCCCGGTTCCGACACGGGCGTTCCGTTCGCCTCGCGCCTCGCTGTTCCCGTTTCTGCCTGTTGTTAGTTTACCTTGAATTAGGGGGGGCCGTCAAACCGGCCTGGCGGAACCTCCTGCCCATCCCGCCTCGGTCCCCCCGTCGGACGATTCTCTCGCCGACGTTGGTCTGTTCAATTCTACGCTCGCCGCGGGAGAAGGTGCGTCGCCCGGGAGTGGTTTCGAGCTGAGGTGGCCGCAGCAGCAGGGGAAGGCTCTCCCGCTACGCAGCATCGCTTCGCCGGAGGGGGTTGTCAAGGCCGGTTTGGGCAGGTCCACGCTGACGCGCTGGACACCTGGGGGGCAGGGCTGTTCGCTGATTGAGATTGGCCGGTAGCGAAGGACTAATAGCCCGGCGGACCTGCTGGCTGGACGAATTTCGCTCTTCCGCAAACCGCCGCCTTGTGCTTCAATCCCGCCCCGTTTCGGGCAGTATCCGGCCAGCGGACGCCACAGGCTGGGAGGGAGAAGAGCGATGGGAGACGCAGACAGGGCGGGTCGATTCGGTCTGGTCACGCTGGTCGTGTGCCTGACCGGCGTCGCGAGCGCGCAGGAGGTGCGGCACCCGGGCGCGGAGAAGATCCCGGCGCTGTTCGAGCAGGCCAGGCCCCATCTGGAGGCGGCTCTTGGCGGCAAGCTGGAGCGCCCGCCGCAGTTCCGGGTGGTCACGGCCGCGCAGCTCGCCCAGTTCCCGGATCCGGACCTGCCGGTTTTCCTCCGCTGGCATTTCCCCGACCTGCGGGGTGACGCCCTTCGCCGCGCCCTCCAGGTGGCGCACTACACCGCTGCGACCGCCACCGTCGCCCACTTCGCCGAGGGGTCCGACACGATCCATGTCGCTCCCGACAACCTGACCACGATGGCCGGCTGGGATGCCTCGCTCGCGCAGGTCAACACGCCCGCGTTCCTCCAGCTCGCCCTGGTCCGCGAGGCGGCGCGGATGGCGCTTGTGCAGCGCTACCGCCTGACCGAGCGCCGCGCCACCTGCCGGGACGCGGAGGAGTTCAAGGCCCTGCGGGCGGTGATTGAGGGCCGGTGCCAGTGGGTGACGCGCGCGGTGGCCCGGAAGCTCGGCACCGAGATCCAGTTCGGACTGCTCGCCGAGCGCTTCCTGCGTGTCCCGGACCTGGCGCCGGATCCGGCCCTCCGCGCCGTCAGCCAGTTGCCGCTGCGGCAGCGGTTCTGGGCCTGCACGAAGGGTCTGGCATTCTTCGACCACCTGGATCGGCAGCGTCTTCCGGATACGGAGAAGCGCGCCTTCACCCGGCCGCCGCGTCTGTCGCGCTGGGTCGAACTCCCCGAACTGTACACGCGCTCGGAACAGCGCAGTCGTCCGGACCTTGCCGCCGCGCTGCGGGCGCTGGAGCAGTCGCTCCCGCCGGCCGAGTGGGCCGCCGGCCAGCAGCCGCTGACACCGCGGGTGCTGAAGCAGGTCGGCGCGCTGCTCGGCGAGGGCGCCCGGGTGGACCGGGCCATCGCGACCTGGGACGAGGGGCGCATGCTGGTGTGGGCGCACAAGAAGAGCCCCGGCCGGCAGGTCGGGCTGAGCGTGGTCCGCCACGAGAGCGCGGCCGGGGCACGCGGTTACTTCGGGCTGGCGGTGGACCTGCAGCGTAAGCAGGACACGCTCGACCCGAAGACGTGCGGGACATCGCTGCGCGTGCTGGAGTCGAAGGCGACCACCGTGAAGCTGGCCGGGACGGACGAGGCGGTGCGCCTCGACAAGCGAGTGCAGTACGGAACCGGCGGCGCGCCGGTCGTGGTCAGCACCGTGCTGGCGTGGGCCGGCGATGTGGCCGTCGAGTGCAGCTGGATCGGCCAGCCGGCCGACATGGCGTGGGCCGAGCGGGTGCTGCCCGCGATTCTCGCCGTCGCCGGGAAGTGACGGCCGGCGCAGGTTGGGCTCCGCACCGCACCGCGCCTATGATGGCAGCAGGAGGCGCGGACCATGAGGCGCGTGCGCATCGGCAACGGCTGCGGGTTCTGGGGCGACAACCTCGACGCCCCGATCCTGCTCGCCGAGCACGGCCGGCTTGACTACCTGACGCTCGAATACCTGGCCGAGCTGACCATGTCGATCCTCGCTCTGCAAAAGCAGCGCGATCCGCAGGCCGGCTTCGCCACCGACTTCCTCGACGTCCTCGAACGCCTCGCCCCCACGCTGAAGGCCCAGCCCGCGCTCAGGGTCGTCACCAACGCCGGCGGCATGAACCCGTCCGGGTGCGCCGCCCGGGTCCGCGCTATCCTCGACAGGGCCGGACTCGGCGACCGGGCCGTCGCGACGGTGGCCGGCGACGACCTCCTGCCCCGCCTCGACCAGCTCCTGCGGACCGGACACCCCCTCACGAACCTCGACACGGGCGCGGCCCTCGCCGAGATCCGGTCGCGCGTCGTCAGCGCCAACGCCTACCTCGGTGCCCGCCCGATCGCGGAGGCGCTGGCGCGCGGCGCGTCGGTCGTCATCACCGGGCGGGTGGTGGACGCCGCGCTGACGGTCGGGCCGGCGGTCCACGAACTCGGGTGGGGGTGGGAGGACTGGGACCGCCTCGCGACCGCCACAGTCGCTGGCCACCTCATCGAGTGCGGGGCACAGGCGACTGGCGGGCTCTGGTGCAACTGGGAGGCGGCGCGGGATCTCGCGAACGTCGGTTATCCGATCGCCGAGATCGAAGAAGGCGGGACGTTCCGCATCACCAAGCCGCCGGGGACGGGCGGGGCCGTCAACCATGAGACGGTGACCGAGCAGCTCCTCTACGAGGTCGGCGACCCGGCCGCGTACCTGACGCCCGACGTGATCGCGGACTTTACCAGCGTGGACCTGACAGAGACGGCGCCCGACGTGGTCGAGGTGCGCGGAGCGCGCGGGCGGACGGCGCCCGATAGCTACAAGGTGTCGAGCGCGTACCGCGATGGGTTCGTGGCCAGCGGCACCCTTGTTCTGTTCGGCCACGACGCTGTTGCCAAGGCGCGGCTGTGCGGAGAGATGATCCTGGAGCGGCTGCGCCGTGCTGGGGTCGTGCCGGAGCGGAGTAACGTCGAATGTCTCGGCGCCGGCGACGTCGTCCCCATCGGCAAGCGGTTTCGTTCCAGCCCGATCGAGGTCGTGCTGCGCGTCAGCGTGGCGGACTCCCGGCGCGCCGTCGTCGAGCGCTTCACCCGGGAGCTGGCGCCGCTCGTGACGTCGGGGCCGCCGGGCGTGACCGGCTACACGACGGGCCGGCCGCCGGTGCGGGAGGTATTCGCCTACTGGCCGGCGCTGCTTGCGCGGGATGCGGTCACGGCACAGGTCGATCTCATTTAGCGTCCGCGCACGGCGAACCGGCTCCGGATCCGCCGGCACCGGACACGACCAGCGCCACCCGACCAACCCGTTGTCACTGCCGGGAGGAAAGGCCCTCACGATGAAGGCGATCAAGACGCTCGACGGGATCGCCCACGGACGGAGCGGCGACAAGGGCAATCACGCCAACATCGCCGTGATCGCCTACACCCAGGCGGGCTACAACTGGCTGTCCGAGTATCTGACGGCCGAGCGCGTCCAGGAGTACTTCGCCGCTCTCGGCCCATCGCGCGTCGAGCGCTATCCGGTCCCGAACGTGCGCGCGTTCAACTTCGTGCTGTACGACGTGCTCGCGGGCGGCGCCAGCCGGTCGTTGCGCTGTGACACGCAGGGCAAGACCCTGGCGCTGGCGCTGCTCGGCATGGCGATCGAGGATTGTCCCCTCAACGACGAGATGATGCGCCCGCAGCGGGGAGAAGACCGATGAGCGATGACCTGGTTCTGTACGAGCTGCGTGCCTCGGCGGCCGTCCTGACGCTGAACCGCGCCGACAAGCGCAACGCGCTCAGCCGCGGCCTCATCGCGGCCCTCGGGGCGGCGTTCGAGCGCGCCCGCGACGACCCGGCAGCGCGCTGCGTCATCCTCACCGGCTCCGGCCCGGTCTTCTGCGCCGGCATGGATCTGGCGGAGTTGAGCGAGTCGCTCGACGTGCCGGCCGAGGCCACTCCGGTCTGGGAGGATGCCCTCCGGCTGGCGCGCGTCTACGATCTGATTTATACCCTACCGAAGCCGACGGTCGCGGCGGTGAACGGAGCGGCGGTTGCCGGCGGGGCTGGATTGGTGACGGTGTGCGATCTGGCGGTGGCGGCGGAGGGGGCGAAGCTCGGCTACCCGGAGGTGCGGCGCGGGCTGGTGGCCGCGATGGTGCTGCCCCACCTGCTGCGGCACGTCGGCGAGCGAATGGCCCGCTACCTGCTGCTGACGGGGGAACTGATCGACGCCGGCGCGGCCCGCCACGCGGGACTGGTCAACGAGGTGGTGCCCGCGGACCGACTGACCGCCCGCGCGGCCGAGGTGGCACAGTCGCTGGCGGAGGCCGGACCGAACGCCCTGACCCGCACCAAGGAACTGCTGCACCAGTTTTCGCGGCAGGCGGTGTCGGTCGAGGAGGCGGCCAGGGGCAGCGCGGCCCCCCGGCTGACCGACGAGTGCCGTCAGGGGCTGCGTGCGTTCTTTGCGAAACGTCCGGCGCCGTGGGCGCCGGGCTGACAGGGTGACCTGCGTGTCAGGCCCACGGGGCGCCACCCGTGGGCTTTTTCGGTCACCTTGTCAGCCTCATCGCGGCCGTTGCAGCTGCTTCTGCTGGACGATGGCGTCCATCTGGGTCACCACCTGGCGCATCTCCTCCTGCGTGACTTCCATCTGCTGCGCCACCTGCCAGGATGCGCTGTCGGCGTGGCGCTGCTGCAGGCGCTCGTACTCGTCGGTCAGCAGTTGCAGGTAGTCGTTGCCCTGGAGCCAGGTCGCGTTCTGCGGCCCGTAGGCGGCCCGCTCGTCCATCTCCCAGATACCGTCCGGCCGGGAGTACTCGGGGGTGATGTGGCCCGTCACCCAGCCGCGCGGCACATCGGGGCGCGCCTCGGGAATCCCGGCCGTGCAGAGCCAGTAGCGGGCGTCCGGGGTGGCGAGTTTCAGTTCGAGGGCGAGGTCGATGCTCTTCTCGCGGGCCAGCTCGCGCATCGGCGGCGGCAGCCGTTCCGCCGTGAGGCGGTCCAGGGTCGGCATCTGTTCGAGGTACTGGGGTCTCGGGCGGACGCGGATGGTGACCTCGGCCATGACAACCTCCTCAGGGATGGATGTTCGCCCAGCATCGGTCAGGCGGGGAAGCGCTGGGAACCCGCGCGGCCGCGCCGGGGATGGTGTCTGGAGGCAAGGGACGGACAACTCGGACATGGTCCAACCACCTCACTGTCAGTGTAACCGGCCGCGAACGCGATGGCGAGCGCATTCCCGCCACGTCTGAAGCTTCCCCTGGCAATCGTCCTGTAAGGGATTTGTGGCTCCTTGCGGCGCTGGCGGGTGCGGCATAAAATCGCGTTCGACGCACCATCTACCAACCCCAGGAGCACTCCATGCAGCGTCTTTCGATCGTCTGTCTCTGTGCGGCCGCCGCCGTGCTCGGCCTGGCGTTCACCCCCGGCTTCACTCAGCCGGTCGGCAAGAAGGGGGCCGGCTGGGTGAGCCTGTTCAACGGCAAGGATCTGGAAGGCTGGGTCCAGCACGGCGGGAAGGCGAAGTATCGGGTGGAGAACAACGAGATCGTCGGCACGTCGGTCCCGAACACGTCCAACTCGTTTCTCTGCACGAAGCGCGACTACGCCGACTTCCTCCTCGAACTGGAGTTCAAGGTCGATCCGACGCTGAACTCGGGGGTGCAGATCCGCAGCCAGGTGTACGACAAACCGACCGTCGTGGAGGTCAAGGGGAAGAAGTACAAGTTCCCGGCCGACCGCGTTCACGGCTACCAGGTGGAGATCGACCCGTCACCGCGGGCGTACAGCGGCGGCATCTACGACGAGGGGCGGCGCGGCTGGCTGGCCGACCTGAAGGACAACGAGGCGGCCCGCAAGGCGTTCAAGCAGAAGGACTGGAACAAGTTCCGCATCGAGTGTCGCGGCCCCTCGATCAAGACGTGGATCAACGGCGTGCCGGCAGTGACGCTGAAGGACAACGTCACCCCGTCGGGGTTCATCGCCCTGCAGGTACACGGCGTCGGCAAGAAGACCGAGCCGCTGGAGGTGAGGTTCCGGAACCTGTATCTGAAGGAGCTGAAGTAACCGCCATCCCGGCGTGCCAGCGCCGACGAGCCGGGGGCGTAGGCGCTTCCGGCTCGTCGGCGCCCTTCTGTTTGGTCCGTTAGCGCCAAGGCCGGGGAGCCGCCGTCAGGCCGAGCAGCGCCGCCACGCCCTCCGGGTTGGAGGCGAAGTGGAGGTGGGCATACCCCGCCAGCAGCCCGCCCGCGGTGAAGCCGTCCGGTTTCGGCTCCTCGCTCTCACGCTCCAGCAGGGCAGCGGGCTGCAGCGGAGCAAGCGGTTCCAGTCGTGAGTAGTGGTATTCATGTCCCCGTACCTCGGTCCCGGGTGGGCCGAGCAGCGTTACCGCGCTCGCGCGCCAGGTAGCGTAGCCCAGCGCTGCCAGCCGCTTCTGCATCACAGTCCGTGCCGGGAGCAGGTCGAGCATCGGGAACGCGCGGCCTGCCGCGTCCACCAGCTCACGACAGCAGTACATCAACCCGCCACACTCGGCGTAGATGTGTCCCCCGCGCCGGTGGTACGCGCGCAGGCTGTCGCGCAGCGACACCTTCTCGGCCAGCGCTGCCGCGTGCAACTCGGGATAACCGCCGCCCAGGTAGACCAGATCGACACCCGCCGGCAGTTCGGCGTCGGCCAGCGGCGAGAAGAAGACCAGGTCCGCGCCCGCCGCGCGCAGCAGGTCGAGGTTGTCCTCGTAGTAGAAACAGAAGGCCGCATCGCGCGCCACCGCCACGCGCCGGCGCGCAGTCCCTTCGGCCGCCTGCGGCTTCGCGGCGAGGTCCGGGGATTCGCCAGGCCGCAACCGGCCGGGGATCTCGCTCAGGCGCAGCAGGGCGTCCACGTCCACGGTGGCCGCGAAGGCTCGCGCCAGGTCGTCCAGCGTCGGCCCCGTTGCCCCGTCGAGGTCGTCGCGCGTAACCAGCCCGAGGTGGCGCGCGGGGATGTGCCACGCGGGCCGGCGCGGCAGCCAGCCGACCGGCTCGACAGGCGTGTGTCGGCGGATCGCAGGGGCGAGGTGGGCGTAGTGCTTCGGCCCGGCGACGCGGTTGCACAGGACCGCCGCCACGCACACGCCCGGATCGAGTTCCGCGAACCCCTTGACCACCGCCGCCACCGACGCGGCCATCGCGGCGGCGTCCACAACGAGTAGCACCGGGGCGTCGAGCAGTTTCGCCAGGTGTGCCGTGCTGCCGCGCGGGTCGGCGGCGGAACGGCCGTCGAACAGGCCCATCACGCCCTCGATGACGCTCACGTCGGCCCCGGCCGAGGCGCGGCCGAAGCAGGCGCGAACCGTGTCATCGGTGAGCATCCAGGTGTCGAGGTTGCGCGACGGGCGACCGCAGACGGCGGTGTGATGGCCCGGATCGATGAAGTCGGGGCCGACCTTGAACGGCTGCACGGTCAGGCCGCGCCGGCGCAGCGCCGCCATCAGGGCGAGGGCGACCGTCGTCTTGCCGACGCCGCTGTGCGTCCCCGCGATGATGAGCCTGCGCCCCATGAAGTCTCCTGCCTCAATCGCCCTGGCCATTCTCCGTGCCGCTTGCGGCTTGAAAGCGGTTCGAAAACCTGCCGACCAGCCCCAAGCGCCAGCGCGGAGCCGCCCCGTGCTGGCGCCTGGGGCTAGCAACCACTTCTTGGCCGCAAGCGACACGGGGAAAAGTCAGTTCTCGACGAGGACGGCGGGCGCCGGCACCCAGCCGACCTCTCCGCCGGGCAGCTGGATCTGGAGCCAGCCGCCGCGCCGGTGCCGCAGTCCAGCCTCCATGCCGCGGTTCAGCTGCGGCATGGTCGGGTGTTCCGGATACGTCGGCCCGTTGCCGCGCCGCAGACTGACGCCGTCGGCCGTGAGCACCACGATCGGATACCGATCCACGCTCGCGGCGCGCCACCGCAGGTATATCCACAGCCCGCCCGCGACGAGTCCCAGTGTCAGCAGCAACCCCGCCCAGCCCAGGAGATGCGGGCGGGCCGCGGTCAGCGTCCGCGCGGCGCAGCACCACGCCAGAGCGTAGAGGCCCAGGCCCGTTGCCAGAAACAGGCTGCCCCCGACGCGCGGCAGCCACGACGGCCAGGGCTCGTCGTTGGGACGGCCGCCTCGGGCCGGGCCGGGGTAGTGGACCTGATCGCGGGCGTATTCGAGTTCGACGTGCAGTCCGCGGTCCTGCGGGGCGCAGCGCAGCCCGCGCCGGTAGGCCAGCACCGCTTCCGGCAGTCGGTCGGCGAGCAGGCTGGCGCGGCCGAGGTTGCGGTACAGGTCCGCATTGTCGGCGCCGCGCCGCCGCAACTGCTCGTACAGATCCGCCGCCCGCGCGAAGAGGGGCCGGGCCTGCTCCTGGTTGGTCCGCACCACCACGCCTTGCCGGAACGCCTCCTCCGCCCGGCGCAGCAGTTCCTCGTCGGACAGGAGCACGCGATCGCCCACACTTGCCGTCGTGAGCGCCAGGACGAGCCCGGTGATCAGCCGCGCGGCGAACACAGTTCGACCTCCAGGGCGCGGATGACTGCCGCCGCCTCGGCGGGCAAGGCAGGGGCGGCGGCGTGGGTCGGGGCAAAGCGGGCGGCATCGCAGGTCCGGAACAACCCGGCAACCCGGTCTGCGAGTGTGGACGACAGCCCCGCGCGACGCAGATGAGCGATGACCTCGGCCGGAGTCGGTTCGGCAGCGCGCAGGCCGAGTCGCTGGTGCAGGTAGACGGCGACGGCATCGGCGGTCTGCGCCGGCGGGTTGTCCAGGCCGGGGGCCAGGAGCGCCGCCAGCGCCTCGCGCGCAACGCGGCTGGCGAGCCGCCGCCGGGTTCCAGCCGCCGCCGGGTGCCGCACGCGCCAGACGACGTACCACGCGCCGCAGAGCAGCGGCGGTCCCACCAGCAGGACGACCAGCCACACCGGCGACAGGCCGTCGCCCCCGCGCGCCAGCACCGCACCGCCCGTCGCGATCTCGAAGAAGCGGTCCGGCGCCTGGAGCGTCCGCGGCTGCTGGCCCGGCGTGGCTGCGAGGGGGCGCGGGCTGACCTTCAGAACGATGGTCTCGCGCGTGCTCCGCGGCGCGTACTGGCGGCGGGTCGGGTCGTAGTAGACGAACTGGAATCGGGGAACCCGAACCGCGCCCGTGTGCTTCGGCCGAAGCCGCCAGGCGAACTCCCAGGCGCTCTCGGCCGGAAGGTGCCGGTCCTGCTCCGGCGCGGCCTGAACGTAGAAATCCTCCTCGATCTCCTTCGGGAGCAGGCGCAGGTTCGCGCGCTCGGGCTGCTGCCCCTTCGGCCCGGACCCGCTGATACGGACGATCAGGGTGACCGGATCCTCGACAACCACCTCGGTCGGAGTAACCCGGTAGCTGATGCGGTAGGCGCCGACGGCGCCGCTGAAGTTCGACGGGCGGCCGACCGCCGGGGGCTCAACGGGCGTCTCGGCGACGGCGCGGTCCGAGCGATGCGGCGCCAGCGTCAGGGCGAGCGCTGCGAGGATGATCGGGGGCAGGCGTGCGTTCTTCACTTGCGCTCACCAGTCCTTCACGCCCGGGAAGGTGCGCGGCAGTACAAGGCGCTGGTCGCGCTGCTCGCGGGCCACGCGCCGCGCCACCCGTTCCAGGTAGGCGGCCATGTCGCGCGGATCCAACGGCTGCAACTCCTCGTCGTCCGGCAGCGGCCGAAGGTTGCCCTTCCCCGCGATCTGCTCCTGTGTCGCGACGGCCTTTTTCTGATCCTTGGCGGCGTCCGGCGACAGCGGCTGCCCCTTGCCCATCGGCGAACCCTTCTCGCCCTCGCTCGGCTCGCCGGGCTGCCGGTCGTCGGACTTTCCTTGCTGGGGCTCCGCGCCGTCCTTGGGCGGCGGGGCGGCGTCGTTCGGAGAGGCCTTCGCCCTGGCCCAGAGCAGCCGCGCCAACTCGAGGTTGTACGCCGCCTGCGCCGCCAACTCGGGGTCGGCCGCCGCGCGCCGACACTGACGCAGGCAGCGCACCGCCAGCTCGAGCGCCCGGGCGTCCTTGCCGTCCGCAACGTGGATCAGGCTCGTCCCCAGGTCGTACAGCGCCCGCGCCCGCCGCGGACCCGGCGCCGCAGCGTCGTCCAGGCACCGGCGGTAGCACTGCTCGGCCTCGCGAAAGCGTCCCAGTCGGTACAGGACGGCCGCCTTGTTGAACGCCACCAGTCCCGGGTCGGGCGCCAGTTCCTCGGCACGCTCGTAGCAGGCCAGCGCGGCGGCGAACTCCCTGCGTGCGAACGCCGCCTCACCCCGGCGCAGGAGTTCCTCGACGTCGCGGGGCGAGGCGGCGCCGAGTGCCAGCAGGGTCAGTGTCAGGATCCACAGGGCGCCTTGCCGGGTCATGGTCGTTCCTCCGCTTTCGACGGGCCGCCGCGGCGCGGCAGACCGCCGAGCAGCAGCGCCAACCCCAGCAGGCCCAGCGCCGCCCCGAAGAACCAGGCGTAGCGCGGGCGGTACAGGGCCAGCGGGACGACGCGGTCGGCAGTGCGGGCCTTGCCTGCGAGGATCCCCTCGTACAGCGCGCCCGGCGGCAGGTCGTAGGTCCGCCCGGCGAAGTAGGCCGCGTCGGTCCGGCGGGCGATCTCGCGCAGGGGGCGCTCCTCCAGGCGCGTGCGAACCTCCTCGCCATTGTAGCGCAGGACGCCTTCCGGGTCCGGGATGGACCAGCCGGTTTGCGGGTCGCCGACGCCCAGGCAGTACACGGGGATGCCCCGCGCCTTCGCCGCCGCGGCCCCCTCCGCCCACTCCTCGTCGGCGGCCGGGTCGTCGCCGTCGGACACGACGAGGACATCCTGATACCCCTCGCCGTCCGTGTCGTGCGCCGCCAGCGCCAGCCGCAGGGCGGCACCGAGGCGCGTGCCGGACGGGTAGCCTTCGGGGGCGGGCCGCAGGTCGGGGTGCAGGTTGGCCGCGTCCTGCTGGCGGACCGCGTCGCGGAAGTGGTCGTAGTCGTGGGTCAGCGGACAGACCAGCCTCGCCCGGGCGGCAAAGGTCACCAGCGCAACGCGGTGGCCGCCGCGCCGCTCCAGTGCGTCAGCCAGGTTGAACAGAGCCCGGCGGGCGCGCTCCTGACGGCTGGGCTGCTCGGCGAGCATGCTGCGACTCAGGTCGAGGACAACCACCAGATCGCGGCCGGACGCGGTACGCTGCGCCGCGTCCGGCCCCCAGCGCGGGGCGGCCACCCCGACGACCAGTGCCGTCAGCCCGCTGCTCCAGCACAGCGCCTGCAACGTGCGCCACCCGCGTGCCGGGGTGGTCAGGGCGCGCAGCGCGAGCCCGCTCCCCAGCCGGCGCAGGTCGCGCCGCCGCCGCAACCACGCGCGCACGCCCAGCACCCACAGCACGGGCATGGCTGCCATCAGCCACAGCCCCGCCGGCCAGGCGAGCCGCGTCATCGGTCCGTCGGTCAGCCAGTCGAACATCTTCTTCAAGGGGCTGGCCCCTGCACTGGTCCCTCAGCCCCTCCCTCACGGTATTCGCCGCCACCACGTCAGGTCCAGCGTCTGGGCCGTCACGAGCAGGACGAACGACGCCAGCCCGAACCACACATATCCCTCGGCGTAACGCCGATACTCGAAGCTCACGATCTCCGTTCGCTCCAGCCGATCGATCTGGCCGCACACGCCCAGAAGCGCCTTCGTGTCGTGGGCGGCGAAGTAACGCCCGTTCGTCATCCGGGCCACTTCCTGGAGGATCTTCCGGGCTTTCAGCCGGTCGCTCGCGGAGGTGTCGGGCGGCTCACCGTTGGCGGCCGCCTTCGCCGGGACGTCGCCGCCGGCATCAATGGTGTAGACCGGCACGCCCAGGTTGCCCGCGAGCTGCGCTGCCTGGCGCGGTTTCAGAGCAGGGGCGGCGACGTTGTGCTCGCCGTCGGTCACCAGCACCACGATCTTGCGACGCGGACCAGCGGCGCGCAGCCGATGCAGACCCCACGCGATCGCGTCGCCGATGTTCGTCCGCCCCTCCTCCGGCAACGTGCGCGGCTCCTCGGCGTCGAGCAGTTGCAACAGACTGCCGTGGCTCA
>JADLBT010000138.1 GCA_020847555.1 Gemmataceae bacterium
CTCGCACCGACGGGCTGACGCCGCGCCGCTCGCCAGAGAACGCCCACGGCATGTGTGCCGTGGGCGTTCTCCGTTCCCCGGCCGGCGCCATACAATGGCTGCCTCACGCCCGCTCGCTGAATCCATCGGTGCAAGGGTACTGCCATGCGTGTCCCCACTCTTCTCACACTGCTCCTGCTGGCCGGCCCCGCGGGAGCCCAGGACGGCCTGGTTGTCCTGCGCGACGACGGCAAAGGCTCGCCGCGCAAGATGCTCTCGACCTACCTGCTCGCCGAGGCGCAGAAGCACTTCGACGCCCGCCGCCAGGCGATCGCCGCCCTCAAAACGCCGGATGACGTGCGGCGGCGGCAAGAAGACCTCAGGGCGAAGTTCATTCAGGCGCTCGGCGGCTTCCCGGCCAGGACGCCGCTCAAGGCGCGCGTGGTCGGTGTCGCGAAGCGCGACGGCTACCGGGTCGAGCGCGTCATCTACGAGAGCCGGCCGGACCACCACGTCACCGCCAGCCTGTACCTCCCCGACGGCAAGGGGCCGTTCCCCGGCGTGCTGATGCCGATCGGCCACAGCGCCAACGGCAAGGCGGCCGAGTATATCCAGCGCGGCAGCATCCTGCTGGTGAAGAACGGCCTGGCGGTCCTCACCTACGACCCGATCGGCCAGGGCGAGCGCCGCCAGCTCCTCGACGCGATGGGCAAGCCGGCCGTCCCGAGCACCACGAGTGAGCACACGTTGATCGGTGTCGGTGCCTTGCTGGTCGGCGGGAACACCGCGGCGTACCGCGTCTGGGACGGCATCCGCAGCCTCGACTATCTGGCGAGCCGGCCGGAGATCGACTCGAAGCGGCTCGGCTGCACCGGCTGTTCCGGCGGCGGAACGCTCACGTCCTACCTGATGGCGCTGGACGAGCGGATCGCGGCGGCGGCGCCGTCGTGCTACCTCACGTCGCTGGAGCGGCTATTCGCGACGATCGGGCCGCAGGACGCCGAGCAGAACATCACCGGCCAGGTCGCGTTCGGCATGGAGCACGCCGACTACGTCACGCTGCGCGCCCCGCGGCCGACGCTGATCTGCGCCGCCACCCGCGACTTCTTCGACATTCAGGGAACGTGGACGACGTTTCGCGAGGCAAGCCTGCTTTACGGGCTGCTCGGCCACGGCGAGCGCGTCGCTCTGGCCGAGTACGACACGAAGCACGGCTACCCGAAGCCGCAGCGCGAGGCGGTCACACGCTGGATGCGCCGGTGGCTGCTCGGCAAGGACGACGCGCCGTTCGAGGAGCCGTTCCCCATCGCCAAGGACCGCGACCTGCAGTGTACGCGCAGCGGTCAGGTGCTGGAGGATCTGAAGGGCCGGTCGGCGTTCCACCTCAACGCCCAGCGCGCCGACGAACTGGCGCAAGCGCGGGCGAAGGCGAAGCGCGGCCGCGACGAGGTGCTGAGCGACGCCCGCCGCCTGCTCGCGCTGCCCGCCGACATCCCGGCGGCCCGGGCGCGCGAGGCCGGGGAGGTGAAGCGCGCCGGCTACGCGATCCGCAAGCTAGTGTTCGAGACGGAGCCGGGGATTCAGGTGCCGGTCCTGTGGTTCGTCCCGCCCGGCGCGCCGGGGAAGCGGCCGCTGACGCTGGTGGTTGACGGCGCCGGCATGGCGGCGGAGGCCGGCCCAGGCGGCGCCTTCGAGGGGCGGGTGAAGCTGGGTGAGGAGATCCTGGCCGTGGATCTGCGCGGCCTAGGCGAGACGGCGCCGGCGCCGCCGCAGCGCAAGCCCGGGTTCTTCGGCACCGACTTCAAGGAGACGTACCTCGCCCTCCACCTCAACCGCCCGCTGCTCGGGCAGCGCACCCACGACTTGCTCGCCCTCGTCGGGTGGCTGGCGAAGGGTAAAACGGCGGGCCGTCCGCTGCACGCGGTCGGTGTCGGCACCGGCGGTCCGATCGTGCTGCACGCGGCCGCGCTCGACCCGCGCCTGGCGGCGGTCACCGTGGAGCGCTCGGTCCTCTCCTGGACCGCGGTCGCCCGGACGCCGCTCACGTATAACCAGCTGACAAATGTGGTGCCCGGGGTGCTGGCGACCTACGACCTGCCGGAGTTGGCGGCAACCATCGCCCCGCGGTCGCTTACGATCCGCGCCGCCGTTGACCCGGCGTTGCAGTCTGTCCCGCAGGCGGCCCTCGACGGCGCCTACGGACCTTGCCGTACCGCCTACGCGAAGCAGAAGGCGGCGGGCCAACTCCGCCTGCAAGCGGTGCCGTGAGAGGCCCGGCCTGTTCCGCGCGCGGCTCTCCTGGACCGAACCGGCCGGGCGATGGGATAAGAAGTCCGAGTCCAAAGCGTCAGCGCGGGACGAGCCAAAGACCCTCGCGGTTGGGAAACCTGCCGACGAGCACCAGCGCGGGGCCATCCCGCGCTGGTGCTCGGGGCTCGTTTAGCAACCACTTCTCAACTCTGCTGTTCGCTGCCGTCTTCGGCCCCACAGCCTCCGACCTCCACCGACGCACCGCGGCTGTTCGAGTCCGCCGCTCCCAGGACATGGAGCGACATCCGCCGTGGGCCGGCGGGCCGGGCGGCGTTCAGAGCGATGAGGAAGGTATCGAGATCGACGTCCCCCACCCGACAGGCCTGCTCCAGCGTGACGCGACGGGCGACGGTGCGTCGCAGCAGAGGGTTCGACAGGGCGTGGAATCCGAAGGACCGGAACACCGGCATCAGCCCCGGGTGCCAGGAGATGACGTCCGCAACCCGGTCGGTGGCGCAGAGCGGCCGGTCCGGGGCCGGCGAGGCGTCCTCGTCGGTCGTCACAGCCAGCGGGTGGCGACCCGACATGATCCGCCAGAGGTGAACGCCCCACAGTGCCAGTCCGGTCACCTCCAGCAGTCCGCTAACGCCGGTGAACGGAAAGGCGAGGGTGGCGGAGTCGGTCAGCGTCTGGCCGACGACCCGCAGCGCGCAGCCGCCGTTGAGGAGCAGAAACGGCGCCCAGAGTCGGGGGAGAGCGTTGCCGTCGATACCGTTCAGGGTGGGGACGACCCGAGCCGCGACGCCGACAATCATCAGGCTCACGAACCCGACGGTGATGGCGTGGCGGATGGCGCCGTAGTAGGCGTGGGAGAAGCCGATCTGGGCGGCGTGGCTTTCCGGCGCCGCCCAGGCGAGCCACCCGTGCTGGTAAGCGGGCAGCAGGACCAGCATGC
This sequence comes from Gemmataceae bacterium, assembly GCA_020847555.1. The sequence continues at coordinate 3,185 of JADLBT010000138.1, forward strand.
CCAGCGAGACGAACAGCCAGACATACGCAGCCCGGATGAATTTCAGCGTCCGCTCTCGCTCAGGGGCCGCCCCGAACAGACCCCAGCCGGCGACCAGCCAGGCGGTCGCCGCCGCCAGCAGCAGCACCCCGGCGTACCACAACCCGGCCCACTCCGGGCCGGCCAGCCGCATCAGCACCAGGCCGGCCGCCTCGGCAACGACGGCGACGTTGATCATCACCAGGGCTGCCAGACCCCGGCGCGGCCGCGGCGCCGGCAGCCCGTACATGTGGTGCAGGAGGCGCTGGCTCACACCCAGGATCATGAGCAGGGCGAACCCGTGGATCTGCAGGTCGCGCAGCGGCGCCTGCCACGTCGCCACCAGGCCCACCAGCGCCGGGCCGGAAACACGTAGCGTCGCGGTCAGGTACACGCCCTCGTAAACCGCCTGGACCACGAACCACCCCAGGGCGCAGAGGATGTACCAGTCGTAGAACGCCATCGGCTTGCCGGACCGGCGCCAGGTCGCGAGAATAACCCAGGCGAACAATCCTGCCGCCACCACCTCCGCCAGGGACGCCGCTGCGGCCGGGACGATCAACCCCGGGTAGGTGGAGGCCAGTACGTGCAGCAGCGAACGCGCCGCCAGCCCGCCGGCCATGAGCCACAGGCTCAGCCGGGCCACGCCGGGCAGGGCCAGGGCCGTGTGCTTGAAGCGCGGGAACGCCTGGTAGGCGAAGCCCATCACGAACAGCCCGACCCAGCCGAAGATCTGGGCGTGGCCGTGAGCGTTGACCTCGTGGACATCGACCGCGGTGAACGACCCGCCCAGGCCGATGCGGAGCAACAGATACGCGCCCCAGGTCGCGCCCAGGGTCAGGACGACGAGAATCCCGGCGGTGAAGAAGGGGCGATAGATGGTATCGGCCCGGTGGGCCGCCCGGTCCTCCTCCGGGGCCGGGGCGGGCGGCGGGGCGTCCGGTCTGCACGCGCGCAGGTCGCTCAGGAGTTGCTCGATCGGCACGTCGTGAGCGCGGGCGAAGAAGTCGAGCGTCTCGTGCGGTCCCAGCGGTCCGCCGCAGCCGCGCAGGCCGTACCGATCCAGTACCGGCCGGAGGTACGGAGCAGCCCGAAGCAGGTCCGGAATCATCGCGTGTCGGTCGATTTGGTCGGTGGGGGGGTGCATGTCCGCGGCCCATTTGAGGACAACATAGATTCCTATATCCATTATCATCGACCAACGGAGCGACGTCAACCCAGCTGGAAAAAGAGCAGAGGGCTCCCCGTGAACTCGGCAAGAAGCTGAGGGTCTGTTCAAAGCCCACGGGCTGCCGCCCACGGGCTTTGGAGAACTTCCTCACGCCAGCCCTGGTTGCTGATCGCCGAACTGGTCCTGAACCCAGGAATACGCGGCGACCGTGGCCGGCAGACCGAGCGTCCCCGCCGCCAGAGCGATAACCTGCTCGACCTCCTCGCGGGTGATCCCCTGCGCCAGGGCTTTGCGGACGCAGGCATGCACGGCTCCCTCGCGCAGCGCGCCGACGGCCACCGCCAGTTTGACGAGCCGGGCGGTCCGCGCGTCGAGAGGGCCTTCCCTGCCGGCCTCGCCCAGTTCCCGCCACGCCTGGGCCAGTCTGGGATAGCGCGCGACGAACATCTCGTACATCAGCGGTGGCTTTGGTTCGGAATGCATGGCACGTCCTCGCTCCAGGCGGTCCGGTTCGGCCGCTCCCTGACCCGACAGAGTGCGGCGTTTCGACTTCAGATTACCGATTCCCACGCCCGGTGCAAACAGTCTGCTCTCCCGGAGTTCCGGGCTCATCCGCAACAGGGGACACAGCCGCATGGGCGAATCGGGCGCAGGGATCGCGTTCGCTGTGCGGTTTCAGGTAGCGCACTGGCTCACTTCAGCACACCGAGAGAGGACGCGCCTCGTGCGGCACGCAGGTTTTCGGCCCGGGGACCGCCTCGACACATGCTCCCGGTGTGCCGATGCGATGGACATTCCAGCGGTTGCGTGCGCGGCGTGCCCGCATCGGCCGTGAAGGTGAAAGGTTGGCACTTCATGTGCATGGAGATCGGCCCGCCCACGAGGGAGAGCGCGAGCCTCGGCCTTCCTTCAGGTGTTCTCGGGAGATCGTCGCGATGCACAGCGAACCGCTCCGCCCTGTCCTGTCCGCCGCGTTTACGCTGCTGGTACTGGCCGCCTGGCCCGCCGCGGCCGCGGCGCAGGAGGCGGCCGCGTTCTTCAAGCAGAACTGCGCCAGCTGCCACACCATCGGCGGCGGCCGCCTCACCGGCCCCGACCTCAAGGACGTCACACAGCGGAAGCAGGACCGCGAGTGGCTTCTCTCATTCATCGTCAACCCCAAGGCTGTCCTCGACTCGGGCGACTCGTACGCGGCGCAGCTGAAGCGGCAGTACGGCGGCGTCGAGATGCCGGTGGTCTTCGGCATGACCCGGGCCCGCGCCGAATCGCTGCTCAGCCTGATCGAGGCCGAGTCGAAACTGGATCGATCGCAGTTCGCCGGGGTAGTGGTCTCGGACCGCGAGCTGACCCCGGTCGATGTCGAGCGCGGGCGCGACTTCTTCATGGGCCACACCCGGTTCGCCGACGGCGGGCCGGCGTGCATCTCGTGCCACAGCGCCAACGGCGTGGGCCTGCTCGGTGGCGGCCGACTCGGTCCGGATCTGACGCGCGTCTACGAACGTCTCAATGGCCGCAAGCAGCTGGTCGCGTGGCTGTCGGCGCCGGCCACCGCGACCATGCAGCCGGTCTACAAGGCGCACCCGCTGCGGCCGGAGGAGATCCTGCCGCTGGTCGCCTTCCTCGAACAGACCGCGCGTCACGGCCGCGAGGACAGCGGCGTCTCGCCCCTGAACTTCTTCCTGGTCGGCCTGGGTGGCACGACCCTCGCGCTGATCGGCTTCGACGCCATCTGGCGGCGGCGTTTTCGGGCGGTCCGCCGCCCCCTCGTCCACTCCAAGAACGGGAAAGGTGAAGCATGAGCGGTGGGAACGGTAACGGCAAACTGCCGTGGATCAAGGACGAGGTGCGCCCGGAGCTGCGCAGCTGGGAAGAGTTCTATCGCAACCGCTGGCAGCACGACAAGGTCGTGCGCAGCACCCACGGCGTCAACTGCACCGGCGGCTGTACCTGGCAGATCCACGTCAAGGACGGCATCGTGACGTGGGAGATGCAGGGGCTCGACTACCCGTCGCTGGAGAGCGGCCTGCCGCCGTACGAGCCGCGCGGCTGTCAGCGCGGCATCTCCTTCTCGTGGTATCTCTACAGCCCGCTGCGCGTGAAGTACCCCTACGCTCGCGGGGCGCTGCTCGATCTGTGGCGCCAGGCCCGCGCCGAGCACGAGGATCCGGTCGATGCCTGGAAGGCGCTGGTGGAGAACCCCGAGGCGCGGCAGCGCTGGCAGCGGGCCCGCGGCAAGGGCGGGTTCCGCCGCGCCAGCTGGGATACGGTGCTGGAGCTGATCGCCGCTTCGTGCCTCCACACGATCAAGAAGCACGGCCCCGACCGCATCGCCGGCTTCTCGCCGATCCCGGCCATGTCGATGATCAGCTACGCCAGCGGCGCCCGCATGCTGCAGCTGATGGGCGGCGTGGCGCTGTCGTTCTACGATTGGTACTGCGACCTGCCGCCGGCCTCGCCCGAGGCGTGGGGCGAGCAGACCGACGTCCATGAGTCGGCCGACTGGTACAACGCCAAGCTCCTCGCCGTCATGGGCGCCAACCTGAACATGACGCGCACGCCCGACTGCCACTTCGCCGCCGAGGCCCGGCATAACGGCTCGAAGATGTGGGTCTTCTCGCCGGACTTCAGCCAGGTGTCCAAGTACGCCGACGAGTGGGTGCCGGTCAACGCCGGCCAGGACGGCGCCTGGTGGATGGCCGTCACGCACGTCCTGCTCAAGGAGTTCCACCACGAGCGGCCGGTGCCGGCCTTCCTCGACTACACGCGCAAGTACACCGACGCCCCGTACCTCGTCGAGCTGCACGAGGAAAACGGCGTCTGCCGTCCCGGCCAGCTGCTCCGCGCCGGCCGCCTGGAGGGCTACACCGGCATCGAGAACCCCGAGTGGAAGTTCCTCGTCTGGGACGGCAAGGAGCAGCGGCCGCGCATGCCGGTGGGCAGTGTCGGCTTCCGCTGGGGCAAGGAGAAGGGCAAGTGGAACATGCAGATGCGGGACGGCCAGGACGGGGCCGAGATCGACCCGCAGTTGACGCTCCTCGGCGCCGCTGACGGCGTGGCTCAGACGCGCTTCGACGACTTCGGAGAGGGTGGAAGTCTGCTGCGTGGCGTGCCGTTCAAGCGCGTGCGGACGGCGGACGGCGCGACGGTGCTGGTGACGACGGTCTACGACCTCTTGATGGCCCAGTACGGCGTGCCGCGCGGGCTGGAGGGCGCGTATCCGGCGAGTTACGACGACGAGACGAAACCCTACACGCCCGCGTGGGCGGAACGATACACCGGCATCGGCCGCGACGTGCTGCTGCGCTTCGCCCGCGAGTGGGGCCGCACCGCCGAGCTGACGGGCGGCAAGTGCCTGATCATCATCGGCGCCGGCATCAACCACTGGTATCACAACAACCTGATGTACCGGGCCGGCATGCACGCCCTGATGTTCTGCGGTTGCGTCGGCGTCAACGGCGGCGGCCTGGCCCACTACGTCGGCCAGGAGAAGCTGGCGCCGATGGAGTCGTGGTCGTCGATCGCCTTCGCCCGCGACTGGCACCCGGCGGTGCGGTTGCAGAACGCCCCGAGCTGGCACTACGTTCACACCGACCAGTGGCGCTACGAGCGCGCCTTCACCGACTACCACACCGTCCCGGCCGACCAGCCGCCGGGGTCGCTCGCCCAGGGCCACACGATGGACCTGCAGGTGCGCTCCGTGCGCAACGGCTGGCTGCCGTTCTATCCGCAGTTCAACCAAAATCCGCTCGACCTGGTCAAGGAAGCCGCGGCCTCCGGCGCCGTCAAGGATGAGGAAATCGTGCGCTGGGCCGTCGAGCGGCTCAAGGACCGCCACATCCGCTTCGCGGTCGAGGATCCCGACGCCGAGGCGAACTGGCCGCGTGTCTGGTTCATCTGGCGCGGCAACGCCCTGATGGCCAGCGCCAAGGGACACGAGTATTTCCTGAAGCACTACCTGGGCACGCACACCAACGCCATCGCCGAGGATCTCGCCCAGGGGTCGGCGAAGGAGGTCGCCTGGCACGAGAAGGCGCCGGTCGGGAAGATGGACCTGGTGGTTGACCTCAACTTCCGCATGGACACGTCGGCGCTCTACTCCGACATTGTCCTGCCGGCCGCGACGTGGTATGAGAAGGCCGACCTCAACTCAACCGACATGCACAGCTTCATCCATCCACTCTCGCCGGCCGTCCCGCCGTGCTGGGAGTCGCGGAGCGACTGGCAGATCTTCCGGGCCGTGTCGAAGAAGTTCTCCGAGTTGGCGAAGAAGCACTTTCCCGAGCCGGTCCGCGACCTGGTCGCCTCGCCGCTCGCCCACGACTCGCCCGCGGAGATCGCCCAGCCCGACCTGAAGGACTGGTTTACGGGCGAGGTGGAGGCGATCCCCGGCAAGACGATGCCAGGCCTGAAGGTGGTGACGCGCGATTACGCGAACCTGTACAACCAGTTCATCTCGTTCGGCCCGCAGGCGCGCGCCAACGGCCTGGGCGCCCACGGCACGCACTACGCCATCGCCGACGAGTACGATGCGGCGGTCAAGACGCTGCCGACGGTGAGCTGGGGCGGCCAGCGCTACCCGTCGCTGGCGGAGGACGAGTACGCCTGCAACCTGATCCTGCGCTTCGCGACCGTGACCAACGGCGAGCTGGCCTACCGCTCCTACAAGGAGATGGAGGAGAAGGTGGGGCTGCCGCTGGCGCACCTGGCGGAGAAGAACCGCGGGACGCGCGTCAGCTACAAGGAGCTGCAGGGCCGGCCGCAGCGCTTCGTCAACAGCCCGATGTGGTCGGGCCTGATCGAGAACGGGCGGGCTTACTCGCCGTTCACGTACAACCTCGAGGCGCTGGTGCCGTGGCGGACGCTGACCGGCAAGCAGCATTTCTACCTCGACCACCCGCTTTATCTGCAATTCGGCGAACACCTGCCGACGTACAAGCCCAAGCCGCTACCGACGGAGTACGCCGACCTGCGCTTCACCGAGGCGGCGAGCGGGGGACAGTTGCCCGGCGGGGCCAACGGCCGCACCCTGACGCTGAACTACCTGACGCCGCACGGCAAGTGGCACATCCACTCGACCTACGGCGACAACCAGCGCATGACCACGCTGTCGCGCGGCGTCGAGCCGCTGTGGCTCAACGACCACGACGCGGCCGTGCTGGGTCTGGCCGACAACGACTGGGTCGAGGTCCACAACGACAACGGCGTGGTGGTGACACGGGCCGCGGTAAGCGCCCGCATCCCGCGCGGTATCTGCATCCAGTACCACTCGCCGGAGCGGACGTACTCGGTGCCGAAGTCGCCGCTGCGCGGCTTCCGCCGGGCTGGCGGGCACAACAGCCTGACGCGCGTGCGCCTCAAGCCGAACCTGATGGTCGGCGGCTACGGGCAGTTCACCTACCACTTCAACTACTGGGGCCCCGTGGGCTGCAACCGGGACACGCACATCCTGGTCCGCAAGCTCCCGGAGCTGCGCTGGTAGGCGGGGACCCGAACCATGGACGTCCGCTCGCAGATCTCGATGGTCTTCCACCTCGACAAGTGCATCGGGTGCCACACGTGCTCGGTCGCGTGCAAGAACATCTGGACCGACCGCAAGGGCACCGAGTACATGTGGTGGAACAACGTCGAGACGAAGCCGGGGACCGGCTTCCCGACGCGCTGGGAGGACCAGGAGGCCTACCGCGGCGGGTGGGTCCTCGGGGACGACGGCAAGCTCCGCCTCAAGTCCACCGACAAGCGGAAGACGATCACCAACATCTTCCACCACCCGTCCATGCCGAGCATGGACGACTACTACGAGCCCTGGACGTACAAGTTCAAGGACCTGTTCGACGCGCCCGAGGGGACGGACCAGCCCACGGCGCGGCCCATCTCCCTCGTGACGGGCGAGCCCATCGACATCCAGGCGGGACCGAACTGGGACGACGACCTCGGGGGCAGCCGCATCTACGCGGCGGCCGACCCGAACCTCGCGGCGCTCACCGACGAGCAGAAGATGCAGCTGCAGTCCATCGAGCGGCTCGTCTACTTCTACCTGCCGCGGATCTGCAACCACTGCACGAACCCCTCGTGCGTCGCGTCCTGCCCGAGCGGCGCGATGTACAAGCGCGGCGAGGACGGGATCGTGCTGCTCGACCAGACCCGCTGCCGCGGCTGGCGCTCCTGCGTCGCGGCGTGCCCGTACAAGAAGACGTACTTCAACTGGCAGACCGGCAAGTCCGAGAAGTGCATCCTCTGCTTCCCGCGCCTCGAGACGGGGCAGGCCCCCGCCTGCTTCCACTCGTGCGTCGGGCGCATCCGGTATCTCGGGATCCTCCTCTACGACGCCGACCGGATCGTCGAGGTGGCGAGCAAGCCCGACCACGAGCTCGTGGACGCCCAGCGCTCCATGATCCTCGACCCGCACGACCCGGCGGTGATCGCCGCCGCCGAGAAGGCCGGCATCCACCCGTCGGTGATCGAGTCGGCGCAGCGGTCCCCCGTCTACAAGTTCGTGAAGACGTGGGGGCTCGCGCTTCCGCCGCACGCGGAGTGGCGCACGCTGCCCATGCTGTTCTACGTCCCGCCGCTACTGCCCGTGATGTCCCAGCGGAAGGACGGCGTGGTCGAGAACCTGTCCGACGACCTGTTCCACGACCTCGAGCAGGCCCGCGCGCCCATGGCGTACCTGGCCAACCTCCTGAGCGCCGGGAACGAGGGGGTGCTGAAGTCCACCCTCCGCAAGCAGATGGCCGTCCGGTGGCACCGCCGCGCGGTCACCGTGGGCGACGTGACCCGCGAGACCGCCGACCGCGCGCTCCGCGAGGCGGGGATCACGGCCGAGGAGGCCGACGAGATCTTCCGGCTGACGGCGCTGTGCACGTTCGAGGACCGGTTCGTGATCCCCCCGATGCACCGGGAGGAGGCGATCGCCATGCTCGAGGAGCCCCAGACCCACAAGGCGGAGGCCGGCTTCGGCTTCCGGACCGCGCCGCGGCGGGGGTCCTGAC
>JADLBT010000139.1 GCA_020847555.1 Gemmataceae bacterium
GAGGGGGTGTACGAGCTGATCGCCCTACCGTTGCGGCTGGTCGGCTTCGACGCGAGCCCGGTGCGCGCAATACTGCGGGCGCCAGGCGGGAGAACCTGAGGCAGGGACAGGGCGCCTGGTGTACCAGGGGTTTTCGTAAAGCCCACGGGGCGGCGGCCCGCGGGCGAAGTGCTGGAGACTGCGCCGGCGAATGCTGGCCTTTTTCCGCGCACCCGCCGGGGCGAAATACCGTCGCTCGATTGACACCCGCCACACCCCAGGTAGACTGTAAACTACTCCTGAATCGCACGCGCTTCCCAGGATCGGCCGCGGTGAGATGATGCCGGAGCACGGAGACGACAGGACCGAGCTGGAGCCCGAGGGCACGGCGCCCGCTCCCGGGGCTGACGTGTCCGCCGAGGAGCCCACGGAGTTCACTCCCGACCCGCGCCAGGCCGCGCCCGCCACGCCTTCCCCGACCGCGGACCAAACCCCCGCGCCCCAGAACCCAGCGATCGGTTCGGATCCCGACCGGACGGAGGCCACTCCGGTCCATGTCCCGGCCCGCCCTTGCCTCCCCCGCACCGTCCACCAGCAGACCGAGGAAGGGACCGAGAAGCAAACCACCGTCCCCCCGTCCGGGAACCGTCCGGCCCCGGGTCGGGTCGTGGCCGGATACAGGCTCCTGGAACTCCTCGGCGCGGGCACCTACGGCGAGGTCTGGCTGGCCGAGGAGGAGCGCACCGGCATCCGCGTCGCCATCAAGTTCCTGGCCCACGACACCGGACTGGAGTGGCAGCTCATCCAGGCCGAGGTGAAGCAACTCGCCCTGCTCCACGCCGACCCGGGCATCGTTCAGCTGCTCGACGTCGAACTCGAGGCGGACCCGCCGTACTACGTCATGGCCTACGCCGAGCGCGGCTCCCTCGCCCGACGGCTGGAGCAGGGTCCGCTCCTGCTGCCCGAGGCGCTGGAGATCTTCCGCCAGCTCGCCGAGGCGCTGGCCTACGTCCACGCCAAGGGGGTGCGCCACTGCGACCTCAAGCCGGGCAACATCCTCCTCAACGCCCGCAACCGCGTCCTGGTCGCCGACTTCGGCCAGGCCCACCTGTCGGACGAAACCGCCCCCACCCTGGGGACATTCTTCTACATGGCTCCGGAGCAGGCCGACCTGGCCCGCCAGATCCCCGACACGCGCTGGGACGTGTACGGCCTGGGGGCGATCTTCCACGCCATGCTCGCCGGCCACCCGCCGCGCGAGGGGCCGAACGCCCGGGCCGAACTCGGCGGGACGGCCGACCTGGGCGAACGCCTGCGCCGCTACCGCACGTTGGTCGAGCAGGCGCCGCGGCCGAACGGACACCGCCGCGTTCACGGCATGGACCGGCGCCTCGCCGAGATCATCGACCGCTGCCTGGAGATACACCCGGACCGGCGGTTGCACGACGCGGGCGCCGTCCTGCAGGCGCTGGCCCGCCGCGAGCGCCAGCGCCGCCAGCGCCCCATCCTGGTCTTCGGATTCGTCGCCCAGGTGCTGCTGTTCCTCGTCATGGGCGGCAGCGCCGCCTGGGCCGCCCGGAACGCGGTGGCGCAGTCGGAGGCGGCCCTGATCGAACAACTTCTGGAGAGCGACCGGGCCGCCGCCGCGCTCGTCGCCAACGGGGTGCAGGAGCAACTCCTGGCCCGGCAGAAACTGCTCGCCCGCTGCGCCGCCGACCCCGCCCTGCGCGCCGCCGTCAAGGCTGGCGACGAGAAGCGCCTCCAGGCACTGCTGGAGCGGTTCAAGGAGTCCGATACCCTGGCCGTGCGCACCTGGGCGGTGGCCGACCGGCGCGGGCGGATCCGCGGCCTGCTGCTGGAGGGCAAGCCGTTCACCGACTTCGACCCGCAGGAACGCTTCGCCTGGCGCGACTGGTTTAGCGGGACGGGCGACCACCCGAACGCCCGGGGCGGCGCGTTCGAGCCGATCGCGAACCTCCACGTCTCACAGCCGTACATTCGCAAGTTCACCCGCGCCTTCGCCGTCGGCCTGTCGGCCCCGGTCCGCGATCCGGCGGACCAGGGGAAGGTCATCGGCGTGCTGTACACCCCGGTCGCGCTCGACGACGTTCAGCGCTGGCTCGACCCGGTGAAGATCCGGGGCGGGTTCGCGGTGCTGGTGGATCGGGCCGGCCACTGCCTGCGCCACCGCGAGCAGAGCCTCATTCAGCCGCGGCCGGGCGCGAACCCGCCGAAGTGGGACTCGCCGACCTTCCGCGCCGCGCTGGCGGCGGAGGGGAGCACGGCCGACCACGCCGACCCGGTCGATCGCCACGTGTACCTGGCCAGCTATGCGCCGCTGCCGCGGATCGGCTGGGGGGCGCTGGTGCAGCACGAACGCGCCACCGCCCTGGCGCCGGTCGAGGAGTTGCGGGCGCAGCTGGTGCGCGTTGGGGTTTACCTGCTGATCGGGGTGCCGCTGCTGGTGTCGGGGCTGTGGGGTTGGCTGGTCTGGACGCTGCGCCGCAAGGACCGGGTGGTGCAGGGGTGAGAGGCAGGAACGGCCGCGGGTCAGGGCGCCGCCCAGCCGCCGGCCGGCTCGGCGGGCGGCTGCTGGCGGGCGGCGAGGCGGGCCGGCAGGGTCCACAAGGACGTGAACCCCTGCACCCACTGGCTATCGAACAGATCGAGGTTCGACTGGTTGGCCAGCCGGCTGTCGTACAGCGTGTGCGGGCTGCGGCGCCCAAGAACCGCGACCGACCCCTTGTAGAGCTTCAGCCGCACCTCGCCGGTCACGTAGCGCTGCGTCTCCTGAAAGAACCCCTGCAGGGCGCGGCGCAGGTCGTGGAACCACATCCCCATGTAGACCAGCTCGCCGTAGCGCCGGCCGATCACCTCGCGCAGCTGGGTCATCTCGCGGCTGTGGACGAGGGTTTGCAGGTCGCGGTGCGCGGCGAGCAGGATGGTCGGAGTCGGCGCCTCGTAGAGTTCGCGGCTCTTGATGCCGAACAGCCGGTCCTCGATGACGTCGCTGCGGCCGACGCCGTACTCAGCCCCCCGCCGGTTGAGCTGGCGCACCAGCTGCAACGGCGGCAGGGCGGTGCCGTTCAGGCTCGACGGGATGCCAGCCTCGAACCCGACCGTCAGCACCGCCGGCTCGTCCGGGGCCTGCTCGGGGGCACGGGTGAGGGTGAAGATGTCCGCCGGCGGGTCAGCCCAGGCGTCGCCCAGGTCGTTCAGGTACAGGCTCACGCCCCACAGGTTGCGGTCCGCCGTCACCCCGCCGGGTTGCGGTTCCTCGATCGGCAGGCCGCGCTTGCGGGCGTAGTCGAGCTTGGCCTGGAGGGTCGTGAGGTTCCACTGCCGGACCGGGGTGAGGACTTCTAGTTGCGGATCCTGGGCGGCAATCGCCGTCTCCATGCGCACCTGGTCGTTGCCCTTGCTGGCCGCGCTGTGGGCGACCGACGGGATGCCCTCCTCGCGGGCAGTGCGGACGAGTTCCTGGGCGATCAGGTAACGGGCCAGAGCCGATCCGAGGAAACAGCTCGACTGGTAGATGGCGTCAGCCTGGAGAACGGGGAAGGCGAAGTCACGCAGGTACGCCTCGCGGCCGTCGATTACCTGGGCAGCAGTCGCCCCCAGTTCCAGCGCCAACTCCCCGAGCGCTTCGAGGTAGATCTCCTGCCCGAGGTTGATGGACAGGGTGAGAACCTGATAGCCCCGCTCGTGGACCAGCCAGTGCAGGGCGAGGCGCGACTCGAGGTCGCCGTTGAACGCGAGGATGGTGCGCCGCACAGAAATCCTTTCCGACTGGGTGCCGCAGGACTCAGCCCCCCCAACAAAACAGCCCTGACGGCGTCAACCGGCTGTGGTTGGTTCGCCAGTCCTTATCGGCTCTGCTCCCCTCTCCAGGGGAGAGGAGAGCAGAGCGCCCGATCGGACCGAGCGGCTACAGGTTGCCCGCCTTCGCCTGGCTGTAGCGCTGGCCGACGGCGTTCCAGTTGACCGTGTTCCACCAGGCGTCGAGATAGTCGCCACGCTTGTTCTGGTACTTCAGGTAGTAAGCGTGCTCCCACACGTCCACGCCGAGGAGCGGCACCTGACCGTTCAGATACGGGCTGTCCTGGTTGAGCGTGCTGACGACCTGGAGCTTACCGCCCGCGAGGACGAGCCACGCCCACCCGCTGCCGAACCGGCCGAGGCCGGCCTGCTTGACCTGGGCCTGGAAGGCGGCGAAGTCGTTGAACGTCTTGCTGATCTCGTCCGCGAGCGGGCCGGTCGGCTTGCCGCCGCCGCCGGGACCCATGATCTCCCAGAACATCGTGTGGTTGGCGTGCCCACCCCCGTTGTTGATTACCGCCTGGCGGATGTTATCCGGCACCTGCTTGATGTCGCGCAGGAGCTGCTCGATCGCCTTGCTCTGCAAGGCCGCCTGTCCCTCCAGCGCCTTGTTGAGGTTGTCCACGTAAGCCTTGTGGTGGCGATCGTGGTGGATCTCCATCGTCAGCGCGTCGATACTGGGCTCCAGGGCGTTGGTCGGGTACGGTAGGGCCGGCAGGGTGAAAGCCATGATGTCCTCCCTTGGAACAGGAACAGATCCACTGTTTGCATCCGAGAGTTCGACAGGCTGGGGGGGCAAAGTTATGGTATCCGACCCGAGGCGCAAGGCAACCGCGCCCGGGGCGATCACGGGAAGCGCCGGATGTGGTAGCCGCCGTCGATGTTGATCACCTCGCCGGTGCTGAACGGGAGGGCGCCGGCCACCAGCGTCGCCACCGCTCCGCCGACGTCCGCCGGCGTGCCCCACCGGCGGATTGGCGTGAGTCCGTCCGCGATTAGCTGCGTGTAGCGCTCGTGCCCGCCGCTGGTCATGTCCGTCTCGATGATGCCCGGCCGGACCTCGTAAACGCGGATGTCGTGCTCGGCCAGCCGGGCCGCGAACAGCTGCGTCGCCGTCGCGAGCCCCGTCTTCGAGATGCAGTAGTCGCCTCGATTCAGCGACAGCGCGTATGCCGACACGCTCGTCACGTTCACCACCGCCGGCCGGTCCAGCCGGTCGCGGCGGGCGACCATCTCCCGGGCAACCCGCTGGGTGAGGAAGTACGGTCCCTTCAGGTTGATCGCCAGCACCCGGTCCCAGCTCTCCTCGGTCGCCTCCATGAGATCCCTGCGGCCGACGGAGGTGATGCCGGCGTTGTTCACCAGCACGTCGATGCGACCCCAGCGCGCCAGCACCTCGTCCACCAGGCGCTCGCGGTCGGCGGTGACGCCCACGTCCGCCCGGCACAGGGCCGTCGTGGCGGCGCCGAGCAGCGCCTGCGTTTCGCGCGCCGCCGCCTCGTTGCCGGCGAAGTTGATCGCCACCGCGTAGCCGCGCTGCGCCAGCTCCAGGCAGATGCCGCGGCCGATCCCGCGACTGCCCCCGGTCACCAGGGCCACCGGCTGTGCGTGCATGGTCACGATCTCCTCTGATTCCTGGTCCGCGGGAAGGGGGTGCGGGGAGAAGACCGGGCACCCTCCCCCGGACCGTGTATTAGGGCAGCCGGCTCTGGCCCTCGCCTACGCTTCGGGCTCGGACGGGCGCGCGGCCTTTGCAAACCCGCGACGGGCGTTGATAATACTACCCGACGCCTCGACCCCCGGTCAGGAGAAGTCTACCGTGGCAGACACCCCGAGCACACCGCCCACGCCGGAAAACCTGTCGCCGGCGCCCGCCGCGCCGCCGTCCGCAACCGGCCCCGGGGGACAGGACATCGAGCTGCCGGCGTGCTTCTACCTCGGCCGCGAGTACGACCTGGCGGCGAAGCAGGTTCTCGACCGGCCGGTCATGTACGACGCTCGCGACCTGACGACGCATGGCGTCGTCGTCGGCATGACAGGATCCGGCAAGACCGGGCTGTGTATCAGCCTCCTCGAAGAAGCCGCCATCGACGGCATCCCGTGCATCATCATCGACCCGAAGGGGGATCTGGCGAACCTCCTGCTGCAGTTCCCGGACCTCGACCCGGCCGACTTCCGCAAGTGGGCGAACGAGGACGACGCCCGCCAGAAGGGCCTGTCGGCGGACGAGCACGCCGCCCAGCTTGCGGAGCGGTGGCGGAAGGGGCTGCTCGACTCCGGCCAGACGCCGGACCGCATTCGGCGCCTGCGGGAGTCCGGGGAGTGGCGGGTATACACGCCCGGAAGCGAGGCCGGGCTGCCGCTGTCGGTCCTGCAAACGTTCGCCGCCCCGAAGGGGAAGGTGCCGCGTGAGGCCCTCAACCAGAAGATCGACGCGACGACGACCGCCCTCCTCGGGCTGACCGGGACGGCCGCTGATCCGGTCCAGTCGCGCGAGCACATCCTCATCGCCCAGCTCTTGCTGAACGCCTGGACGAAGGGCCAGGATCTCGACCTGCACGCCCTGATTACCCAGATCCAGGTGCCGCCGCTGGCGAAGATCGGGGCGTTCGACATGGAGACGTTCTACCCGGAGAAGGACCGCCTCAAGCTGGCGGTGGCGCTGAACAACATCCTGGCCGCCCCAAGCTTCTCGACGTGGATCCACGGCGACCCGCTCGACCTGGCCCAGCTGCTGTACGGCGGTCCGAAGCCGCGCCACCTGATCTTCTACGTCGCCCACCTGGACGACGCCCAGCGGATGTTCTTCATCACTCTGCTGCTGGAAGAAGTCCTCAGCTGGACCCGCAAGCAGACCGGGACGACATCGCTGCGGGCGATCCTGTACTTCGACGAGGTGTTCGGCTACCTGCCGCCGCACCCGGCCAACCCGCCGACCAAGGTGCCGCTCATGACGCTGATGAAGCAGGCCCGGGCCTTCGGCGTCGGGGTGCTGCTGGCGACGCAGAACCCGGTCGATCTGGATTACAAGGCGCTGAGCAACGCCGGGACGTGGTTCGTCGGCAAGCTCCAGACGGAACGGGACAAGGCCCGGCTGGTCGAGGGGCTGGAGGGAGTGGCGGCGGAGCGCGGGTCGCTCGGCAACCGGGCGTACCTGGAGACAGTCATCTCAGCCCTCGGCAACCGCGTCTTCCTGCTGCACAACGTCCACAAGGGCAAGCCGCTGCTGTTCCAGAGCCGGCACGTCCTGTCGTTCCTGCGCGGGCCGATGACGCGCGACCAGATCACCCAGCTGATGGATCCGGTGCGAGAGAATGCGGTTTCTTCCCCGGCGGCCGCGCCGGCCGAGGCATCGGCCGTCGCCGCCATCCTGCTGTGCCGGCACTGCCACGCCGAGTTGCCCGCCGGCGCGGCCGCCTGCCCGAAGTGCGGGCAGTTCCTCGCCGCTCCGGCGGCCCGGACCCAGGACGAGGCGTTCAAGCAGCAACTCCAGCGCAACGCCGCCCCCTCGCCCATCCCAGTGGTCGTGGTCGCCACGCCCGATCAAAAGCCGCCACAACTCCCGGCAGACGTGACGCAGCTGTACCTGCCGCTGAGCAGTCCGGCGCGACCGGCCGGGACCGTCACGCTGGTGTACCAGCCGCGCGTGCTGGGGGTCGCGGATGTGTCGTTCCTGGACCGCAAGCGCGGCGTCGCGCACCGCCGGACGTACCGCCTGCTCGCGCTGCCGCCCGACAACGGAGGGGCGGTCGCCTGGCACACGGCCGAACACGTCGTCGCCGATCCTGCCGCGTCGCCCGAGTCCGGGGCGCGCTGGACCGCCCCGCCGGAGTCGCTCAGCACCGGCAAGAAGGTCAAGGCGCTGGAGAAAGCACTCGCCGACTACCTGTACGGCGAGGCACGGCTGGCGCTAAAGGAGAACACGAAGCTCAATCTGATCGGCCAGCCGGGGGAGGACGTGGTGGCGTTCCGTGCGCGCTGCCAGGCGGCCGCTCGGCAGGAGGCCGACAAGGTGGTTGCCGCCGAGCGCCTCAAGTACCAGCCGAAGTTCGACGCCATCGGAGCGAAGATGCCGGAGGGTGACGAGGAGGAGCAGGGTTCCCTTCTCGATCTCGTCAACCCGCTCCGGTGGCTTGGCTTCGGGGGGAAGAGAGCGGCCTCGCGCAGCCCGGGCAAGGCGGGCAAACTGGAGGCGGAGTGGCTGGGAAAGCGAGCGGTGATCTGCGAGAAGTGGCGCCAGATCGGCGACGAGTACGCCGACGTCCTGCTGACGCCGCGCCGCGCGGACGTGCAAGTGACGGCGTTCGGCCTCGCCTGGGTTCCGTTCTGGCAGGTCCAGACGCAGCCTGGCCGCGTGGACTGGCTCCCCGCATACCGATGAGACACGCACAGACAAGGACGCGGTGGGGATGGTCTGGAAGGGGTTTTCGGAAAGCCCACGGGTGGCGGCCCGTGGGGCAAGTGCCGGAGACTTCGCCCACGGGACGCCACCCGTGGGCTTTCCAAATCACGGCGCGAAAAGGGTCGCGCCGGTGGCCGGTCCCGCCGCGCGATGCGCCCCATACAATCTTCCCGGACGGCCTCAGGATCAGGAGCGGATGTCACCCATGAAGTATGCGATCGTCATCCCCGACGGCTGTGCGGACGAGCCCCAGGAAGTGCTCGGCGGCAGGACGCCGCTGCAGGCGGCCAGCACCCCGAACATGGACCGTGTCGCCCGCGAGGGCGTCGTCGGCCTGTCGAACAACGTGCCTGCCTCGCTGACACCGGCCAGCGACGTCGCCACCCTCAGCCTGTTCGGGTACGACCCGCTCGCCTCCTACACCGGCCGCGCCCCGCTGGAGGCGGCGGCGATGGGCATCCCCCTCGGGCCGGATGACTGGGCGGTCCGCTGCAACCTCGTCACCGTCGCGAACGAGGAGATGCGCGACTTCACCGCCGGCCACATTCCCAGCGACGACGGCCACGCCCTCATCGCCGCGATCCAGGAGCAGCTCGGTGGGAAGCCTCCCACCGGGGTCGGCCTCGACGGCGCGAGCGTGTCGCTGGAGTTCCACCCGGGCGTCAGTTATCGCAACCTGCTCGTCGTCCGCGCCGCGGGCGGTCCGACCCCGTTCGCCGCCCAGACGAAGACGCAGCCGCCGCACGACGTCCCCGACCGTCCGATCGCCGACCACCTGCCGAAAGGGCCAGGCTCCGAGTTGCTGTGCGCACTGATGGAGCGCAGCAGCCTGATCCTGGGCGCCCATCCCGTCAACCAGCGGCGCGTCGCGGCTGGCAAGCGGCCGGCCACCCAGGTCTGGCTGTGGGGGCAGGGGCGAGCGCCGAGCCTGAAGCCGTTCCGCGAGGTGTACGGCCGGGGCGGCGCGATCCTCAGTGCGGTGGATCTGGTGCGCGGCGTCGGCGTGCTGCTCGGCTGGACACGCATCGACGTGCCCGGGGCGACCGGCTACCTCGACACCGATTACGCCGCCAAGGGGCGCTACGGGATCGAGGCCCTGCGGACGCACGACCTCGTCTGTGTCCACGTCGAGGCGCCCGACGAGGCGTCGCACGAGGGCAAGGCGGAGGCGAAGGTCAAGGCGCTGGAGGAGATCGACCGCCACATCGTCGGGCCGCTGCTGGAGGCGCTGCGGTCCTACGGCGACTGGCGTCTCCTCGTCGAGCCGGACCACCGCACGACGCTGCGCACCCGTGCCCACGCCCACGGCCCGGTGCCGTTCGCGGTCGCCGGCACCGGGATCGCGTCGCACGGCCAGCACGGCTACAACGAGGCGGTCGCGGCCGGAAGTTCGCTGTGGTTCGCGAAGGGCCACGAGCTGATGCGCTGGTTCCTCGGGTGAGGCCGTCCGCCGGAAATCGTCCGCTTCCGCCTTGCTCGGCCCGGCGGCACCGCCGATAATCCCAGCAACGCTCGGTGCGCGGCTCGCCGCCGGGTACGCCGGGGCCGACGCCGGGCAGGGGCGCGGCGCGGCGGGACGAAAGGAGAGAGGTCATGGGGTACAGGGCCTGGACGGTCGCCCTGACGGTGGCGCTGGTCGGCGCCGACAACCTCTCCGGTCAGCCCGTTCCCTTCGGGTACGACGGCTACCGTGGCGGCGGCATCGCCTTCTCCTACCAGCGGCGGGGGTTTTCCGTCTTCGGGCTGCTCGGCGGGCTCTCGGCGAGCCGCTACAACCTCGCCCCCGCCTACCCGTTCGACCCGTACCTCCCGTATCCCCCTCCGCCGGTACTCCCGGGCCGGGTCATCATCCAGGTCAACCCGCGTCCGCCGCTGATCCTCCCGCCACCGATGCCGGAATACGACCTGTCGGGCGTTGACCTCGACCTCGTGGCACCGAAGAAGCGGACCTTCGACGGGGACAGACCGCCTGCCTGGGAGCCGGACCTGCCCCCCGACCTGCCCGGCAAGGACGTCTCCAAACCCGTCCCGCCGCGCCGCCCCGGCGATGTACCGGCCGCCAAGCCGCCCGCCGCCAGGCCGCCGGCGCCGAAGATCCCCGAGCCACCCGGCGGAGGGCCGCGCGAGGAGAGCGCTCGCCTGCTGACGCTTGGTGTGGGCGCGTTCGGTGCGGAGGAATACGGATTGGCGGCGCTGCGCTTCCGCCAGGCGACGGCCGCCGACCCGAAGGGCTCGCGCGCCCACTTCCTGCTCGCCCAGGCGCAGTTCGCGCTCGGCAAGTACCGCGACGCGGTGGCCTCGATCCACGCCGGAATGCGGCGCCACAAGGAGTGGCCGCGGGCGCCGTTCCAGCCACGCCTGGACCTGTACAAGGGCATCGAGCCGTCGTTCGACGCCCACCTCAAGCGCCTGCAGGCCACGCTCGCGAAGGCGCCCGACGACCCGGCGTTCCTGTTCCTCCACGGGCACCAACTCTGGTTCGACGGCCGTCAGCCCCAGGCGCTGGCCGCGTTTCGCCGCGCCCGCATGTTCGCCGCCGACACGACCTTCCTCGACGCCTTCCTCGCCGCCGCGCCGCCCGGTCCGGTCGCCGCGAAGTGAGGGGCCGCGCCCGGACAACCCGCTGTCGTGAGGCTTCGTCGGGCTCATATGAGAAAGTCGCCCACGGTGGATCGAACCATGACACGAACGACGCGACGTCATTTCCTGGAACAAACGGGTGGACTGGTTGGGGCGGGGCTGCTCGGCTGCCTGGCGCCCGCGACCCGAACGGAGGCGACCGCCGGGCCTGTCCGCCAGAAGCGCGAGCGGTTGCCGGTCGCGGCCGTCATCACGGAGTATCGCCGCAACTCGCACGCAGACGTCATTCTCGGCAAGATCCTCGAAGGCTACGACCAGGCCGGCGGACCGGGGCCGGACCTGCGCCTGGCCGCTCTGTACACCGACCAGGTGCCGAAGAATGACCTCAGCCGCGATCTGGCGAAGAAGCACGAGTTCCGCATCGCCCGGACGATCGAGGAGGCGCTCACTCTTGGCGGCGACAAGGTGGCGGTCGCCGGTGTTCTGAGCATCGGCGAGCACGGCGACTACCCGCTCACGAAGGAGACGCAGCAGCGCATGTACCCGCGCCGCCGCTTCTTCGACGGCATCGTCGCGACGTTCCGGAAGTGCAAGCGGGTCGTGCCGGTCTTCAACGACAAGCACCTCGCCTACGCCTGGAAGGACGCCCGGCACATGTACGACACGGCGCGGGAGCTGAAGGTGCCGTTCCTGGCCGGCTCGTCGCTGCCGGTCGCCTGGCGAGTGCCGCCGGTGACAGTGCCGCGCGGCGCCGGTCTGACCGAGGCGCTGGCCCTCGGGTACGGAGGGGCGGAGTCGTATGGGTTCCACGCGCTGGAGACGCTGCAGTGCATGGTCGAGCGGCGCCAGGGCGGGGAGGTCGGGGTCGCGTCGGTGCAGGCGGTCCAGGGCGAGGAGATCGAGAAGGCCAGGCAGGCCGGCCGCTGGTCGCGCGAACTGCTGGACGCGGCGGTCGCCGTCACCCCGGCCCCGCCGAAGGGTCGGCCGAAGGCGCTGGCGAAGGGGACCGTCTTCTACCTCATCGAGTATCGCGACGGCCTGCGGGCGGCGGTGGCGATGAACACCGGGCTGTCGCGCGACTTCGCCTTCGCCGGCCGGATCCGTGGGGAGGCGCGCCCGCTGGCCACCTGCTTCCGGCTACAGGACGGGCGGCCTTACGGCCACTTCGGGCACCTGCTCCGGGCGATCGAGCACACCGTCCACACCGGCCGCCCGGCGTACCCGGTCGAGCGCACGCTGCTGACCACCGGCGTGCTCGACGCGCTCATGCACAGTCTGGCGGGGGAAGGCCGGCCGCGGAACACCCCCGAGCTGCGCATCGCGTACCAGCCGACCGACTGGCCGTTCGCCGCCGGCGCCCCGCCGAAGTAAGGTGTCGGGGGTTGTTCCCCCTCACCCCCCTGCCCCCCTCTCCCACGAGGGGAGAGGGGGGCGAAGGGGCCAGGCGCCGGACGATCACTCAGTCGCTTCTACCCTGCTTTTCCCCCTCCCGCCTCGTGGGGGAGGGGGCGGGGGTGCGGGGGTCCGTGTCACTTCTTGAGGCGGTCGATCAGGTAGTCGGCCGACGTGCGGTACTGCGGGTGCGTCCGGCCGGGGTAGACGAGGATGACGTCCACCCCGGCGCCCTTCAGCTTCTCCTGCAGCTTCAGCCCCATCACTGCCGAGTGGGTCGGATCAGCCTGCTTCTCGCCGACGACCGGCGGCACCTTCTGGCTCGGGTATTCGAGGAAGATCGGCGGGTCGTCCTTCGTGACGTGCTCCATCGGGGAGTATTCCTCGATCCACTTCCGGATCTTGTCCCGATTGTCGTGGAGCGCCTGGAAGTTCGGCAGGTTGAATGCGTGGGCGCCGTAGCCGTAGTTCGGCATCCACTCGCGCAGCGGCTTCGGGTCGAGCGTCACCTGCGCCCCGCTCACCGCCGCGCAGTACAGGCGCGTCGATTCGCGTGCGACCGGGTCGCTGCTCTTCGGATCGGCCAGGTCGTCGTGGAACGCAAGCCACAGCGACGAGCACGCGCCGGCCGAGCCGCCGGTCGCGCCGACGCGCTTCCTGTCGAGGTTCCAGGCGCCGGCTTTCGACCGGATAAACTGCAGAGCCCGGGCAGCATCGCCCACCGACGCCTTCACCGGCGGCTCGATCTTCATCCCGACCGCCTGCTGAATGTACCGATAGTTGATCGCCGCGACCGAGATGCCGGCGTCGAGGTAGCGCTTGATGGCGGCCCCGCTCAGGCCGCTCTTGTCGCCGGCGCGCCAGCCGCCGCCGTGGATGTACAGCACCAGCGGCGTCGGCCGGTCGGCCTTCGCCTGCCAGAAGTCGAGAACCTGGCGCTCGTGGTCGCCGTAGGCGACCTTCGCGGCCGTCGGGGGCGGCTGGGGCGACTTGACCTTTTTCTTCTTGTCCTTCTTCTCCTGCGTCCACAGGGCCGGGGTGCTGCACAGCAGGCAGACGAGAACCCCCAGGAGCAACCGTCTCATGGCACGTTCTCCGAAAACGACGAGGGCGTAACGGGACGACGACGGACATAGTCTAAATAGCCGGAGGGGGGAAGGACAGGTGCGGCAGGTGGCCCTGGCCGCCACCCTTTGCGCGGGCAGGCGGGTTTTCCGCCCGCTCTGTTCGCGCACGCCGTTTGCCTGTTAAACTGGAGGAGAAAGCCACCCACAGGTGGCCCACGCCCAGGCCGACGCCACCAGGGGGGATGCCTCATGTCCACCGCCGACCCGCACAACCTGAGTACGAAGGGCTGGCATCGCTTCCAGGACATCGCCAATCGATTCGAGGCCGCCTGGAAGGTGGGCGAGCCGGTCGATCTCGCCTCCTTCCTGCCCCCGTCGGGCGATCCGCTGCGCGGCCACTGCCTGCACGAGCTGATCAAGATCGATCTGGAGATGCGCTGGCGGCGCAAGCTGCGGATCGTGCTGGAAGACTACCTCCAGCAGTTTCCCGAGTTGAGGCCGGCGTCCGCCCTCCCGGCTGGGCTGATCTTCGAGGAGTATCTCGCCCGCCACACCCACGGCGACCGTCCCCCCCTGGCCAGCTACCAGGAGCGCTTCCCGGACCAGTTCGAGCAGCTGGCGACGCTGGTCGGCCAGCACGATCTGCCGACCGGCCGGCCGGCCGGTTCCGGCACCCCGGCGGTATCCGGACTCGGGCCGGACGGCATCACCCAGAATAACCTCCTCGCGGCCGGCGTCGGGTACAAGCCGCTGGAGCGGATCGGCATGGGCGGGTTCGGCGAGGTCTGGAAGGCCGAGGCGCCGGGCGGGGTGCTGGCGGCGATCAAGATCATCTTCCGGCCGATCGACAACGAGGCCGTCAAGCAGGAACTGGAGGCGCTCGAGCTGATCAAGGGGCTCAAGCACCACTTCCTGCTGTCCACCCACGCTTTCTGGCCGCTGCAGGACCGACTCATCATCGCCATGGACCTGGCCGAGGGGAGCCTGCGCGACCGGGCGCGCCAGTGCAAGCAGGAGAACAAGCAGGGCATCCCGCTGCCGGAACTGCTGCTGTACACGCGCGAGACGGCCGAGGCGCTCGACTACCTGCACAGCAAGGGGGTGCTGCACCGCGACATCAAGCCGGAGAACATTCTCCTGGTCGAGGGCCACGTCCGGGTCGCCGACTTCGGCCTGGCCCGCGTTCACCAGACGATGCGGTCGGCGATGGCGAGCGGGTCCGGGACGCCGCTATACATGTCGCCGGAGTCGTGGCGCGAGCGGATCAGTCTGCACAGCGATCAGTACAGCTTCGCCGTCACCTACGCCGAGCTGCGCCTGGGCCGGCGGCTGTGGCAGGGGAAGGACTTCGTCAGTCTGATGAAGTCCCACCTGGAGGAGACGCCGGACCTGGCGCCGCTGGCCGAGGCCGAGCAGAAGGTGCTCCTGCGTGCGCTGGCCAAGACCCCGTCGGAGCGCTTCCCGAGTTGTATCGCCTTCGTCCGGGCGCTGGAACAGGCGGTGCAGGTCGAACTCGGCGGCCCCGCGCCCGTCGCCCACGAGGATCGGGAGGACACGCCGGAGGGGTCGCAGTCGTCGTGGGACGCCGACACCGACTATGAGACCGTGCCGCCGAAGAAGCGGCGCTCGTCCGGGTCGCGCACCGACGTCGATCTGCCCCGCCCGGGTGAGGACGACGAACCCCCGCCGCCGCCTTCGCGTCAGTCCTGGATAACGGTCCTGGCGGTCGTCATCGCCCTGGGCGCGGCCGTATGGGCGTTCGGGCCGTGGGGGAACGGTCCGAGCAAGGACAACGGGAACAAGGTAGTGACCGGCCCGCCGCTGCCGCCACCCGCCCCGGCGGGGCCATTCCGGGCGGCCGGCGGGAAGCAGGTTCGCAAGATTTCCGGCAGGGGCGTCTACTACGAGGTGATCGAGTGCGAGGTCGCTGGCGTCGGCCCGGTCCGGTTCCGACTGATCCACTCGGCCACGGCAACGAGGGAGATGGCGCCCTTCTACCTGATGGAGGACATGGTCTGGAACGATCTGTTCGCGAAGTTCGCCGCCGCCCGGCCCGGCGAGGTGCGGCAGTCGCCGTGGCGGCTGGGGGCGCGGGTGTTCCCCGAGATCGATGGGGTGAAGGATGGACCTCTCGCCTGGATGCCGTTTGAGATCCGCTTCCCCCTCTGGGCGATGTGGGGCCGTTACGCTGCGGCCCTCAACGCTCCCGAGGTGATGCGGCAGGATCTCGCGGAGTTCATCCCGCACCCGAACGACCTCGGTGTGGACGGCGCGCGCGGGCGGTTGCCGGTGGTCCGGGTGTGGGTCGAGGACGCGCACCACTTCGCCCGCTGGCTCGGCGGTCTGCTCCCCTCCCGGGAGGAGTGGGACATGGCGGCCGGCCGGTACGAGCAGAAACCGTGGGCCGGTCCGTTCCACCAGGACTGGAAGGAGGGCGACAACACCACGATCGCCATCAATCGCGCGGCGGAGGGTCCGCTGCCGGTCGGCACGGCGCAGAAGGATGAGAGCGTCCACAAGTGCCGCGACATGGCGGGCAACGGGTTCGAGTGGACGCGCACCTTTCTGTACAACGTGAACGAAGCGGCGGAGTTCACCGCTCCGAGTTCCATCCTGGCCGACGCGGAAAACGTGCGCTTCGTCCTCCGCAGCCGCAGTTACAGGGACACGAGTCCCCTTAAGTTTCACATGCTGGCGAGGGGGGAGCCCGACGTGCAGCGCTACCTGGAACGGGGAGGACTGGATACCAATCCGAGTTACGAGATCGGCTTCCGCGTTCGCGTCCTACCGGGAGGGGAGCCCAAGTTGCAGTGACTGCCCCTGACACACGGCCCGGGATCCGGTCTCTGCTTTGCCTTTCTCCCCTCCCCCCTCGTGGGGGAGGGGAGAAAGAAGCAGACAGCCTCCCCGAAACTGTGCAGCACCGACGCGGGCTCGCGTTCAACCTGGGACCGCAGCCCCGGCACGCCGTTTCCTCTGCTCGGTCCCGCGTTCGCTCAGCAGCCGGTCCAGCGTGTAGCCCGCCAGCCGCCCGGGGTGGCCGGCGAAGTGCTCCTCCAGCAGCGGCAGGACGTGGTGTTGCCACAACACCCCGAGCCGCCCCTCGTCGAGGTCCGGCACCATGAAGTAACTGTGGCCGACCGCGTGGTGCGGGCCGAGATCCTCGCGCAGCCGGGCGTTGAGCCGCTCGAACAGGCCGACCACGACGCTGGCAAAATCGGCCCCGGCGCGCGGCGGCCGATCGCGCAGCCACGCCGACAGGATGGCCGCGTCGGGCGGCATGTCGAGGAACGAGAAGCGCCGCCGCAGCGCCTGGTCGATCAGCGCCACCGAGCGATCGGCCGCGTTCATCGTGCCGAGCAGGTACAGGTTTGCCGGCAGGCGGAAGTCGCGCCGCGAGTACGGCAGCATCACCGACTGGTCGCGATACTCCAGCAGGTAGAGCAACTCGCCGAAGATGCGCGGCAGGTTGCCGCGGTTGATCTCGTCGATCACGAGAACGTGCGGCTGCGACGGCGTCCGGGACGCCTCGGCGGCGAACGTACACAGAACCCCGTCCTCGACCGGGTACGTCACGTCGTGGCGCCCGTCCACCTCGACCGATTTCGCCCGGATCCCCTCGACAAACTCCTCATAGCTGTACGCCGGGTGGAACTGCACCAGGCGCACCGCCGCGGCGCGCCCGCCGGTGAGCAGGCGGGCCAGGCACCGGGCCACGTGGGTCTTGCCGGTCCCGGGCACGCCCTGCAAGATCAGCTGGCGCTTGAGGCCGAGCAAGGTGCGAGCGCGGCTGAGCCACTCGCGCGGCAACAGGGTGTCGCGGTGGAATTCGTCGTCGCCGTAAGAGCCGGTTGCGAGCACGCCGCCGGCGCGCTGGGTCAGCGGCCCGACCGGGTCGGCGGTCGTCGCACAGACATACGCCGGCAGCAGTCGGTCGAAGGTGAGCAGGATCTCGCCGACCAGCTCATCGGCGGCGAGCAGCGCGGCTCCGGCCGGGACGAACTTGCCCGCGAGCAGCGATTTGCCCGCGGCCCAGGCCCGCAGGTCGCCCGCGTTCCCGAGAGCGGCGGCGCCGCCCAACCCCTCGCCGTGGCCGAACCGGCAGTCGGCGGCGGCCCCGCTGGCGCACAGCGCGCGGTGGAGCAGTTCGGCGTGCTCCTGCACGTTGCGCCGGAACAGCCGGCCGGCGTCGCGCGCCTCGCGCCCGAGCCGCAGCCCGAACGTCAGGCCGGCCGCGTCGAGGCGGACGAACAGTTGCGCGTCCTGGCGCTTGCTCCCGGGCGGGCGGCGGCAGAACGTCACCCACAGGGCGGTCTGGTACGGCACCGAGCGCCCGTAGTCGTTCTTCACCACGCTGGTCAGCGCCCGACCGTTACGCGCCGCCGTCTCCAGATCCCAGCCCCAGGTGCGCCGCAGGACCGGCTCGACGTAGCGCTCGACGAGGGCTCGGCACAGCTCGACCAGCGGCTCGCGTACCGCGAAGTGGTAGCGCTCGCGCTGTCGCTGCATCCACGTCCGGTTGTTGTTGGCGGCCAGCTCTTCGAGAAAGCGGAAGGTATCGGCGCAGAACCCGCCGAAGGGGGCCGGCCCCGCCCCGCGCTCGCGGCCCGACCCGTCGTGGCCCGGCTCGCTCGCCTCGCCCCCGCACGCGGCCAGGATCGCCGGCGCCTCGAGTGGATGCAGCCGGTGCGCCTCGCGCAGCCAGGCCACGGCCTCGTTGAACAGCCGATAGCGCTCGGCCGGGGCGGCGCCGGCAGCGTCGCCGTCCGCGAGTCGGGCGTGGCCGTGCCGCGCCGGCTCGTCCCAGACGTAGCAGCGGCGCGGATCGCGGAGATGGAGGACGGCCGTCGGCACCCACAGCCCGGCGCCCGGGAGCGGGTCGGCGCGCCAGAACGCCTCCAGCGTCTCGTAGGGGTCGTCGGCCTCCCACAACCGCCCGACCCACAGCGCCAGCGCCTCGCGGTGCGCGGGCCAGTCGATGCCGGCCCCTGGCGGACGCTCGCACGCCGCGGCGAGGGCGGCGCCGATCCGGGCGCCGTCCTCGTCCTTCAGCCCGGCCTCCAGTTCGTCCCGCGCCGCCTCCAGGGTGCGGCCCCGCTCCTTGAGACGGCGGCGCAGCGGCAAGCGGGCGCGCTCCCGACGGATCAGTGCCGCGACGTCTGGGGCGAGCGGGCCGCCGGCGCCGAGCGACCGCCCGCGCAGGGTGGCGACCTGACACAGGAAGTGATCGACGTGCAGTCCGCTCAGGCCCGGCTCGGCCTCGCGCAGCCGGGCGCAGGTGTCCAGGAGGACGGCGTAGATCTGGCCCGGTCCAGCGTCCGGCGCCCAGCTCGCCAGCCCCAGGCGGCGCAGACCGAGGACGGTTGCCGGCAGCCAGCCGGGGTGGCGCTGCGGGTCGAGAGCCTGCAAGACCGCCGACCAGAACGCGGATCCCAGGCCGGGAACGTGGTACGCCCCGACGGAGGCGAGGACGCGCTCGGCCTTCTGTGGCAGGGGATCGGGACAGCGGAGCAGGTGGCCGAGGGCGTGGCGGACCAGGCCGGCACGGCGCTGGAGCGCGGCGAGCTGGAGAGGCGGGTACACGCACTGGCGGTAGAAGTCAGCCAGCGCAGCGCGGAAGTCGGCCTCGCTCGCGCCGTCGAGGAACGCTTCGCCCAGCAGACCGGCGCGGGCGTCGAGGATCGCCCGGAAGCGCGGGCCGAAGACGGGCAGCTGGCGGAGCGCGTCGGCGCCCGGCACGCCGTGTTCCGTGTAGGCGCGGAGCAAGGGCACAAGGGGGAGCGGTTGACGGCGAGACTTCATGGCGGCCGCTCGCGCTGGGAATGCCGGCGACGCTGTCTCGAACGATTGTACCAGCCGGGCGGGGTGCGATCTGCTGTTCTGATGTGCAGAGTCGTGACGACTCAGTGGGGCAAGCGTTCGGTCACGAGCGGCCGACGAGCATCCCGGCGAAGAACGCGATGCCGATCAGCACGACGACGAACACCGCCAAAACGGTCGCCTTGCCGGGCGTCAGGTAAATGCCCGGCACCGGCGCCGACCCGCCGTAGGTGACCGCCTCGGCGCTCTCGTGGTCGATCCCGCCGGGTGGCGGGGGCGGGTAGCGCGCCGCTGGCGGCAGTGGTGGGGGTGGCTGCGGCACCGGGACGAACCCGCCACGCCCGACCGTCGAGCGGGGGGCGTCCGGCGCGCCGAGCATTTCCCGCTCGAAGTCGCTGCGCTCGAACAGATCCGGCTTCGCCACCGCCGGAGGGGCGGCAGCGGGGGGCGGCGCGGGGGCGGGCATCGGCAAGGGCGAATCCTCGTCCCCCGGCTGCGGGTCGGGCACCACCACCTGCCCCGAGCAGGTCGGGCAGCGCACCACCGTCCCCGCCTTGCGGCGCGCGATGCCCATCAGCTGGTTGCAGTACGCACAGCGGAACCGTATCGGCATGGCTGGGCCCCGGAGGATCCGCCTGTCTCTGTCAAGTCTCCTGCCATTCTCTTACGTCCTCCGCCCGACTGCAACAATTACTTGACTCGCCTGCCAGGGCGTTGACAATGAAAGGGTGGCGTTCGCCGTGCGTGGCGCCTGTAGCGTCGCGTCCTCCTTTCCGCCAGGGCGGACCGCCAGCCGGGGAAGTTGGTCAACCAGGCCGCTCACTTCGTTGGTGCCGGGCGGCCGCTGTTGCACGGAGCCATCCCCATGCTCTCGCCGCGCCTGCGCCTTTTGGCCCTGCTCGCCGTGCTGTCCGGCCTCGTCGTCGCCCTGCCTGCCCCCGGGCAGGTTACCGGCTCGAAGGCAGCCCTGATCGTCTTCAAGGACGGGTTCACCGTCCGCGGCCGCATCAAGCAGGACACGACGTTCCTCATCGACCCGGCCAGCAAGCAGTCCTTCACCGTCCCGGTCACGGGCGGGTTCTTCCGGGTCGAGGACGGGGCGCGCACCGTCATCTTCAGCCCCGGTCAGGTCCACGAGGTGGTCCGCGACGACCCGAACGCGAACCTCAAGCCGGTCCGGCTCACCACCCACATCGCCGACATCACCGGGTATGGGCCGCCGAGTCGGTGGACGCTTGACGAGACGACCCCCTTCAACCGCAAGTGGGAGCGCCTCGCCTACGTCACCACCGACAAGGGTCCACGCCAGATCGAGCAGCGGCTCGTCGTCCTCACCCCGCACTACCTGCGCGTCGATGCCCGCAAGGACGGGTGGATCTGCTACTACCTGACGCGTGAACTGACCCCCGATGTCGTTCGCGATCTCGTCAACAAGCACATCGTGATGACGCGCAAGCCGGACAAGGAGATCGACCGGCGGCTGCTGGTGTATCGCTTTCTTCTCCAGGCCGGGTGGACCCACGAGGCCGAGCGGGAACTGGACCGGACGATCGCCGCCCTCCCGGCCGAGCGCGACCGGCTGAAGGAACTCAAGGCCGGCCTGGACCGGCTTACCGCCGCCCAGTTCGTCGTCTCCATCAAGCGCGCCCACCAGGTCGGCCAGCACGAGGAAGCGCGGACCCGCCTGGCCCGGTTCGACGAGCTGAAGATGGCCCCGCTCACAGACGACAAGGCGCTGCTGGCCCTGCAGGATCTCAGGAACAAGTACGAGGCGGCCGGCCGCAAGATCAAGGACGTCCACCGCTTCCTCGAGGTGCTGCCCGGCGACACGCCGCCGATCAAGCGCGACCTCTACCGCGACGCGGTACAGACGATCCTGACCGAGCTAACCTTCGACACCGCGCCGCGCCTGGAGACATTCGTTAGCCAGTCCCTTGACTGGGAACGGGCGCGCAAGGCGAACCGCCCGCCGGCCCAGAACCCGGAGGAGTTGCTGGCGTTCGCCATCTCCGGCTGGCTGCTGGGAGACGGGGCGGCCGACAAGAACGTCCCACGCGCCCAGCGACTGTGGGAGGCGCGCCAGCTGGTGCTCGACGTGCTGAAGGATCCCACGGACTCGGTGGCGCGCAAGTCCCGGGCCGGAGCGTTCGAGAAGGACAAGCTGGTCGGCGTAGACGTGATCGCCCGGATGATCCCGCTGTTGCCCCCGGCGGACCCCTACGACAAGGACAAGCTCAACACCGCGCCGATGGAGATGAAGGTGGAGGCGCAGGGGCCGGGGCTCGGCACACCGTACCACCTGCAGCTGCCGCCGGAGTACAACCACTACCGCCCGCACCCGGTGCTGGTCGTGCTGAACCACTCCGAGGAAAAGCCGGCCGACACGCTGGCACGTTGGACCGACCTGGCGGCGCAGCACGGGTACATCGTCGTCGCCCCCGAGTGGGCGCAGGGAAAGAAGGCGGCCTACGGGTTCAGCTACCGCGAGCACGCGACCGTACTCGGAACCCTGCGCGACCTGCGCCGGCGGTTCCAGATCGACTCGGACCGCGTCTTCCTGTTCGGATGCGAGGAGGGCGGGCGGATGGCGTTCGACGTCGGCCTGTCGCACCCGGACCAGTTCGCCGGTGTGCTACCGATGTCGGCGGCCCCGCGCTTCTACGGCTTCCGTTACTGGACCAACGCCCAGCACCTGCCGTTCTACGTCGTCAGCGGCGAACTCACCGGGGAGCTGCGCAAGCACAACCGGACGCAGTTCAAGGACTGGGTCAAGCGCGGTTACCCGTCGCTGAACATCGAGTACACCGGCCGACCGGCCGAGTGGTTCACGGCCGAGCCGGAAATGATGATCGACTGGATGAACGGCAAGCGCCGGGCGAACCCGATCAAGGAACTCGCCTGGGGCGACGAGTTCCGGACGATGCGTGCGACCGACAACCGCTTTTACTGGCTCAGCACGGACGCGATCCAGCCCCGGTGCCTGAACGCGGTCGAAACCTGGAACCCGAACCTCCGGCCGGCGGCGCTGGAGGCGCGGATGGCCGGGACGGCGAACCAGGTCAACGTCAAGACGCACGGCCTCAATCAGGTGACGGTCTGGCTCGGACCGGGGATGATCGACTATGGCCAGAAGCTGACCCTGTTCGTCAACGGCACGCGAGTATACCCGCGCGACCCGGTGACCCCGAACCTCGACACCCTGCTCGAGGAACTCATCCGCACCGGCGATCGGCAGCGGTTGTTCTGGCGCAAGATCGAACTGCGCGTGTCGTGACGTTGGTGAACATTAAAGCCCACGGGTAGCGCCCCGTGGGCTTTGTGCCCCTCTGTTACTTTGCAGCCCCGATGGGCAGGATGCTTAGCAGGGCGTCGCTGGCGGCGCGGCGCACGTCGTTGTCCTCGTCGTACAGAGCCCGTTCGAGGGCCGGGACGGCGGACCGGGCGACCTCACCAAACCGGGCGAGCGTGTCGGCGGCGGCCCGCCGGACGCGCGCGTCGGCGTAACCGAGCGCCTGGATCAGGGCGGGGACCGACGGGGCCGCCACCGCCGGTCCGAGGGCCGACAGGGTGCTGATGGCGGCCACACGTATCTCGGCGTCGCCGACGCCGGTGGCGTGAATCATGGCCTGAAGTGCGTCTTTGGCGGCGCCGCCGTACCCCGCCAGCGTCTCCGCCGCCTGCTTCGCGACGTCGAGGTCCGGATCGCCGAGCAGTCGGGCCAGGTTCGGCACCGTCAGGTCGGTGCGGACCGGGCCGACGCGGGCGAGCGTCCGGGCCGCCGCCCAGCGCACGAAGCGGTTCGGGTCAGCCAGGGCATTCGCCAGAGCCGGGACGGCCGGTTTGGCGCTCTCCTGCAGCGTCTCCAGGAATTCGACCGCCGCCAGACGCACCCGGACGTTCGGGTCGGACACCCCGGCCGCCAGTCGCATCAGCGCAGGCTTCAGCGCCTGGCCGAGCAGGTCCTCCTTCGCCCCGCCCTGGACCTGGACCACCACGGGCACCACCGGAGGTGGTCCGGCCTGCGCCTGGACGGCCGGCGGCGTGGGCACGCTCTCCTGATACCGCTTCAGCCGCTGGCGGGCGTTACCGATCATCTCCAGCGCCTCGCGCGTCTCCAGGCGTACCACGACGTCCGGATCCGACAGGGTGGCAGCGAGAGCCTCGCCCTGGGACGCCAGGGCCAGGATGAGCGGCTCGAATATCTGGATCCGCTTGCTTACATAACGGGCCTTGAAAGTCCGGTCGTCCTGTTCGCCCTTGGTCCACGGGCGGCCCGGCGGCGGGAAATCGCTCGGGGCATACGGCTCGGGGATTAGCTCGCCAAACGTCGTCGCGGCCTGGCGGATTGCCTGCAGGCTCATCCGGCGCACCAGCACGTCCGGGTCGCGCACCCCGATGCCGGCCCCCGGCACGACCTCCTTGCTGGTCTCAATCACGTCCTGCTCATTCGCCTCCACGCCAGTCTGCGCCCGGCCCTTCTTCTGGAGTTGGGCGATCACCTGGACCATGCTCAGCAGCGCCTCGGCGGCGGCTCGGCGGTCCTCGACCAGGGCGCTCCGGAGCAACTGTGTCAGAGCGGCCACCGCCGGATCGGGGAGCGGGTTCGTTTTGCCGAGGGCGCGGGCGGCGGCGGCGCGGACGGACGGGTCCGGATCCAGGGTCAACTTCACCAGGACCGGGGTGAGGGAGCGGACGAAGCCGGCCAGGCCGTCCAGAGCCCGGACCGACATGCCCATCTCGCCGAGCATCCGAGCCACCGCCAGGCGCGCGACGGGACTCCCGGCGGCGGCCGCCTCGACCCCCTTCTGGAACCGGGCGGCGACGAGGCCGCGCATCCGCCGGTCGATGTCGCGCACCTTCGACGCCGGTCCGGCGGTATCCTTCCACTCGGTCAGCGCGAGGGCGCGGCGCAGTTCACTGAGCGTTCTGAGGGCGGTGATGCGCTTTTGGAGGGTTTCCTCGCGGTGTCTCAGTGCTTCCGGGTTGCGGTCCTCCCCCAGCTGGATGGGGAGGGCATTACGCAACTCCTCGACCGGGTCGGCGGCGCGGGCGGGGGCGGCGCAGGCCAGGAGGGCGAACACGGCCGTGACGAGAGCCCCACGGCGAGCACAGGTCGTGAGGGGGCGTCGGGGATAGCCTGGATGCCGCATGAGATCACACCTCGTTTGCCGGAGGAGGCCACAAACCACGGGGCCGCCGCGCGTGTGCCGCGCCGCCTCCTATCATTATTCCCCCGGTTCTCCACCGACGCCAAAAGAAGTCCGTCGAAAAGCCGCCGGAACACCGCGCCCGCCCCTCTCCTTGATGCAGGAACCGATGGGGGGTTGTGTAACGGCCGTAAAGCCCACGTGGCGCGGTCCGTGGGTCGAGTCTCCTGCATCTGGCCCACGGGGCGCGGCCCGTGGGCTTTACGGATCCATCTCGCTGGCGCTGTCTCCTGTCCCTGCCATTGAGGGCAGGGCGGAGGAGGGGTTCCTGCCCGACACTCCCCTGTTATTATCGGCAATCTCGACGCCCGCCGCCGGTCTTTTCCGCTTGTCGGGGCGTCACGCCCGTTGCTACATTACCGGGAGTAGGGAACACGAGACGGCGAGCGGGCCGACACAATCTGGTGAGGATGCCCGGTCGCCGGTTCACCTTCGTGGGCAGTCACTGCCATGCGTAAGCCCCGGATGGAGCGTGGACACCGACATGAACCTCGACCCGCCTGGCCGTCCGGACCCGGACGACACCGTGTTGCAGGTCTACCTGCTCGGGGCGGTTGACTTCGACGACGCCCTGACGCTGCAACGGCGCCTGGCGTACGAGGTCGCCGGCGACCGGCGTCAGGCAGCCCTGATCCTGTGCGAACACGCCCCCCTGATCACCGTCGGCCGCCAGGGCAGCCGCGCTCACATCCTCTGCGACGCCGACGAATTGCGGACCCGGCAGTGGCCCGTTCGGTGGGTCAACCGCGGCGGCGGTTGCTTCCTCCACGCGCCCGGTCAGCTCGCAGTCTACCCGATCCTCGCTCTTGACCGCCTCGGCCTGTCCATCCCGGCTTACCTGAGCCGCCTGCACGACACCCTCGTTGCTGTCGCCGCCGACTGCACCATCGGCGTGACGGCCGTCCCGGACCGTCCCGGCGTGTGGGCCGGCGGACGCCTCCTGGCGGGAGTCGGGATCGCCGTGCGCGACTGGGTGACGTACTACGGAGCCGTGCTCAACGTCAACCCCGCCCTGGGGCCGTTCCGGCTCGTCCGCTGCGACGAGACCGCGCCGGCGGGCGTCGCCGGTCGGTTTCACGTCGCCGCCACACCCCAGCCGATGACCTCGCTGGAGCGTGAGCGGCGCGGCCCGGTCCGGCCGGCGCTGGTTCGCGAGCGCCTGGTGGAGCGCTTCGCCGCCCGATTCTCGTTCGCGCGCACCGTTCTCTTCTCGGGCCACCCCTCGCTGGGTCGAAAGGCACGTTCCGATGCGTTCGCTTCCCATCCTTGACGCCCCACCCCCGGCCCGGCGCCTGCCCGCGTGGCTGAAGCGGCCGCTGCCGTCGGGCAACGAGAACTCCTTCACCGACCACCTGCTGCGCGAGCTGCGCCTGGAAACGGTGTGCGAGAGCGCCCGCTGCCCCAACCGGCCCGAGTGCTACGCCCGCCGGACCGCGACGTTCATGATCCTGGGCAACGTCTGCACACGCCCGTGCGGGTTCTGCTCGGTCCCGCGCGGCACCCCGGAAGCGCTCGCGGACGACGAACCCGAGCGTGTCGCGGAGGCGGCCCAGCGGCTGAGGCTGAAGCACGTTGTCATCACGTCGGTGACGCGCGACGACCTGCCCGACGGTGGGGCCGACCACTTCTACCGCTGCATCCTCGCGGTGCGAGCCCGGACGGGGGCGGCGGTCGAGGTACTGACGCCCGACTTCCTGGGCGACACGGCGGCCATCGATCGGGTGCTGGAGGCGCGGCCGGAAGTCTGCAACCACAACACCGAGACGGTCCCGCGGCTGTATCGCAAGGTGCGCGGTCGGGCCGACTACCAGCGCACCCTCGATCTCCTCGCCCACGTCAAGCGCCGCGCCCCGGACGTCGTTACCAAGAGCGGGCTGATGCTCGGGCTGGGCGAGACGACCGAGGAGTTGCTCGACGTCCTGGCCGATCTGCGCGCCGTCGAGTGCGACACGCTGACGCTTGGGCAGTACCTGGCGCCGACGCTGAAGCACATCCCGGTGGTGCGATACGTCCCGCCCGCGGAGTTCGACGCGCTGGCGGTCCTGGCGCGGTCGCTGGGGTTCCGGCAGGTGGCGAGCGGGCCGTTCGTCCGCTCGAGTTATCACGCTGACGAGATGGTACACCTTCATGGTCCGGCCGATCCTGTTGCCTGAGCTGGGCGGCGGGCCGGTGGTGCTGAGCGCCTGGTTCGCCACCGTCGGGGAGCGCGTCTACGAGGGCGACCGCCTGATCGAGGTGCTGCTTGACGGTGCGACGTTCGACGTGGCGGCCCCGACGACGGGGCGCCTCGTGGAGAAGTTCGCCCACCCCGACGACCGCGTGACCGCGGGCCAGCAACTGGGCGTGGTGGAGGAGGAGTGAGCCCCAGGCGCCGTACTCTGTCTGCCGCTTGCAGCCTGGCGGGCCACGGCGCACCAGGCAGAAGGTATAACACTCCGACCGCATGAAACGCGGCCTGTTCCTGTCGCTGGACGGCCTGGACGGCACCGGCAAATCGACCCAGTGTCGGCTGCTGGCGGACTGGCTGCGCGCCCGCGGGCACGACGTCGTCCTGTGCGCCGACCCCGGCGGCACAGCCCTCGGCGCCGAGATCCGCGCGATCGTCCTCCAGCACCGCGGCGAGGTCGCGCCGGCGTGTGAGGCGCTGCTGTTCATGGCCAGCCGCGCCCAGCTTGTCGCGGAGGTGATTCGCCCGGCCCTTGACGCCGGCCGCACGATCGTGTCGGATCGCTTCCTGCTCGCCAACCTCGTTTACCAGGGGCACGCCGGGGGGCTGAACGTGGAGCAGCTTCGCCAGGTCGGCCAGCTCTCCACCGGCGGGCTGCAGCCGGACCTGACCCTCGTGCTCGACCTGCCCGTCGAGGAGGCTGAGCGCCGGCGCGGCCGCCCCGCCGACCGGATGGAGCGTCGGCCGGCCGATTACCACGAGCGCGTTCGCCAGGGATTTCACCGCGAAGCCGCTCAGCACCGGGACCGCATCCGCGTCGTGGACGCCGCCCCGCCGGTCGAGGACGTCCACGCGCGCATCTGTCAGGAGGTCAGCCGTGTCCTGGACGCGGATTCGCGGGCATGAGGCCCAGGTGCGGGCGTTCGACCGCGCGGTCCGGCGCGGCCGACTCGCCCACGCTTATCTGTTCACCGGCCCACCCGGCGTCGGCAAGCGGCTGTTCGCGGGCGAACTGGCCAAGGCTCTGCTGTGCGAGGGGGGCGACGGCGCGGTGCTGGCGGCGTGCGACGCCTGCACCTCCTGCACCCTGGTCGAGGGCGGCACGCATCCCGATCTGTTCATCGTCGCACGCCCCGAGGACAGCCACGAGCTGCCGATCGAGGTGATGCGCGAACTGTGCCGCGGCTTCGCCCTGAAGTCGGCGCGCGGCCGCGGCAAGGTGGCCGTTCTCGACGACGCCGACGACCTGAACGATGCGTCCGCTAACTGCTTCCTCAAGACGCTCGAAGAGCCGCCGCCCCGCTCCGTGTTCATCCTCGTCGGCAGTAGCAGCGAGCGGCAACTCCCCACCATCGTGTCGCGCTGCCAGGTGGTACGCTTCGCCCCGCTGCCCGAGTCCGTGGTGGCGGATCTGCTCCGCGTCCAGGAACTGTCCGACCCCGCCCTGGTGCCGCGGCTGGCGCGCCTGAGCGGCGGCAGCCCCGGGGAGGCGCTGGCCCTGGCGGATCCGGCGCTGTGGGAGTTCCGTCATCGCCTGCTCCAGGAACTCTTCGGCCCGAAGCCGGACACGGTCGGGCTGGCCCGGGCGTGGATGCAGTTCGTCGAGGAGGTAGGCAAGGAGTCGGGGCCGCAGCGCCGCCGGGCGGCCGTGGTGCTGCGGCTCCTGATCGGGTTCCTGGCGGACGCGCTGGCCCTGAGTTGTGAGGGAACGCCGCGTCTTGCGGACCCGGAGGACAGGCCGCTCCTTCAAGGTGTGGCCGGGTGGGTCGAGCCGGATCGGCTGGTGACGCTGCTCGAACGGTGCCTGGAGGCCGACACGCAGATCGAGCGCTACGCCCAGCTGGTACTCGTGCTGGAGGCGTTGCTCGACGCCCTGGGGCGTCTGCTCCCGGCCCGCTCGGAGGAGCGGGTTTGAAAGGGAGAGCGCTGGCCCCGATCGCCGATCGGTGCCAGCGTTGCTCGCGGCCGCACGCAGGACTATGTTGAACCTGCGAAGTCGAATCCGCGCTGCCCGACGCCCTTCGTTTGCACAAGTTCCGTTCGGGTGCATCGCCTCCGCCGACGCGTCCGCGGGGCGGTGCGTTAACGACTCGACGCGAGGAGACCGCCGACATGTCGCGGGACAGGTGGCTTGTGTTGAGCGCGCTGGCGCTGGCCGCGGGCGCGGGGATCGCCGCCGGAGCGCTGACGGCCCAGGAGAAAACGGCACCGCCCAAGGCAGTACTCACGCCCGAGGCGCTCGAACGCTGGGGCCGGGCCGAGGCCATTTGCGCCGCCCGGTTGGTGAAGGTCGATAAGGGGCCGGTCGGGTTGTCCGAACCGCCCCTGTACACGCACACGCTGCACCTTCGGGTCGATCGGGTTCTCCGCGGCGCATTGAAGAAGGGGGACCAGATCGTCGCCGCGCATTCGGTCCGACAGCGGAACGAGCCGACCTTTCCCGTCGGCAAGGATTGCCTGGCGGCGCTGGCAAACACGCGCGGCCGCTGGCAGGTACTCGCCGTCCGGGAAGCCACCGCCGCCGAGATGCGAGACGCGGAACTCGCCAGCGAGGTGCCGCTTGGTTGGTCCTTCCGCGGCGGGCGTCTGGTCTCGCCGTGGGTGGACCTGAAGCCGTGGCCGGCGGAGGCGAAGGGGAAGGGGTCGCTGGTCTGCGCGGGGACGGGTCGGCCGGCGCTGAAGGCCGGCGCCGGCGTGG
Source organism: Gemmataceae bacterium (assembly GCA_020847555.1). The sequence goes on from JADLBT010000139.1 coordinate 29,132, forward strand.
TACTCACCGCCGAGCCGGTCCCGCCGAAGGTCGAGAAGAAGTTTCAGAACCCCGACGGCGACGGCGAGTACCGCATCGCGGTGAAGAACACCACGGACCGGGCGGTAACGGTTCCAGCGCTGGTCACGGACGGCCGGGGCAAGATCCTCTGGAAAGAGAGCCTGGCCATCCTGTGCCAGAAGAAGGCGTACCCGCTGCCCGGCGCACAGGGCGGCGGTGCGGCACCCGGGGCGGCGACCCTGGCGCCCGGCCAGGAGGTCAGCACGACGGTCAACGTGCTGCGACTGCAGGGGCCGGAGTGGCCGCGCGGCGGCTCCCGCATCGAGTTCCAGTTCTGCCTTGGCGAGAAGGGCGTTACCCGGTCGTTCTACTACTTCTCCAGGCACCACGACGCCTTGCGCGCCAAACTGCTGGCGGGCGGGCAGTAAGGGGCCACGCACGGATAAACGGTGGTTTCCCAACCCCCGTAGGAGCCGGCTCCGTCCGGCGACGGCACCAGGCGGATCGCCGGACGGAGCCCCTCCTGCGAAGATCGGGGGCCGGAGCCCCTCCTGCGGCGTTTGGAAACGGCTCCTAACTGAGGGGCGGCCGGGTAGTGCGCCGGAGGTGTTTTGCCCGCTCTCAGGCCCAACCCCGGGACAGGGAAGTTGCTGTGGCAAGCTCACGGGACGTCCCCCGTGGGCTTGCCACAGCCCCTGGCACACCCTCCTCCTTGAACCTGCCCTAGTATCTCCATTCCACTCCGAGGTTCAGGCCCTGGGCCCAGAAGTCGGTGGCGCGGAACGGCACGAGCGGGCGCGCCGGCGGCGCGGGGGCGGGTCCGCCAACGATCGGGATCTGGTTGACATCGATCACCCGGTCGATCTGATCTCCGGGACGGACCACGCTGCTGACGTACAGGAAGTCGTACCCGACCCAGGCCCGCAGGCTGTCCGTCAGCTGGAACCCGACCTTGAGCCCGACCTCCGGCACGACGGCGAACCGATCCCGGCTGAAGCTGCCACTGTTGCTCCCGACGGCCAGCAGTCCGGCCGCGAAATCCTGCCGCGGCCCGCCCGGCGGCGCGATCGTCGTGTGCCCATTAATATCGACTGTCTGATGCATGTTGCCGAGGGCCACTTTCACCGTCCCGCCGACGAACCACCGGCCGCGCTGCCATTCGCCGCTGACGCCGACCTGCCCACCGTGGAACTGGTTGCTGGTCTCGAACCGATCGGCGATCACGACCCGGGTGCCGGCCGGAAGGGCGCCGCTCGCGATATTGATGGGACGCAGCAGGACCACGTCCTCGGTGATGCTCAGATCCTCGTCCAGGCCGAGGTAGCGGTAGCCGAGCAACCCTTCCAGCCGCCAGTCGCAGCCGCAGCACAGCAGGTGGCGAACGTTCGCCTCGGCGCCCCAGAAGCGCGTCGAGGCATTGACCCGGATGTTCCCCGACAGACTGAACAGGTCGCCCGGGTTGCTACCGGGGCTGGCGGTGAGTTCGGCCGACTCGGCCTGGCCGTTCGGCGTGCGGGCGATGAACGGGCGGGCGATCACCGGCGTGCCCGGACTGCTGGCGGCGAAGGAATCGCTCCGCCGGGCGAGGAAGAACCCGCCGACGTCGATGCCGCAGGTGTGGCAGTCGTCGAGCCAGTACCCGGCCCGGAACCGGCCGCCGGGGAACATCCCCTGGTTGAGCCGATCCCCGCCGAACAGGACGGTGGTCGTCGGCTGGCCAAGGACGCCCTGGAGGGTCATGAACTGACCGGGCGCGACCTCGATCGCCTGCGGCGTCTCGGGCGGACTGGTGGTGACCAGAGGCGGGGTCCGCTGGCCCTGAATCCACCACATCAGGAACTCGGCGGAGGCGTAGAACCGGCCGGGCTGCGGGCGGAACGAGTCCCAGCGGAACGGCCCGGACCCGCCGTCGATGACCTCCCCCTCGACCGGACGGCCCGCCTCATCGACGACGAACGGCACCTCGTCGCTCGCCACCGGCTGGGGCGGCGGCGGGATCAGCTCGGCCGCATCGAAGGGGATGGACGAACGGTCTGCGGCAAACGGCGTGTGGCCCATCGTTGGCGCGGGGCAGGGGGCCGCCGGCGCGCCGGCTGGGGGCACGCCCTTCGGCGCGGCAGCCGGGGGGGCGCCCTTCGGGGCGGCGATCCGCTCTCCGGGGGGGCCATCGAGCAGCTTGGCCCGGGTGGCGAGGGGCGCGGGCCGGAAGCTCGTCGGGATTACCCCGCCGTCCGGGTGCGCCGCGCGCCACCCGCTCGCCGGGGACACCTCGCCCAGCGGCCGGGGCGTCCCCAGCGCAACGCCGGGTGAGCGGCTGAGGGGCTGCCCTTCCGTCGCCCCGAGGGGCAACGTCCGGGGCGAACCGCCCGGGGCGCTGCACTCCATCCCGGCCGGGGTCCGCTCGAAGGCCCGAATTCCTTCCTGCCCCCGAGCCGCGCCGACAAACCAGCCGGCCCACACGCACAAACCACTCAGCCAGACCCGTTTCACGAGGTTGCCCTCCCTGAACTGTCCACACCGGGGAAGGGTGACAGGATAACAGGATGACCCGAGCCCACGGGGCGTTACCTGCGGGCTTTCTCGGGTCAGCGTGTCACCGTGTCACCTTCTTCCGGTTTGTCACGGGTATGCAGTCGGGGAATAGCAGGCGGGGCGAAGCGACGACCGCAACAACCGTCCCCTTCCGTATCGGCCGTCTCATTCGCGACACCGGAGACGTTCGGGGAACAGGGAGGAAATGCACAAACAGGCGACCCGGCACAGGCCGCACGCGCCACACGCCCGGCAGGGTCGGCTGGTCTGCGGCGAGGATTGAGAAAGGTGGGTGGAGTTTGCGGCCGGGTCGGCGGAAATGTGCGGCCAGTCGTTGCCGCGCCGGTCGGGCGCTTCGTAGATTCCTCAACAGCCTCGCTGCTGTGCTCGCCCTCCCGGGAGACGATCGTGTATCGCTTCAAACTGTCGGTGATGATGTTCCTGCAGTTCTTCATCTGGGGGGCGTGGTTCGAGCTGGGGTTCGACTACATCCCCCGACTCGGCTTCGTCGAGTGGCAGCAGACGCTCATTTTCGCGGCGTTCAACATCGGGGCGCTGACGGCGCTGTTCTTCAGCACCCAGTTCGCCGACCGCAAGTTCGCGGCCGAGAAGTTCCTCGCGTTCTCCCACCTCGTCGGCGGGCTGGCCATCCTCGGCCTGTACTTCCTCTGTCGGGAGGGGACGGCAACGCCGCCGTTCTGGCCGTTCTTCCTGCTCATGCTCGCCCACTGCCTCTTCTACGTCCCGACGATCTCCATCACCAACTCGATCGCCTTTGCGAACCTGCGGGATCCGCAGCACGACTTCGGCCCGGTCCGGGTGTGGGGAACGATCGGGTGGATCGCCGCGAGCTGGCCGTTCATCTTCATCCTGGTGGACTGGGCGAAGGTGCCGGCGCTGGCCAATGTCGGGTTCACCGACTGGCTCGGAACGGCGCTCGGGACGTCCCTGGAGGGGCCAGCGGCCCAGGCCGTCAAGGCGAACATCTTCCTGGTTGCCGGCGTGGCGTCGCTGGCGCTGGCGCTGTACAGCCTCGCCCTGCCGCACACGCCGCCGCGGCCGGCCACCGGGGAGGACTCGCTGGCGTGGCTGAAGGCGATGAAACTGCTCCGCCATCCGTTCATGCTCGTGCTGTTCATCGTCACCTTCATCGACGCGGCCGTCCACCAGAGCTTCTTCTTCTGGACGTTCACGTTCCTCGGGCCGGTGAAGGATGGCGGGGTGGTGGACATCCCGGCCAACTGGGTCGGGCCGGTGATGAAGATCGGACAGCTCGCCGAGATCGTGACGATGCTCGTGCTCGGGTACACCCTGAAGCGGCTCGGCTGGCGGACGACGATGGTGATCGGCGTGCTCGGGCACGCGGCCCGGTTCGCCGTCTTCGCGTACTGGCCGGAACCCGTGCCGGCCATCCTGATCAACGTCATCCACGGCATCTGCTACGCCTTCTTCTTCGCCACCGTGTACATCTTCGTGGACGAGTTCTTCCCCAAGGATATCCGCTCCAGCGCGCAGGGGTTGTTCAACGTGCTGATCCTCGGCCTTGGCCCGCTCGCCGCCAACTTCCTGTGCGGCCGGCTGCGGACGGAGTACACGGTCGGCAGGCGGCTGGACTACCAGGCCGTGTTCCAGTACTCGATGGGCGCGGCCCTGGTCGGGGCCATCCTGCTGGCGGTGTTCTTCCACCCGCACAAGCCGGTGGAGGCGCCGACGTTCTCCGAGGCGGAGGCCGACGCCCCGCCGGCGCCGTGACCATAGCTTGCCTTTCAGGGGCGGCGCGACGTGCGCCGCCTCTTTTGGTTGTATCCGGGGGGCCGGTGAGGCCGATAATATCGTTCAGTCGCGTTTCCCGACGTGCGCCGGTCCCGCGCTTCTCTCCGCGGCACGCACCATGCAACCCTTGCCGAAAATTCCTGGCTACGAGCTGCTGGCACGTCTCGGCGGCGGCGTCATGACTTCTGTTTATTCTGCCCACGACCTCGACACCGACAGCGCCTGTGCCGTCAAGCTGGTCCGCGACGACTGGGAAGATCGCACGACCGCCGTCAAGCTCCTCCAGCGCGAGGCCCGGGCCGGGCTGACGGTTAGCCACCCGCACCTGGTCCGCCTGCTCACGGCCCACGTCACGCGCCCGCCGTACTTCCTGGTCATGGACCTGCTGCCCGGGGAGTCGCTGCGCCGGCGCCTGCGGCGCGACTATCGGCTCGACGTGGCGACCGCTCTGTGGGTCACGCGCCAGACCGCCGAGGCGCTCGCCGCTCTGCACCGGGCCGGCTTCGTCCACGGCGACGTCAAGCCGGACAACATCCGCCTGGCCGGGGACGGCCGGGCAATCCTGCTCGACCTCGGGTTCGCACACCGGCCGGGCGAGAACGCGGCCCTGCTGGAAGAGGGCTACGTCCTGGGCACGATCAACTACCTGGCGCCGGAGCTGTGCGGGACGGACCCGGTGGACGGGACCGCAAGTGACGTGTTCAGCCTGGGCGTGACCCTGTACGAGATGCTGGCCGGCCAGTTGCCGTACCCGGCCGGGTCGGTCGAGCAAACGTTCCGCCGCCATCACGCGGACCCGCCGGCCGACATCCGCCGGTACGTCAGCGGCCTGCCGGCGGGACTCGTCGTCTTCATCGAGCGTCTGCTGGCGCGGCGCCCGGCCGACCGGCCGAAAGCGGCCGCGGTGGTCCAGCACCTCATTGCGCTGGAAATCGCCGCCATCCGCCGGCGCCGATCGGCATGAAGAAAAGAGACGTGCCCACAGACCAGCCCGAAGCGCGAGCGCGGCACCTTATTCGTTCAGATCGCCTTCGGTGAACAGCACGAACCCTTGCCTCTGCATCATCTGGGCGGCGGTTTCGTGGTCCTCGACGTGCAGGGCCAGGGCGGCGTGGCCGTGGGGGCCGACCAGGAGCGGGTAGGCGTAGTGGATGTTGATCTCTGCAGTCAGCAAAGCCTTGCAGATTTGCAGCAGTGGCTGGGGGCCTTCCGGAAGCTGAACCACGAGCAGATCGCTCTCGGCGAACTGCAGTCCCGCCTGCTGAAACACCTCCAGGGCGCGCTCCGGGTCGCTCACCACGATGCGAATGATGGCGCAGTCCGCCGAATCGACAATGGTCAGCGAGACGATGCGGTTGTCGCTCGTCTCGAAGCGCCGGATGACCGTGAGCAGGTTGCCCAGGCGATTCTCCACGAAGACGTTAAACTGCCGGACGCTCGGCCAGTCGCGCGCGCGGGCTGTGGTGAACCCGGTTTCCGAACCTTCGTCGCCGCCATAACTCATAAACGCCCCTTTCTCCAAGGCGCTGTAGTATACGGCAGCGCTTGCAGAAAGGTCAATCGGTCCAACCCGGCGCCCGGACTGCTCTGCTGGGCGAGCGCGCGCGGCCGGCCCGAACAGGCTGCCAAACCCGTTCGCGTTGATTTTCCGGCAAGTTCCGCACCCCGTCCTCGATAATCCCTGCAACGGCGAAGTGAAACGCCCATGCGGGGCGTCGCCACGAGATCACGCGAACATCCGATTTAGGGGAAGCAGGCTTCATGGGACTCACGATCACGAACAACGTCGCGTCGCTGACCGCGCAGCACAACCTCGGCCGGACCTCGACCATGATGTCGAAGTCGCTCGAGCGGCTGTCGTCGGGCCTGAAGGTCAACCGCGGGGCCGACGGCCCGGCCGCGCTGGTCATCTCCGAGCAGCAGCGAGCGCAGATCGCCGGCCTGAAGACGGCCATCGACAACACCTCCAAGGCCGTCTCGCTGGTGCAGACCGGCGAGGGGGCGCTGAATGAGATCAACAGTCTGCTCGTCAAGGTCCGCGGCCTGGCCCTCGATTCGGCCAACACCGGCGTCAACGACGCCAACGCCCTGGCCGCGAACCAGGCCGAGGTCGCCAACGCCCTGCAAACGATCGATCGCATCGCCAACACCACGCAGTTCGGCACCAAGAAACTGCTCGACGGCTCGGCTGGCCTGAGCGGGTCCGCCACTGACCCGGGCGTCACTTTCCTGAAGGCGACGGCCGAGTCCACCGCCGGCTCCGGGTATGCCGTCAGCGTGTCCACCGCCGCGACCAAGGCCAACACGGCGGCCGGCACCCTGCAGAACGCCAACCTCGCGGCCGACGAGACGCTGACGATCAACGGCGTCCAGATCACCCTGGCGGCCGGCAGTAACCAGGCGACCGTCATCAGCCGCATCAACCAGTTTAGCGCCCAGACGGGCGTCACCGCCGACAACGGCGGGGGCGGCGGCGAGACGCGGCTGATCGCTTCCCAGTTCGGCTCGTCCTCGAAGATCGTCGTCACCTCGGACAAGGCCGCCGCCGGCACCTCTTCGGGGTTCGGCACCGGCACCACCACGGTGAGCGGCACCGACGTCGCCGGCACCATCAACGGGTCGGCGGCCACCGGCAGCGGCAACGTCCTGACAGGCATTGCCGGGGCTACCAAGGGCGTCTCGCTCCAGTTCGCCCTGGCCGGCGGGTCGCAGACCACCACGGTGACGGGCGCCCTGGGCACCATCAGCGTCACCGACAACTCGCTGACGTTCCAGATCGGGGCCAACGCCGGCCAGACCGCCAAGGTCGCCTTCGACAAGGTCCATACCACCGGCCTGGGCCTGGGCGTCGTCGGCGTCCAGTTCGGCAATCTGAGTTCGGTTAACGTCACCAGCGCCCAGGGCGCCCAGGACTCGCTGAAGGTCATCGACCAGGCGATCAGCGACATCAGCACCC
>JADLBT010000140.1 GCA_020847555.1 Gemmataceae bacterium
CACGCCCATCAGCAGCGCCTCGACAGAGGTCACACCGCCGCCGTGCGGGAACGTGTCCAACAGGATGTCGATGTCGCCGTGGGCGGCAAGGTGCTCCTGGTGGGAGGTGTTGCCCCGTAGCTCGATGCGCTCCCGCGCGACACCGCGCGCCACAAGGTCGTCCACGAGCTGCTGGCAGGCGGCGTCAGTGCTGACGCGGCCGGTCTTGACGATCAGCCGGGCGTCCGGCACCCGCAGCATCACGGCTGCCCAGGCGTCGCGCACGCCCGGCGACACCTTCTCCATGCGGTTGAACGCCCCGAACGTGACGTAGCCGTTGGCGAGGGACGGGGGCGGCGCAACCGGCGGGGCAGCGTCCGGCGGCTCGTAGCAGAGCACGCTCGGGAGGTTGACGACCTCCTCGAAGTAGGCGGCGCGGGCCTCCGGCGGCACCACAATGGGATCGGCCATGAAGTAGTGCATCGTGTCGAGGCCGGTGCCGGTTGCGTATCCCCAGGCTGTCACCTGGACGGGGGCCGGCTCCCGCGCGAAGACGGTCAGCCGGTTGCCCGCCGAGTGCCCGGACAGGTCCACCAGCACGTCGATCTCGTCGCGGCGAATCAGCGCTTCCAGGGCGTCGTCGTCCAGGTCGTACATGTCGTGCCAGACGTCGGCCAGGGCGCGGAACCGCTCGGTCAGGTAGTCGGGCTTGCTCACGCCGCTGTAGCAGTAGACCTGTACTTGTGCGCGGTCGTGGGCCTTCAGCACGGGGAGCACCAGGAAGCCGGCCGAGTGGTGCCGGAAGTCCGCCGAGACGTAGCCCACGCGCAGCGGACGGTCTGGATCGGGGTTGTTGGCATGCCGGACCGTCCAGGCCCGGCCCCCGAAGCGAGCGTTGTACCGCTCGCGCTCGCGATGAGCTTCGGGGTCGCCGCCCTCGGAGAGATCGAGCGCGAAGATGACGGCGCTGTGGACGCGGGCACGGTCGGGGTCCCGCGCGAGGCAGGCCCGGAACTGCGCTAGCGCCTCGTCGATGCGCCCGAGCCCCTGGAGGGCGACGCCGTAGTGCTCGTGCAAGTCGGGATTGTCGGCGGCCTGCACCAGCGCCCCCTCGTAGCAGGCGATGGCCCCGTGCAGGTCGCCCATCCCCTGGAGCGTGTCGCCCAGACCGAGCAGCGCCACCGGTAGGCCGGGGTGCATCGCCAGGACGCGCTCGTAGGCGTCGCGGGCCTCGGCGTACCGCTCCAGCCCCTTAAGGGCGTGCCCCAGGTTGACCCAGCCGTTCGGGTCGGCGGGCGCCTGCCGCACCACGTCCTCAAGGACGGCGACGGCTTCCGCCCAGCGCGACTGCGCCACCAGCACGTTGCCCAGGTTATTCCGCGCCCCCAGGAAGTCGGGGCGCAGGGACAGGGCGCGGCTCTGGCTGGCCTCGGCCTCGGCGAGCCGCCCCCGCTGCAACTGCACAGCCCCCAGGTTCGACCACAGCTCGGGGTCGTCGGGCGCGAGCCGAGCGGCCTCCGCGAAGTGGGCTTCGGCGTCCGGGAACCACTGCTGGAGGTAGGCCAGTACGCCGCGTCGGCCCCAGGCGCGGACGTTGCCCGGCTGCACAGCGAGCAACCGGACCAGGGCGTCGTCCTCGGCGGCTGGGTCGCCGGCCTGCTCGTGGGTGGCCGCGAGGTTGGCCCAGGCGTCAGCGTAGGCCGGGGTCAGGGTGCCTGCCCGTCGGAAACTGGCGGCGGCGGCGGCAAGGTCGCCGGCCGTCCGCTCGGCCACGCCACGCGTATTCCAGAAAGTCGGCTGGCCGGGGGCGGCGTCGGTGGCCTGCCGGGCCAGCGCCAGCGCATCCGTGAGGCGCCCGGCCTGGAGCGCCGCGACGGCCAGCAGGTGCAGGGCGTCCTGCTGCCCTGGTTGGGCGCGGAGGGCACGGCGGTAGCACGCTTCGGCGTCGGCCAGCCGGCCAGCCTGGTGGGCGGCCAGCCCTTTCGTGAGGAGCGCGGCGACGGTGGTCATCGGCCCTCACCCCCGGCTCCACGCTGCACGTCCGACGATGCGTCTGCCGCCTCCGGCGCGGGCGCCCGCGCCCCCTCCCCCGCCATCCCAGGAAGGGAGGCTCGCGTCTTCTTCCCCGCGACCCCAGGCACGGGCGCCTGTGACCCCTCCCGTGTCATCCCGAGCGAAGGAGCCTGCGACTGAGTCGAGGGATCTCGGCCGGGGCAGTCCCGGACCGAGATCCCTCGACTTCGCTCGTGCCTCGCTCGGCTCGGGATGACATGGGTGTGGGGGCTGGTGCCTGCGCCGCTCGGGATGACATGGGCGGGAGGGCTGTTGCCCCGGTCGGTCGGGACGACGGGCTCTTGGGCGGCGCACCAGCGGCGCCAGAGGTCGCGGTACACATCCTCGACGGCCCCGGCGTACTGGCGGGCGTCGCCCAGCGGGGACGACAGCAGCCGGTCGCGGATGGTCGCGCGCTCACGGGCCAGCCGGTCAAGGTCGGCGGCCAGCCGCGCGGCGATGCCGACGTACTCGTCGGGCGTTTCGGCTACGAGGCCGGACAGGCCGAGCGTCGTCAGCAGCGACGCCGACACGCGCCCCGGCACCCGCTGCCCGAGCAGCGTCACGACCGGGATGCCCATCAGCAGCGCGTCCAACGTGGTGATGCCGCCGCTCTGCGGGAACGTGTCCAGCATGATGTCGATCTCTCCGTGGGCGGCGAGATGATCGGGGTGGGGGGTGCTGCCGCGCAGC
>JADLBT010000141.1 GCA_020847555.1 Gemmataceae bacterium
AAAGTTGGCTTCCGCCTGCTGAACAACACCGGGATCATCTTCGACAACTGCCGCATCCCGAAGAGCTTCGTGCTCGGCGAGGTCGATCGCGGCAAGAAGCTCGGGTTCGACAGGTACGGCGCCGACGCGATCCTGAGTCAGGACTACCCGTACACCTTCGGCATCCGGCTGGGAGCGGCCCGCTCCGCGTTCGAGGAGGCGGCCGAATACGCCAAGATGCGGGTCCAGGGCGGCAAGCCGATCGTCGAGCACCAGGCCGTGGCGATGAAGCTGGGCGAGATGTACAGCCTGGTCGAGTCGCTGCGAGCAATGATGTACCGCTTCGTCTGGATGAACAGCCACCCGGAAGAGCTGGACAAGAAGTACGGGCCGATGATGTTCTGGTACTGCGCGGAGTCGGTGGTGCGTATCGTGACCCTGGCGATGCAGGTCACCGGCTGCGGCGGCACCTGGCTCAGCCTCTACGGCCAGAAGCACCTCCGCGACGGCGTCATGTCGTACGGCGGAGGCGGTACCCACACGGTGCAGCTCCTCCGGGCGATGAGCTATCTCGCCTCCGAGGCGCCCAACGCGGGCGCGGCGCGCATCGCCGCGATGCGCAAGCCCTGAGTCGCTCGTCCGGGCGCGGGGGTAACGCTGTGGTGCACCTGGGTATCGCCCTGGACATGCTGCACTACCTGGTCGGGCGCCCCATCGAGGAGGTCACCGCCCTCACGGACGTCATGACGGACCCGGACGGCCGCGAGCGGAAGGTCGCGGCGATCCTGAACTTCGAGGGCGGCATCTACGCCTACGCCTTCGGCGGCCACGATTCGCCGTACGACGAGAACACGGTCACGGTCTACGGCACCGAGGGGCGCTTGCGCGGCGTCCGCACGCTGATGCTGCCGACGATGGGCCAGCTCGAGGTCCTGAAGGTGCGTGGCGAGGGCCTGGCCAGGGGTGTGGCTCGTCGCTACACCGCCAGGTCGTCGGCGGCCAACCTGCACTTCGAGGGCGAGAGGACGGTCACTACGACGGAGTATCCTGGCGCCAACATGTACGTGACCCAGGTCGAGGCGTTCAACCGCTGCATCGTGGAGGATCGCGAGCCGCCCTGCTCCGGCCTGGACGGACTCTGGGTCCGCGATCTCAGCGACGGCATTCTCCAGTCGAGCCGAGAGCGGCGCGTGGTCGAGCTGTCCGCGGTGCGCGAGGTCCTGGCTGACCGGTAGCCACGTCCATCTCAACCTCAACACCAGGAGCGCCTGAGCGTGAAGTACGGCCTGATCATCTTCCTGACAGTGGACGCCATCCGCGTCACCGACCTCGCCCGCGCGGCCGAGGAGCTCGGCTTCGACCTGCTCCTGCTGCCGGAGCACACCCACATCCCGGTCGCGCGGCAGAGCGAGCGGCACGGTCTGGCGCCGATGCCGCCGGAGTACCCGCGCATCGTCGCGCCGTTCGTCTCCCTTGGCGCCGCGGCGGCGGTGACGAGTCGGATCAAGATCGGGACGGGCATCTGCCTGGTGGCGGAGCACGACCCGATCATCCTGGCCAAGGAGGTGGCCACGCTGGACCACCTCTCCGGCGGCCGCTTCGTCTTCGGCGTGGGCGGCGGCTGGAACGCCGAGGAGGCGCGCAACCATGGCACCGACCCGACAAAGCGTTGGAGCGTCATGCGCGAGCGCGTCCTGGCGATGAAGCGGATCTGGGCGGAGGACGAGGCGGCGTACCACGGCGAGTTCGTCAACTTCGGGCCGATCTGGTCCTGGCCGAAGCCACTCCAGAAGCCCCACCCGCCGATCCTCGTGGGCGGCACCGGCCCGCACGCGCTTCAGCGCGTGCTCGAGTACGGCGACGAGTGGATGCCGAGCGCCGGCCTGACCCACGAGACGCGCCCCGTGCGCATCGCTGAACTCCAGCGGTTGGCCGCCGAAGCCGGCCGTGACCCGATCCCGGTGACTCAGTTCTGGGCGGAGCCGACGCTGAAAGACCTCGAGCACTACCAGTTCGCCGGCGTCGTCCGCTGCGTCTTCCAGCTCCCCTCGAACGGCCGCGACGCGGCGCTCCGGCGCATCGAGGAGCTGGCGGAGCTGGGCCGAGCGTTCGACCGGGCGGGAGGAAGCTGAGCAGCCTGCGCCCCGGGGGCTGGTCAGAGTCAGACGACCTCAGAAAACGTTGACTTTCGGCGCCGCCGATGCAACAATTCGTCCTACAAGCTGTTCGGCGATCGATGGCACGTTGTGAGGGCGGTATGAGCAACGGCTGGTGGTTGGACGATCTGGCACAGGCGCTGGCTGCCGGCGCGACGCGCCGGCAGGCGATGAAACGGCTCGGGGCCAGCCTGGTCACCGCGCTCGTCGGCACTTCCCTCTCCACTCGCTCCGCCTCCGCTGTCCCGGCGGGCGGTTGTCCACCCGGTTATCATCTCGTCGGGTTCACGAACGGTACATCTGTTACCCCCATCTGCCAGATCTGCGGGTCCGGTTACTACTCCGTGAACGGCGCGCCCTGCGCCCAGTGCCTCCCCGGCACCTACGGGCCGTTGTCCGCCAACGCTTCCTGCACGGACTGCCCGGTGGGACAGTACGCCGACTCCTACGCCGCGACCTTCTGTTCCCCGTGTCCTGCTGGTTCGTTCGGCGCTTCGACAGGATCCTCACTGTGCACCCAGTGCACCGGCGGGACGTACGCGGTGAACGGCGCGGCCTTCTGCACGAGCTGCCCCGCCGGGACGTTCTCCGCCGTGGGCGCAGCCTCGTGCGACGTCTGCCAGGCCGGGACCTACTCCGTGAACGGCGCGGCCTTCTGCACGAGCTGCCCCGCCGGGACGTTCTCCGATCTCGGCGCGGCAGCCTGCCAGGACTGCCTGGCCGGCAGGTACTCCGTGAATGGCTCGGCTTTCTGCTTGAACTGCCCCCCCGGCACCTTCTCGCCTGTCGGCGCGCCAGTCTGCACCAGTTGCGCGGCCGGTACCTTCTCGGTGAACGGCTCTGCCTTCTGCACCCCCTGTCCGCCTGGCACGACCAGCCTGCCCGGCAGCAGCTCCTGCGCAACCTGCCAGCCTGGCTCTTACGCCCTGACCGTGAACGGCTCCACCTCCTGCCTGGCCTGTCCGCCCGGCACCTTCTCGGACGTTGCCGGGGCGCTCGCCTGCAAGCCATGTCCCCTCGGCTACGTTCAGCCGTCCGCCGGCTCCAGTTCCTGCGTGCCCTGCCCGGCCGGCAAGTACGCCTATACCGTCAACGACGCCTCCGTCTGCGCGAACTGCCCGGCCGGCACCTACTCACCCAATGCCGGCGCCTGGGCGGTGCAGTCCTGCAAACCCTGTCCGCCCGGCCACTTCTCCTCGCCTGGCGCCACCACCTGCTCCTCATGCCCGCCCGGCGAGTTCCCGGCCTGGTCCAACGGCGGCCTCGTCGTGTGCCTCGCCTGCGGTCCAGGCGAGTACGTCAACTCGAGACGCGCCTCCTCCGGCTTCAGCTCCGTGTGCGCCAAGTGTCCTGCCGGCACCTTTGCGCCCAACCCCGTGCCAACCTTGAACGCCTGCTCGCGGTGTCAGCCCGGCACATATTCCAGCGTCGCCGGCGCCGTTGTCTGTCTGAAGTGCCCGTCCGGGCAGGTGGCGAAAGCCGGCAGCTCGGTCTGTACGCCCTGCCGCTAC
>JADLBT010000142.1 GCA_020847555.1 Gemmataceae bacterium
GGCGACCAGCAACGGGACGGCACAGAAGATCAGGGGCAAGAACGACTGGATCAGCAGACGCCGCACGGGCACCCCCTTTTTGTGGCGACAAGGTGACAGGGTTCAAGCCCACGGGACTCCACCCGTGGGCGTTGAGCCTTCCTTCTCTCTCACTCTGTCACGCTGTCACCCTCTCCCTTCAGGCACGCCGGCAGGGGCTGGACGCGGCCCGCGCGGTCCACGCAGCCGAGCGTCGTCTCGCCCTCGGCCAGCAATTCGCCGTCGCGCAGCACCTCGTAGCGATGCACGAGTTTGACCAGGGTGGCGCGCGTCAGCGTTGTCCGCACGGTCAGCAGGTCGTCGTACCGGGCCGGCCGGCGATAGCGCACCTCGACGCGCGTCAGTACCAGCAGATAGCCCTGATCCTCCAGATCTCGGTACGACCACCCCAGCGAGCGCAGCAACTCGGTCCGCCCCTGCTCGAAGTACACGAGGTAATTCGCGTGGTGGAGCAGTCCCATGCGGTCCGTCTCGGCGTACCGCACGCGGATGGCGATTTCTCCCTGCAGCATCACCGGCCCCCGGCGGCAGTCAGCAGGAGGCAGTATCCCGGGCGATACTGTGGAATCATGACGACTACTACCTGCTGCCTCCTGCCTCCTGCCTACTTGATCCGTCCCGCCCGCGAGAACGGGAAGTACACCAGCAGCGCCCGGCCGAGCATGAGCCGCTCGGGCACCGTCCCCCACTCGCGGCTGTCGCTACTCTGCGGGCTGTTGTCGCCCAGGCACAGGTAGTGGCCCTTGTGGACGTACAACGTGCGATACTCCAGATCGCGCAGCGGACCCCACGTTGCCGGGTCGGTATAGTCCACGCCGGCGGTTTCGGCGTCCGGGCTCGGCCCCTTGAGGGTGTAGTAGGTGTCGCGCCACAATTTCAGGCCGGTCACCTGCACCGCCGCCCCCTTGCTGCCCAGGCTCGCCGGCTCCAGGTCGTTCGCGTAGGGACCGCGCTTCGCCGGCGCGTCGTGGCCGACGCCGTCGCCGAACGGCAGTTCCCCGTCCACCCAGACGGTCAGCCGGTTGTCGAAGTTCGCGAAGCGCAGGTCGTGGGTTCCCGGCCCCTTCAGGGCCGTCGTCTTGCTCTCCAGGCGCTTCGGCTTGCCGTCCTCGCCGTGGCGGGTGAGAGTGCAGGTGCCGGCCGCCAGGTCGAACGTCGCCTGGAATCGGTCCACGCCTCGCGACAACTCCATGACGAGTTCGCCCTCGCCCTTCTCGATTTTCACCTTGCACTCGAGCATCAGGTCGCCGACCCAGTTGTGGCGGTGCGGGTCATACGGCTGCGGGGCCATGCCGTTGGTCACGAACTGGTTGTACCCCAGGAAGTCGGTGATCAGCTGCGGCTGCGGTTTCTTGCCCGCGTCGAGGCTCGTGCGCAGGATGTGCTGGTAGCGCAGCCAGGCGAGTTCGGCCTGGCTGCCGTCGCTGCGGAAGCCGGTCTTGCCGTCGGCCTCCCAGCCGGCCTTCGGCTGCCAGCGCGGCGGCAGGACGTTCTTCAGATCCTTCGGCTGGAAGTCGTTGTCGAACACGCTCCGCCGCATCGCCAGCATCGTGTCCACCGACTTGCGCTTGATCTGGAACCGGCGCGTCTGCCAGTATTCGTTTCCCTTCGGCTCGGTCGGCCGCCGGTACTCGGTGTGGAGGTACTGGGCCTTCCACAGGTCGTTCGGGTCCACGCCCGCGTCGGCGTTGGCGTAATCGACCGGCTCTTCGAGAGCGACGTAGATCTGGCCGAAGAAAATGGCGAGCAGCTCACCCGGCAGGCCGAGGAGACGCTTGATGTAGTTCTTCGGCGTGCCGTTGCTGATCGGTCGCTCCGGGTACTTGAAGACGACGACGTCCCAGCGTTCCGGTTTGGCCAGGTTCGCGTCGTAGAGGAACTTGCCGACCAGGACGCGATCGCCGCTGCTCCAGGAGCCCTCGCCGCAGCCGACGGTCAGGACGCAGAGAAGGAGCGTCAGCAGGTACTTGGCACGTCGTTTCACGGCTGGTTGCCCTGTGGGAAGTTATTGCGAAGCTCGAACGGGAGGAAGCAGTTCGGGCACGTACATCCGGTCACGAATGCGTGGTGCGGCTGCTCGGCGTCGAGCTGGGTGCTCATGTTGATGCGAAACCGGAACCCGCACTGCGGGCAGGTGACGTTCTGGTGATAGCCGAGCAGCGTGGTCGCCATCGACCCGGTCGGGATGACGAACGCCTCGGCGAGGAACCCCTTGAGCATGAGCACCAGGACGACGACGAAGACGCCCGTTTCGACGATCTCCCGAAACCCGTCCTTGACCTCCGGCTCCAGCGGGCGGTCGCCGGCGGCCTGGGCCGGCGCGCCGGTCGGGAGATCCTCGGGAGCGACGGTGGTGCGCAGCATGAGCCCGACGACGCCCGTCAGCCAGAAGAAGAGCGCCTCCTTCAGCGGCGTCGCCCTGGGACTGAGGCGCAGGCCCATGAACCGGCTCAGCCAGAGGTTCTGCTCCAGCAGCAGGAAGAGGCCGAACGAGAGGATGGCGGCAACGATGGCGGCAGCTTCCCAGGAGATGCCGATTTTCCAGGTGTTGGCCAGGTGGGCGACGAGGGCGATGAATCCCCAGCCGGCCGCCCCGAGGATCACCAGGCCGAGCAACTGGCGCAGCACCAGCAGCGCCTCCGCCTGCGGGGCCGGTGTCGCGTGGTCCACCCGGGGGCGGGCGACGGCGGGTGGCGGTCCTGCGACGACCTGGGTGCTGGTGTCGGCTGGCGACCCGGCCGCGATCTGGTCGGCCGGGCCGGGGGGGACATTCGCGGTGATTTGATCCGCCATCCCGAGCGGAGCGGCCTCGTGCCCGTTGTCGGGCAGGCCGTTCTCCGCGAGTTGGTTGTCGGGGGGCGCGGGCAGGCCCGTCGAGGCGGCGTCGGCAGGGGGTTTATCGTGCTCTGGGTTCATGCAACACCCGGTCTGTTCGTCGTCCTGGGCACGCGCCCTTGCCGGGCCGCCGCTCGGCCCAACCCTTGCAGTTTATCGCTCCTCGACAGGGGGACATAGGGCATTTCGCCGGTCCCGCCGCCCGCAGTCGGCGAGGAAGGGGGTGGATCCTGCGACCAGCGGCAGGCGGCGCGGGCGCGTGGGAGAGGGATCAGGAGTCATCGACCACCCGGGTTCAGGGGCGCCGGGGGTTGGCAGGCGGACCCGCCCCCTGGGCTGCAGTGAGCGCGTCGGTGCCGCGCTCACTCGTTGTCCGGCCGGGCAGGAGAACCAGGAACGGTTTGCCGATCAGGTTCCCGCCGGGCACCACGCCGCCATCCCGCCAGAACCGGCTGTCCTGGGAGTTGGGGCTGTTGTCACCCAGAACAAAGTATTGGTCCGGTCCCAGATGGACAGCCTTCCCGCGGACCCCGTTCGCGCCGTCGGCGGTGTAATGGATGTCCCGAAAAAGGCGGAAGTTACGCACGATCACCTTCACCCCGCGGGCTCCGAGCGCGACCGGCCGGACCACCCCGGGGCGCCAGCCGTGGGCCGGAAGATCCAGGGGGGCAAACACCTCCGTCCCGTCCACCGCCACCGTCAGACGTCGGTCCACGAACGCCACCTCCACGTGATACGATCTGCCCGGGACAAGATGCACGTTATGTGCCGTGCGCTCCGGGCTGCCGGCCGCCAGGGTGCTGGCGTGGGGGGGCCAGTGCTCGCCGACGCTCACCTCGGCCGCCTCTGCGGCGGGGTTTGTGCGGTGGCGCACGGGCAGTTTCACGAGCAGGTGGTTTTGCCCATCGCTGATGCCGAGCAGCACCGTCCCCTCGCCCCCGGTCACCTCGACCCGGCATTCCGCCGATAGATCGTGAACGAGCGCGTGGTGCGCACGGTTGCCGCCGTTGTAAGCGTATTCGTCGATCATCGGCTCGCATTGCCGGGTATCGAGCTGGTAGTGGCGGTAGGCCACCAGGCGGTACGAGTTGGGGCGCCTCGTCCCGTCGAGGCGCAGCTCGGCGCCGACCAGCGGGTGCGGACCGCCGTCCGCCGCCGCGACTTCCCAGCGGTCGCGCCAGCCGCGGGGTTGGGGCTGGTAGTCGTTGTCAAAGACCAGGACGCGGAGCGCGCGGACGTCGGCCAGCGATTTGCGGGCGAGTTCGCCGTTGACGTACACGTCGCCGCCGCAGATCGCGACCTCCTCCCCGGGCAGGCCGATGACGCGCTTGACGAAGACGATGCCGAACAGCCGAAAGACGACGACCTCCCACCGGCGCGGCCGGCGGAAGGCGAAGACATGGCGGTTGACCAGCAGCCGGTCGCCGCGCATCGCGGGGGCGCGGTGCATGTCGAGCTGGCCCTGCCCGCAGTTGGGGCAGAACGCCGACCGATACCAGCGCCTGGCCGCCGTCCCGTCCCCGCGGTCGCGCAGATGCCGGCCAACCACGACAGGGAACCCGCAGCGCGGACAATCGCGCTCCCGATGGTGGCCGGTCAGCGCAGGCGCCATGCTTCCGGTCGGCACCTCGTAGGACTCCAGGCCCCAGTGCCGCAGGATCAGCAGCAGGCAGATCGCCAGGACGACGAGTTCGACGGCGTGGCGAAGAGAGGAAGGCAGAGGGGTCAGGGGCTGGGGGCTGGCTCGGGAAGAGGGAGCGGAGGTGAGGGGCGTGGCTGTGGTTGCTGTGTTCATCCGGCCGCCGGCCTCCCGGGACAGTGCAAGGGGAGATACCAGCCGCGCGCGGGCGAGGCAGACCGCTCGCGCGCGGCTGGTCTCCCCCCTTACTGGTCGGACTCCAGCACGGCGAGGAACGCCTCCTGTGGAATTTCTACCTGACCGACCTGCTTCATGCGCTTCTTGCCGGCCGCCTGCTTGGCCCACAGCTTGCGCTTGCGCGTGATGTCGCCGCCGTAGCACTTGGCGGTCACGTTCTTGCGCATCGGCGCGATCGTCTCGCGGGCCACCACTCGGCTGCCGATGGCCGCCTGCAGCGCGATCTCGAACAGGTGGCGGTCGATCTCGCCGCGCAGCTTCTTGACCAGCTTGCGCCCGCGCCGCTCGGCGAACGCGCGATGGACGATCGTGGACAGCGCATCAACGCGCTTGCCGTGAACCAGGATGTCAAGCCGCACCAGTTCCGCCGGCCGATAGCCGATCAGCTCGTAGTCCATTGTTCCGTAGCCGTGCGTCACCGACTTGAGCTTGTCGTACAGATCGTAAATCACCTCCGCGAGCGGCAACTCGTAGACGAGGATAGCGCGTGTCGGGCTGAGGTACTCGGTCCGGACGTAGATGCCGCGCCGCTCGGTGCAGAGCTGCATCAGGTCGCCGATGTTCTGCGACGGCAGCAGGAAGCTGACCCGCACCACCGGCTCGCGGAACTCCTCGATCTGGCCCGCGTCCGGCACCTTCTGCGGGCTGTCCACCACGAGCGTTTCGCCCTTGCGCGTCAAGATCTCGTAGGTGACGTTCGGGGCGGTCTGGACGAGGTCGAGGTCGCTCTCGCGCTCCAGGCGCTGCTGGATGATCTCGCGGTGGAGCATGCCAAGGAAGCCGCAGCGGAACCCGAACCCGAGCCCCTCGCTGTTCTCCGGCTGGTAGCTAAAACTCGCGTCGTTGAGGCGCAGCCGGGCGAGCGCCTCGCGCAGCGTCTCGAACTCGTCGTTGTTGACCGGGTACAGCCCGCTGAAGACCATCGGCGTGGGCTCCTTGTACCCGGGCAGCGCCTCGGTCGCCGGCCGCAGCGCGTCGGTGACGGTATCACCGATGTGGACGTCGCCGAGCGTCTTGATCTGCGCCATCAGGTAGCCGACCTGCCCGGCGGCGAGGCCGTCGCACGGCGTCATACCGGGGCGGAACTGGCCGATCTCGATGATCTCGTGTTCGGTCCCGCCGCGCATCAGCCGGATGCGCTGTCCCTTCTGCAACCGGCCCTCCTTGACGCGGACGTAGACGACCACGCCCTTGTAGGTGTCGAAGTGGCTGTTGTAGACGAGAGCCCGGGTCGGCGCGTCGGGACTGCCGGGCGGCGGCGGAACGCGCTCGACGATGGCACGCAGCATCTCGTCGATGCCCAGGCCGGTCTTGCCGCTGACGCGCAGCACCTCGTCGGGGTTGATGCCGAGCGCCTGCTGCATCTCGGCAATGACGTCATCGGGCCGCGCAATGGGGAGATCGACCTTGTTGAGAGCGGGCACGATGGTCAGGTCGTGCTCCATCGACAGGTAGGCGTTGGCGACGGTCTGTGCCTGCACGCCCTGAAACGCATCGACGAGGAGGATGACGCCCTCGCAGGCGGCGAGGGAACGCGACACCTCGTAGCTGAAATCGACGTGACCGGGGGTGTCGATGAGGTTCAGCTCGTAGCGCTTGCCGTCGAGGGTGTGATAGACGGTGACCGGGTGCATCTGGATGGTGATGCCGCGCTCACGTTCGAGATCCATGTCGTCCAGAACCTGGGCGCGGAAATCACGCTGGGAGATGGCGCCGGTCCGGAGCAGGAACTGGTCGGCCAGCGTGCTCTTGCCGTGGTCGATGTGGGCGACGATGGAGAAGTTGCGAATCAGCGTGGTGTCGTGCGCGGCCGCAGGCGGCATCCGGCGTCTCCTGTGAAGCTTCGGTGAAGCGAGGCGTGACCTCGTTCGTAGCAGTTTACCAGCTTCGCGCAAGGCTGAGTAGACGGAGTGGCGGTGGCCCGGCTGCCGGGGCAAGAGGGTGGGGCGCAAGGAGTCTTCTGAAAGCCCACGGGCCGCTCCCGTGGGGAAAGCGCCGCAGACCCGACCCACGGGATGCCACCCGTGGACTTTCAGAAGACCCCCGGCCTGCTTCCACTGGCAAGAGGCTCTTGTCGATGGTTTTTTGTGATTAACTTCTATTTACCAGTTTTGTAAAGCACGAAATAGAACGATTTTCTGTTCATGGCGCCGGAAAAACAGAATTTTTCCAGAAAATAGCCTTGACATTGATAGTGTACTTTAGTATAGTACAACTATACAGTGCTGCTCAGGCAACGAGCAGGCGAATGAGTCAATGAGGAGAGCCCGCGAGAGGAGAAGACCAATGGAAGCCTGGCGAAAAGTGTGGCGTGAAGGTGTGGCCCCGCAACTCTCGACAGCTGGGTTGGACGCCCTGCAGCTGGCGCTGGCGACCGACGACGGCCGGCTGCTCCAGGGAGCGACAACCACGCCGCCGCCGCTGCAGTGCGTGCAGGACTGGGCGGTCGAGGCGGCCTGTGCGGTCGGCTTCTGCGGGTGGCAGGGCGACGGGCTGGAGACAGTCGCGGAGGTCGAGGAGTTCTTCGCCCGCGTCTGCTTCGAGGCCGACCAGTTGCTCGGCGAACCGGCCGCCTGCCGGTGGTTCCTCAACTGGTTCGACGAGGCTCCCCGGGACGAGATGCGCCGCGAGCTGGCCGCCGAGGTTGCCCGCGTCCTGGCCCAGCGGTTCGGCCGAAAGTTCGACGCCACCCACGCCGACGCGCTGCCGCACGAGCAGGGCGACGAGGAGACGGCCGCCGCGTGATGAAACCGCAACACCAACCACCCGAAACCCGAAGACAACTTCTCAACCGAAAGGACCGAGCCATGTTGTGCCGGCACTGCCAGAAGGTGAAGTCGAACCGTCCGCGGGGTCTGTGCTGGTCGTGCTACTACCGCCCCGGCGTGCGCGAGCAGTATCCGTCCACCAGCAAGTTCGCCCGCCGCGGCGTCGATGATTTCAACGGTCGGACGCCGCTGCCGGCGCTCCCGACGGGCGCGCTGCCCGGGTCCGAGGAGAAGATCCGCATTTTGATCGAGCGCGCCCGCCAGCGCCAGTCGCTGTGGCACCCCCGCGACGCGACCCTCGACAACGTCACGCCGGACACCCTCGCCGACCTGGCCCATCGCGCCGAGGCGCTCGAAGCTCTGCCCCTGCTCCGCGTCGGCTGAACCTGCCTGCCCGGGTCGCGAGGAGTTTTGAAGCCCACCCCTGTCTCGGGTGGGCTTTCTTGTTGCGCACCTGCGAAATGCGCCGCGCTTTTGGTACACTTCCGTTAGACGTCGGACGCCGCCCCCACCGCCCCGGGATCTCTCGCTAATGGAACTCGTCCAGAAGGTGTCGCTCGTCGGCCTGCGTCAATTGCTCGTCAGCGCCGCGCGCGGAGAAGGCGACGCCGCGCGCCTTGTGGCGCTGCTGACGTGCGACCCGGAAAACCAGACGTTGAGCGTTGCCATGGGGCGCGCGCAGGCCCAGGCGTGGCGGGCCGTGGAGATCCTCCTCGCCGGCCCGTCGTTCTGGGACGGCTGCCAGGTCTTCCTCCCGCCCGCCGAGTGCCAGGCGTTCCGCGCGAAGGTCGAGACGCTGCGCGCCCAGACTCCTCTGGGGAATCCGGGCAACGGAGACGACCTCCGCCGCCGGTGCCGGCAAGAACTCGGGCGGGCGCGCCAGGCGGGACTCCTGGCCGAGGGGCCTGTCAACACCCGCGCCCTGGCGGAGATCCTCAGCCCGGGCGCCGAGCCGCAGCCGCCCGCCGGGCGCGAGCTGACCGACGAGTTGCGTCGAGCCGATTCCCCCGCACTCGCCGAACTGCTCCAGGCGGCGCGCCTCGGGGAACCCTCCCTGCTCGCGGGCGGCCTGCACTTCTTCCTCCGGCGCGAACTCGCCGGCGCCCCGGACCTGCTGCACGGGCTGGGGCTGGATCGGGCGGACGCCGTGCCCGAGGCCCAGGAGACGGCCCTGGCTGCGATCGCCGCGGTGATGAGCGCGCATGGCCGAGGGTTGCGCGAGTGGCTGGCGGACGAGGGGGAGGCTCCCTGTCCCGCTCCGCAGGCCCGCCCGGCCGTCCGCCCGACCGCGGCGGCCCAACCCCAGGCGGCGAACGCGGGTGGTCCCCGGTCGCCCGGCCTGGGGGGGTGGCTACTCACCGCGGGCGTGCTGCTCATCCCGGTGCTACTCGTCCTGTGGGTCGTCAACCGCCACTCCGTCCGCGAGGAACGGGTCTTCACCGGACACGTCGGCCCGGTGACCTGCCTGGCGTTCGCGCCTGACGGCAAACACATTTTCTCGGGTGGCAGCGACGGGACGGCCCGGCTGTGGGACGTGGCGACGGGCAAGGAACTGCGCCAGTTCGGCAAGCGCAAGACGCCTGTCCTCGCCCTGGCGGTCGCGTCCGACGGGAATCGCGTCATCACCGCCGACAAGGCCAGGGTACAGATCTGGGACGTGGCGAGCGGCAAGGAGCTACCCGGACCTGCGCTCAAGGCCGGGACTCTGCCGGCCGTGCGCTTCACCGCGGACGGACGAGAGGTGCTGCTCCTGAGCGACGGCGTGCGGCTCGAAGAGTGGGATCTGCGGGCGGGGAAGGTGATCCGCCTTTTCACGGCGGGCGCCGACTCGCCGCAGTGCTTAACCCTCTCGCCCGATGGGCGGCGTGCCGCGGCGGGCGGGGGTAACGCTGTTTATCTGTGGGATCTGGAAGGCAAGAAACTCCTCCGCAAGTTCGAGGGCCACAAGGCGCCCGTGGTCAGCGTGGCCTTCTCGCCGACCGGCAAGCGGCTGGCGTCGGGTAGTATCGACGAGAAGGTGCGTATCTGGGATCTGTCCTCGTCGCGGTCGGTTCGCGTGATCGACGGGCCGCACAGCCCGGTGGTTGACCTCGCCTTCGCGCCCGACGGCAAGCGCCTGCTCACCGGCGCGCTGGGCACCCGGGAGCCGAGTGTCAGCGCGCCGGTAACCGACCGCCAGCCGATGCGGCTGTGGGAGGTGCCCTCGGGTCGCGAGGTGTGCCTGTTCGACGGCCCGCCGAGCGGCGTGTTCAGCGTCGCCTTTTCCCCGGACGGCCGCCAGGTGCTGTCCGGCGGCACGGACGGCGTGATTCGTCTCTGGCCGCTGCCGCCCGTTGACGACGCCAGCGGCCCCCAGTAGTACAGCGCCAACCAGCCCGGCGCTGGCGCTCCGGACTGGTAGGTTGGTAGGACGCGCTTGATACTACCCCTGCCACGAGAACCCTCCCATGAAACGCTCCTCCCTCCTCCTCGGGCTGGCCCTGGCCGCTCCGGCCGGCCTCGCCTTCGGCGACGATTCGCCTCAGCTTAAGCAGGAACCGAACACCTGGGTCAAGCGCAGCCCGCTCAAGGGCGGCCCGCCGTCGCCGGGGCTGGGCTACGAGGCGTCCCTCGGCTACGACCCGAAGGCGAAGCAGGTGATTCGCTGGGCGGGGCACAACCAGGGCGGCGGCGGCGAGCAGAACGCCGAGACGTGGGCCTACGATCCGGCGACGGCCCGATGGACGCTCAAGGAGCCGAACACCTCGCCGCCGGGCGTGTGCTGCGCCCAGCAGAACGTCTTCGATACCGACCGCGGCCGCTTCCTGCGTTTCCCGGCTTTCAGCGGCAGCCACGGCTGGCAGTGGTTCCGCGAGATCTACCTCAACAACAGCTCCGCGTGGAGCTACGACCTGGCAGCCAACACATGGCGCGACCTGCGCACCGTGCCGGCCCCGCGCGTCAGCCCGCTGCGCTGCGCTTCGTGGGACACCGACCATCAGGTGGCGGTCGTCTTCGGCGGGGAGGGCAACCACGAGGGCACCCTCGTCTACGATCCCTGCACGAACACCTGGCACCGGCTGGACCCGCCAAGGCAGCCGGCCTTCCGCAGCGGGGGGAACATGGCCTACGACCAGGCCCGCGGGCTCCACGTTCTGTTCGGCACGCAGTTCGACAACGACGCGCACACCTGGGCGTATGACCTGCGCACGAACACCTGGCGCGACATGAAGCCGGCCACGCAGCCGCCCACCGACCGCAACGACCCGGTACTCGCCTACGACGCGCGTAATCGGGTGATCGTCGCCGTGGTGCGGGCGATCGACCGGACGAACGGGAAGGAGGCCGTGAGCGGGCACTGCGAGACCTGGACCTACGACGCGGGCCGGAACACCTGGAAGAAGATGAATCCGCCGGTCGAGTCGCCCGGGTGGCACAACCGGCGGCGCATCATGGTCGCCGTCCCGGACCAGAACGTTATCCTGATGGAGAACTACATCAACCCGGTGTCGCGCGTCCCGAACGTCGAGCGCGAGCAGCAGATCTGGTCGTACCGCCTTGCTGATCCCGGCCCCGATGCGCGTCTGCCCGCGCCCGAGGGGCTGAAGGTGGTGACGGAGAAGGGCGCCGCCGTCCTGACCTGGCAGCCGGTGCAAGGGGCCAGCCTGAGCGGCTACGCCGTCCACCGCGGCGAGGGGGCGCGGCCGTGGCAGGCCGAGTTCCGTGAGGTGGGGCGCGTGCAGGCAGGCACCGCGACCTTCCGCGACGCCGGCCTGAAGGCGGGGACGGTCTACCACTACCGCGTGCAGGCGACCCGGAAGGGCGGCGAGTCGGGCCGCCTGAGCCCGCCGGTCCGCACGCAGCCGCGCACGGTGGAAGACGTGGTGGTGTCGGTCCTCGGGCCGACGGAGGTGCGGCTCTCGTGGCAGGTGTCGCCGGCCGACAACGTCGTCGGCTACCACGTCGAGCGGGCGCCGGTGGAAGTATTCAGCGAGGACCAGATCATCCGCCTCAGGAAGGATACGCCGCCGCTGGCCGAGCCGAGCGTCGGCGCGGTCCGCGCCATCGGCGCCTTCACGCGCCTGACGAAGGCGCCGGTGACGGCCGACCGCTTCACCGATACGACCCTCGACCTGGCGCGCCCCGCCACGGTCGCGGGCAAGCCGCTGTTCGTCCACCGCTTCCCGGCCGACCGCCTCGACGCGAACGGCAAGGCGTACCGTTACGGCGTCTACGCTTACCGCGTCCGGGCCGTCAACCGGCTCGGGGTCGAGAGCGGGCCGGGGCCTTACGCCCTGACGATCCCGTCGGCGCCGCAGTGGGTGTTCGCGAAGGAGGAGGGGACGACCTGCCATCTGAAGTGGCAGGCCAATCCGGAACAAAAGGTGGCGGGCTACCGCGTCTACCGCATGGAGTCGCCGCGCCTCAACGGTCCGGGGCAGAAGGTGACGCGGCTGCAGAAAACCCCGCTCACCGGCACCCGCTGCACGGACCCGGACGCGGGCAAGGTCACGCGCCGCTACTGGGTGGTGGCGGTGGACGCCCTCGGCCAGGAAGGGTTCCCGTCCGCCCCCGGCTGGCACGAGCGGCAGTACAAGCGGTACTACGTTCCGTTTGTCGGGGAGTGGCATCAGTAGCCGAAGAGCTACCGGACGGGACGGGCTGCTGCTGTTCTTCTTCTCTCGCCCCCTTGTGGGAGAGGGGGAACTAATTCCTGCCGCCCGTCAGGCCGCAAGCGGCAGGAAGAGCCGTCACGGCGCTTCGGTATTACCCGGCCTCCGCACGGTTCGCCGGGCCGTTCGCCGCCTGGAGTTGCTGGGCGAGGGTCTGGATCGGGGTCGGGATCCAGCCCTCGGGCAGGGGCGTGTCGCGGTGGCAGCACAGCACCTTGCCGGGGAAGCGCGGGGTCGTGCCGTGGACGTACTCGCCGCTCCGGTGCAGCGCGGGGACGATGCGGCGAGGGCATTCGCGGGCCACCTCCGACCAGGCCTCTGCTGGCGTCATGTCAGATTCTCCCAGGGTGAAGCAAGGTGTGGGGACAGAGCGGGCGCGGATGAAGGCGCCGCGACCTGGCGGACAGGGCGGATGAACACACCCGAGACGAAGCTTACCGCGCCGCCCCCGTCGATTCACGCCTTCTCCCCGGTCCGGCGCGCTTCCGGTCCGCAGGGGGCCGTTACGCCCGTCAGGTCCGGCATATGCCGCCCGATCGACCCCACCGGACCCGCACGCCGTCCCCCGGGCCGCGACCTACAATGAGAGCCGCAGGGTGGTCGTCGGACCGCCCGTTGCACAGCACCGAGGGACGACAGGAGGGCAGTGCGGCCATGAAACGGACGTTGCTCGTGGCGGCGGTGGGGCTGGCGCTGGGGTGGGGCCGGGCGGACGGCGGGGACGCGAAGCCCCTGACGGTCGCTGTCTGGCCGGGCCAGGCGCCGGGCGAGAAGGGCGAGATCGGCCCAGAGAAGGTCACCCCGGGCAAGCCGGGCGAGGCGCGGCCGGTGACCCGCATCACCAACGTGGCGCGGCCGACGCTCACCATCTTCCGGCCGGCGAAGGCGAAGGATACCGGGGCGGCGGTCGTGATCGCCCCGGGCGGCGGGTACAACATCCTGGCGTGGGATCTCGAAGGGGAGGAGGTGGCACGCTGGCTCAACTCGGTCGGCGTGACCGGGATCGTGCTGAAGTACCGGGTGCCGCGCCGGCCCGGTACGGCCAACGGGGTGCCCCCACCGCAGGCGCTGATGGACGCCCAGCGGGCGCTGAGCCTGGTGCGCAGCAGGGCGGCCGAGTGGGGCCTCGACCCAAAGCGCATCGGCATGCTCGGCTTCTCGGCCGGCGGGCACCTGACGGCGTGGGCGGCCACGAACTTCGACCGCCGCGCCTACGATCCGCTCGACGCCGTCGATCGGGTCAGCTGCCGTCCCGACTTCGCGATCCTGATTTACCCCGCGTACCTGGTGGAGAAGGATCTGAAGGAGCTGACGCCGCTGATCCGCGTCACAAAGGAGACGCCGCCCGCGTTCTTCGCCCACGCCAGCGACGACCGCGTGCGGGCCGAGAACAGCGTCGGCATGTACCTGGCCCTGCGGCGTGCCGGCGTCCCGGCCGAGCTGCACATCTACGCCCTGGGTGGGCACGGCTTCGGGCTGCGCCCGAGCGACCGGCCGTGCTCGACGTGGCCGCAGCGCTGCGCGGAATGGCTCCGGTCGCAGGGGCTGCTGCAGGGCGCGCCGGCGCGGTAATCGTTTCCCTCGCTCCAGTTGCTGCGGGGTGTTCATCAGCCGCGAGCGCGGGCGAGCAGGAAGGACCGCTCGCGCTCACGGTTGATAGACCATTCAGCCGACCGAATTCGTAGGATACCGGAGTTCCTCCCCGCACGACCCCCGACCGCGCCTCGCAGGTGACCCATGAATCCCCGCACCCGTCTCCTGGTGGTCCTCCTCTTCTTCGCGTGCCTCCCCGTGGCGGCGCGTTCCGGCCCAGAAGGCGGGGAGCAGAAGCCGCCTGGCCTGGAGCGGTCTCTGGTGGTTTCCGGGCAGGGCTTCTTCCCCGTCGCCCTCCGCCTCCAGGATGGCCGGATCGCGGTGGTGCTCCGCGGCGGCGCTCCGCACGTCGGCGTCAAGGGCCGGCTCGACATGGTCTTCTCCGCGGACGAGGGGAAGACATGGACGAAGCCGACGGTCGTCGCCGATTCGCCGCTCGACGACCGCAACCCCGCGCTGGGGCAGGCGAAGGACGGCACCCTGATCGTCGGCTACTGGCGCACGGGGAACTACGACGACAAGGGTAGATACAACCCGAGTCTCAACAGGCCGACGACCACCTGGGTCACCCGATCGCGGGACGGCGGCAAGACGTGGTCGGAGTCCGAGCCGATCGACGTGACCGACATCGGCTGGGGCAGCCCGTATGGGCGCATCCTGACCCTGCCGGACGGGGCGCTGCTCATGCCGATCTACGGCGGGCCGGTCCGCAAGTCCGGCGAGAAGCCGGCCGCGACCGACAACAGTTACCTGTACCGCTCGACGGACCACGGCAAGACGTGGGCACGCTACGCGACGCCCGGCCCGGCGAAGTTCAACGAAACCGCCCTGGTGCGGCTGGCGTCCGGCAAGGTGCTGGCGGCCATGCGGACGCACGCCGGGGGCGAGGTCTGGGTCGCCGATGGGTCTGCCGGCGGCAAGACGTGGGGCGAACCGCGGAAGGTGACGCCGGCGCGCGTCCACCCGGCCGATCTCGTGCTTCTTCCGGATCAGCGGGTGCTGCTGGTGACCGGATATCGGGTCGGTCCGTTCGGGGTGCGCGGCCTGGTCGGCGATCGGGACGGCGCCTTCGACTGGGGACGGCGGTTCGTCCTCGTCAACGACGCCGTCAACACCGACTGCGGTTACCCGAGCAGCGTCCTGCTCAAGGACGGCCGCGCCCTGACCGTGTACTACGCGACCGGCAGCAAGGACCAGCCCGGCTGGGGCGTCCACTGCGGCGCGGTGACGTACCGCGTGCCCGCCGGCCGGTGACCGGCGGGCACGCGCGGCGGGCTCACTTGTTCGGGTAGGGCGTCTCCCAGAAGAACTTGCCCTTGGCGTCCTTCTCCGGACTGAACTGCACGCCGGGATGCGTGTCGATCGTGCAGTCGCTCTTGACGGTACACTGGCAGGCCAGCCGGATCTCGTCCTCGCGGCCAATGCTCTTGAGCATGCGCCAGAGGGTGAAGCGCTCGACCCTCCCGGGCGGGCTCAGGTTCTCCATCCCCTTCTTGACCAGCACCGCGCATGTGCCGCAGGTGCCGTGGCCGAAGCAGTTGAGGTACTTCGCCAGCCCGTAGTACAGGTTGATCCCCGCCTTCTTCGCCTCCTCGCGGAGGTTGGCGCCCTCGGGGACTTCGATTTCCTTCTGTTCCTTAACGAAAACCACCTTGGGCATCGGAGCGGATCCTTTATACGATGACGCTGCGTGCGAGCGCACTCCCTCGCCGCTGTGGAGGTTGACCGCAATTGTACAAACCCAACGGTCAAGGGGGCAGAGGGCAGCGTAAAGCCCACGGGTCGCGTCCCGTGGGTCAAGTCCCCGGCAATTCACCCACGGGGCGCGACCCGTGGGCTTTACGCTGCCCCCTTGACCTCTGACGCTGACTTTGATGGTCCACCTCGCGCACCTGAGCGACGTTCACATCACGGCGCCGAAGCTGGAATGGCGCCTGGGCGACTACTTCACCAAGCGCTGGCCGGGATGGGTTAACTTCCGCTGGCTCGGCCGGCGCTACCGATTCCGCCGCGCCGACGAGGTGCTCACCGCCCTTGCGGCCGACCTGCGCGAGCGGCGCCCCGACCGCATCCTCTTCTCCGGCGACGCGACCGCGATGGGCTTCGAGTCCGAATTCAAGCGCGCCGCCGAGATCATGGGAGCAGGACAGCCCGAGATGCCGCCGGGGTTGGCGGTGCCGGGCAACCACGACTACTACACGGTCGGCGTGGCCGCGTCGGGCCTGTTCGAGAAATACTTCGGGGCGTGGCAGAAGGGAACGCGCGTCGCTGACGCTGTCTACCCGTTCGCCCAGCGCGTCGGCCACGTCTGGCTGGTCGGCGTCAACTCCTGCACCGGCAATCGGCTGATGTGGGACGCGGGCGGAAGCGTCGGAGCGGCGCAGCTGGAGCGATTGCGGCGCCTGCTCGACAGTCTGGAGCCGGGGCCGCGCGTTCTGGTCACGCACTACCCGGTGTGCCTCGCCAGCGGCCGGCGCGAACGCCGCACCCACGGCCTGCGCGACCTGCAAGACGTGGTGCCGGTCGCGGCGAAGGGCGGTATCGGACTGTGGGTCCACGGCCACCGCCACCACCCTTATTTTCTGAGCAACCCGGCCCTCGCTCCGTTCCCGGTCGTTTGCGCCGGCAGCGCCACTCAGACCGGCCTCTGGTCCTACGCGACCTATCAGATCGAGGAGCGTCGTTGCCGCATCCTCCGCCGCACCTTCGACCCGACGAGCCGCCGCTTCCGCGACGCGGAGTCGTTCGAGATCGAGCTGGCGGGGGGAAGCGAAAACCCCTCTCCCCTGCCCGAACCGGCGAGTGAGGAGTGAGGAGGAGAGGCGGGGAGGTGGAGTGAAAGCCCACGGGACACTACCCGTGGGTCAAGTTCCCAGCGCTTCCCCCCCGGCGCCACCCGTGGGCTTTATCTCCTCACTCCCCCCTCTTCCCTGGTAGGGAAGGGGGGACCGGGGGGTCAGGTCTCGCCCCACCCTTGTGATCGGTCCCGCGCCGGGATACGATGCCCTCATTCCGCCTTCGCGACGCCTTCCCCGGAGCCCGCTGATGTCTTCTCTCTTCCGCTGTCTACTCCTCGGCCTGCTCTGCCTCGTCCCCGCGTCCGCCGCCCTGGCGCAGAAGAACTTCGGTTTCGACAACCGCAAGTCTTCCGGCCAGCCGTACATCTCGGCAGCCGAGGCGCTCAAGCGCCTTCAGGTGGCGCCCGGCTGGGAGGTCAACGTCTTCGCCGCCGAACCCGACATCATCAATCCCGTCGCCTTCACCATCGACGAGCGCGGGCGTCTGTGGGTCGTCGAGTGCTTCGAGTACCCCAGCCGCACTCCCAGGGGCAAGAAGCCGCGCGATCGGATCAAGATCCTCGAAGACATCGATGGCGACGGCAGGTGCGACAAGGTCACCGTCTGGGCCGACGGCAAGGATCTGCCGGTGGGCTGGGATCTCGCCACTGGCATCGAGGTCGGCCACGGCGGCGTCTTCCTCGGGGCCGCCCCGTATCTCTTCTTCCTCCAGGACACGAAGGGCACGGGCAAGTGCGACAAACAGGAGATCCTGCTGAAGGGGTTCGGCAGCCAGGACACGCACGAGACGCTCAACACCTTCACCTGGGGTCCGGACAGCAAGCTGTACGGGCTGCACGGCGTCTTCACCCACTCGCAGGTGGACGGCGTCAAGATGAACGCGGCGGTGTGGCGCTACGACTACCC
The DNA here is from genome assembly GCA_020847555.1 of Gemmataceae bacterium. Next base: position 17,468 of record JADLBT010000142.1, read on the forward strand.
GAAGCGCAGGTTCGAGATCTTCGCCGAGGGGACGAGCAACCCGTGGGGTCTCGACTTCGATTCGCGCGGGCAGTGCCACCTGGCGTGCTGCGTCATCCCGCACCTGTTCCACATGGTCCCCGGCGGCACCTACAAGCGCCAGGCCGGCGCGAGCTTCAACCCGCACGCCTACGGCCTGCTCAACGAGAGTTGCGACCACCAGCACCACAAGGAAAGCGGGTGGGCCCACGCCGGGCTGCTGGTGCTGGAGGGCGACCACGTCCCGAAGGAGTACCAGGGCAGCGTGATCATGGGCAGCATCCACGGGTGCTCGGTGAAGCGCGACGTGCTGCGCCGCCACGGCTCGACGTACCTGGCGGGGCACGCCCCCGACTTCCTCGTCTCCGGCGACAAGAATTTCCGGCCGATCAACCTGCGCTGGGGTCCGGACGGGTCGATCTACCTCATCGACTGGCACGATCAGAACCCGTGCCACCAGGCGCCGGCCAACAGCTGGGACGCGAAGCACGGCCGCATCTACCGCATCCAGCGCAAGGGGGCGAAGGCGGCGCCGCCGGTCGATCTCGGCAAGAAGACCCCCGCCGAACTGGTCGAGTTGCTCGCGAACGACAACCCGTACCAGCACCGGACCGCGCTACGCCTGCTGCACGAGCGCAAGGAGCGCTCCTTGGCGGCGCAGCTGCAGGCGCTCGCGTGGACCGGCAAGTCGGACCAACTGGCGCTCCGCGGCCTGTGGGCGCTGTACGCGGTCGGCGCGTTCGACGAGGCGACGGGCGAAAAGCTGCTTGGCCACCGCTTCCCGTCGGTGCGGTCGTGGGCGGTGCGCCTGCTCGGCGAGGTGGGCAAGGTGTCGCCGAAGGTGCTGGCGAAACTGGAAGCCCTCGCGGCGAAGGACGCAGCGCCGGAGGTTCGCCTCCAGCTCGCGAGCACCGCGCAGCGCCTCAAGGACCAGGACACGCTGCCGCTCTTGCACCGGCTCATGGAGCGCAAGGCGGACGCGAAGGATCCGTTCATCCCGCTGATGCTGTGGCTGGCCTACGAGCCGCGCGTCGGCGCGCAGCGCAGCTCTGCCCTCGACTGGCTAAAGCAGCACGCTCCCGGCAACGCGCTGGTGACGAACGACATCGTGCCGCGCACGATGCGCCGCCTCGTCGCCACCGGCAAGGCGGAGGATCTCGCCGCGGGCGTCGCGTTCCTGCGTGAGGTGAACGATTCGGCGGTGCGCCGCCAGGCGCTGGAGGGGCTGCTCGTCGCGCTGAAGGACCGGCAGGTCGAGCCGCCCGCCGGGTGGAAGCTCGCCTCCGCGGCGCTGCAGCGGGACGCCGACACGAGGGTGCAGCAGCTGGCCCGGCGGCTGGCGATCAACTTCCAGGACCGCGAGGCGGTGCGGCGGGCGCTCGCCCTCGCCGCCGACGCGAGCAAGGGCTTGCCGGAGCGCCTCGACGCGCTCCGGGATCTGGCGCTCGCCCGCCCGCCCAAGGCGCGCCCCATCCTGCAAGGACTGCTCGCCAGGGACGCCCACCTGCCGGTGCGCATCGAGGCATGCCGCGCGCTGGCGGCCTTTGACCACCCGGAGGTGCCGCAGGCGGTGCTGGGCGGGTGGAAGAACTACCCGCCGGCGCTGCGCGTCGAGGCGGTCAATCTGCTCGCCGGGCGCAGGGCGTGGGCGCAGGCGCTGCTCGACGCGGTCGGCGCGAAGCGGGTGCCGCGCACCGACCTGACCGACAACACGGTCCTGCGCATCCGCGCCTTCAACGACAGGAAGTTGACGCAACTGGTCGAAACCGTCTGGGGCCGCTTCCGCGACACGCCGGCCGAACTGGCCGCCCTGATCGACAAGATGCGCGGCGCCCTCCACGACGGGCGCGGGTCGTTCGAGCGCGGCCGCAAGGTGTTCGAGGCGCAGTGCGCCAAGTGCCACAAGTTCGACGGGCGCGGCGCCGACGTCGGGCCGGCGCTGGACGGGGCCGGACGCGACATCGAGTACCTGCTGGCGAACGTGCTCGACCCGAACCGGGTGGTCGGGCAGCCGTACTTCCTGCGCGTCGTCGAGCTGAAGGACGGGCAGGTACTGACCGGGCTGCTGGCGGCGGAGGACGAGCGGTCATTCACGCTCAAGATGGAGAACGACCAGCTCAAGGTGATCCAGAAGAAGGACATCGAGGGCCAGGTGCGCGTGGTCGAGAAGTCGGTGATGCCGGAGGGGCTGGCGAACGCGATGACGGTGCAGGACTTCCGCGACCTGGTGCGCTACGCGATGGCTCACCCGTTCGTGACGGAGGTGGCGGTGGCCGGGCCGGTCGGGTTCGACGTGAAGGCGCCGCCGCCCGATCCGGCCGATCCGCTCGCCAGTCCGGGCCTCAAGTGGGCGCGGCCGAAGGTCGGGGTGGCGGGGCGCATCGCGCTGCCGCAGGGCAAGGGACACGCCTATGTCGCGGCCGAGGTGACCGTCCTGGCACCGCTGCAGACGCGGCTGCAACTCGGGGCCGCGCAGCCGGTGACCGTGTGGCTCAACGGCAAGCGTGTCTACGGTGGGACGCCGGGCGGCCGGGCGGAGCCGGACCAGGCGGGGGTGGACGTGCTGCTGGCGAGGGGCGTCAACCGGCTGCTGTTCCGGGTGGACTGCGCGGCTGACGGGAGCACGCTGTTCGCCCGGTTCCTCGATCCGGACCGGAAGATCCGTTACCCGGAGCCGAGGTAGAAGGCTTCCTCGTCTCATGAGCCACCTGCCCGCTGTTCTTCCTGCCGCTTGCGGCATGGCGGGCGATGCGGTCTGAAACCATCTGCAGCCGCACGGTGGTGGGAAAAAGATGCCTTCCGGTGCGGCCGCGGGTATACTGATTCCCACGCCGGATCGATAACCTTCCACTACTCGGGAGACCCTCCCCATGACCGCAGTTCCTTCCAGCAGGCGTACTCGCTCCTCCCGCCGCCAGTTTCTGCAGTCGTCCGCCGCGGCCGCGGCCGCCGCTGCCATCGCAGTGCCCGCCGTCCATGCCCAGGGCCAGGGCCTCTTGAAGGTCGGGCTGATCGGCTGCGGCGGCCGCGGCACCGGGGCCGCCAACCAGGCCCTCCGGGCCGACCGCAACGTCAAGTTGTGGGCGATGGGCGACGCCTTCGAGGACCGCCTCGAGCGCAGCCTGCAGACCCTCCAGCGCGACGCCGCCATCGCGAACAAGGTCGATGTGCCGGCGGCGCGGCGCTTCGCCGGCTTCGACGCCTACCAGCAGGTGATCAACAGCGGCGTGGACGTCGTCCTCCTCTGCACCCCCCCGGGCTTCCGCCCGCTCCACCTCCGGGCCGCTGTCCAGGCCGGCAAGCACATCTTCGCCGAGAAGCCGGTCGCCGTGGACGCTCCGGGGGTGCGCTCGGTGCTCGCGACCTGCGAGGACGCCCGCCGGCGCAACCTGTCGATCGTCTCGGGTCTGTGCCTGCGCTTCTCCAACGCCTACCGCGAAATGATGCGGCGCCTGCACGACGGCGCGATCGGCGACCCCCACACGCTGCAGGCGAACGACCTGCGCGGCCGCATCTGGGTCTTCCCGCGGCAGGAGGGATGGACCGACATGTACTGGCAGATGCGCAACTGGTACTACTTCGCCTGGCTGTCCGGCGACTTCAACGTCGAGCAGCACGTCCACAACCTCGACGTGTGCGCCTGGGCCTTGCGCGACCAGTACCCGATCAAGGCCGTCGGCCTCGGCGGCCGGCAGGTGCGCACCGGCCCCGAGTACGGGCACATCTACGACCACTTCTCGGTGATTTACGAGTACGCCAACGGCACCAAGGTGTTCAGCCACACGCGCCAGCAGACGGGGTGCCGCAACGACATCACCGTTTATGCCTCGGGCACCCGCGGGCAGGCGGTGATCTCCGAGCGCCGGCAAGCGATTACCGGAGCGAATGCCTGGTCGCTGCGCGGCAAGGACAACAACTTCTACCAGACCGAGCACGACGAGCTGTTCGCGAGCATCCGCACCGGCCGGCCGATCAACAACGGCGAGTACATGTGCAAGAGCACGCTGATGGCGATCATGGGCCGGATGGCGGCGTATACCGGCCGCGAGATCACCTGGGACCAGGCGCTCAACTCGCGCGAAGACCTGTCGCCGCCGCGCTACGCCTGGGACGTGCCGCTCCAGGTGCCGCCGATCGCGCGACCGGGCGTCACCGAGTTCCGGTGAGAAGAAGTGAGGAGTGAGGAGAAAGAGAGGGATTCAAGGACTGGCGGACCAACCGCGACGAGCCTGCAGCGTCATGGCGTTTGGTCCGCCAGTTCCAGGGAATCCGGGCTTGTGCCCCGGGGACGGTCCTCGATCGCCCACCGATGAACGGCCGGCGGCTGCCGGCCGTTCGTCGTGGCGATTAGCGGGTCCGGCTCACAGGCGAAACGCGCTGTGGCACTGGCCGCAGGAGGAGTTCAGGTTGTTGGAGGCCTTGAAGATGGCGTCGGCGTCCTTCTTCTTCGCGGCCTCGGCGAGGGCGATGCCTGCGTCTCGCATTTGCAGCGACAGGTCGCGCCACTCCTTCGGGTCGCCGGTCTTGCCGGTCTTCGTCTCGGGGGCGTAGAGGTAGGTCAGCTCGCCCACGACCGCGGCCCGGTAGCCGAACAGGGCCAGTTCCTCGGCCTCCTTGGCGACGCCCGCATCGGTCAGGCGCTTCATCGACAGCGCCCGAAGCTTCTCCTCGATGCCGTTGAGCGCCCCCTTGAGGCGGAGGTTACTCTGCAGGGCCGGGGACAGGCCCTCGCCGCCCTTGCTCTTCGTTTTGAAGTGTTCCATCAGGTCGGCGCGCTCGGGCAGGTAGTCCTTGGCGTTGCCCAGGTCGGCCTTCCCGCCCGCGCCGGCTTTCTGGGTGAGCAGGGCTGCGGCGGCCTTGCGCGCCGCCTCCTCCTTGCCCTTCTGGCTGACGAGTTTGGCGACCGCTCGGGCGGCCTCGCGCAGGGCGGCCTGCGGCCCGGCCTCGGGATCCCTGGTGCTGAGGGTGTAGCCGGCGATCATGAGGGCGTTGAACTGAGCCCGCTTGACGGCCTCCTCGTCCGGCTTACCGGCCAGCGCCTCCTCGATGTTCCTGGCGGCCCGCTGGACCAACTCCTTGTAGGCGTCGGGCGGCAAGAACTGCTTCCAGACGCTGCCGTCCTTGCCCCCGGCGCCGCCGCGGTCCGCCAGGAGGCAGACGGCGGAAACCAGCGCCGCAGCGAGGCCGAACCTGCGCGCGTGCGTCCTCATGGATGTTCCTCGTCGGGATCCCGAATTTGTCTCGGGCCGCGCTCGCGGTGGCGCGACCGTCCCCCGAGTATTCCTATCGGCCGGCGTCCGAAAGGGAAAGCTGGGTCGCATGCGGTCCGGCGGCGTGGTGTGAGAGGGCTGATCCTCGAGCGCGTCCGGTCGCGGTCCGTGGGATCTGAAGAATCCTCCCGGCGCCGCGTAGTTCGGTCCCGCACCTCCTCAACCAACTCGACTTTCTCCGGACCCGTCCGGCGCGGAAGGGGTCGCGGCATGCTTGTACTCGATGAGAGTGCTGCGCCGCGCCAGCAGGCGGTTCCGGTGGTAACGGAACTGTCCAGCCGCCGCCGCGAACTTGCCCAGCACGCAGAAGCGAGCGTACAGCCGAGCGTCGCGGCCGGACTCACCGCGGCGCCGGCGCCCGCGATAGACGCGCCAGGCGAGCACGGGGTAGCCCAGCAGCAGGAGCAGGCTCAGTCCCCACGTCCAGTACGCCGGGGCGACCGCCAGTGCGGGCACGAGTACGCCCCAGAACCAGTTGCTGCGCGTCTCCCGCGCCCAGAGGCGCTGGGGGCTGCCGCGGTGCAGCCACGACACCTCCGCGAAGGCGTGGCCGGCCCGCACCATGCGCTTCCACCACTGCCCCAGGCGCGTCATCGCCGCATCGTGCAGCGTCATCTCGGCGTCAACGCGCACGACCCGCCAGCCAGCGGCACGCAGGCGCACGCACAGCTCCGGCTCCTCCCCGGCGATCAGTGCCGCGCGGTAGCCGCCGACCGCACGCAGCGGTTCGACGCGCATCAGCGCGTCGCCGCCGCAGGCGTCGGCGTCGCCGACCGGGGTGTCCCATTCCATGTCGCAGAGGCGGTTGTAGATCGAGGCGTCCGGGAAGCGCTCGCGCCGCCGGCCGCACACCACCGCCACGTCGGAGCGCGCTTCCAGCTCCTGCCGGGCACGCTCCAGCCAGCCCGGGACGATCTCGCAGTCGCCATCGACGAACTGCACGAACGCGACCTCCGGCGCGATCTGCAGCAACCGCGCGAAGCCCTCGTTGCGCGCCCGCGCGGCGGTGAACGGGATCGACAGGTCGAGCGCCACCGTCTCGACGCCGAGCGACCGGGCCATCGCGACGCTGTCGTCGGTCGAGCCGGAATCGACATAGACGACGGCCGCGGCCTGCTTGACGACCGATTCGAGGCAGCGTCGCAGCCGCTCGCCCTCGTTGCGCCCGATAGCCACCACGCCGATCCCGGCCACGATGTCGCCCTCCCTTGATTGCCAGTAGGCAGTCGGCAGTCGGCAGTTAATGGCTGGCTTCACGAGTTGTACCCCGTGGGTGAGCCGCCCAGCGCCATAGAATAACCCGAGTGGTTGTTGGCTGCCGACTGCCGACCGCCGACTGCTCACTGCCGACTGCATTGTAAGGTTGGAGTCCCATGCCCGACAGGTTCCCCTCGCGGCTGCGCGTGCTGCTCATCGCCGAGGCCTGCAACCCGACGTGGACGAGCGTCCCCCTGGTGGGCTACAACTTCGCCTGCGCCCTGGCCGAGCGCCCCGACCTGGACATCACGCTCGTCTCGCAGGTGCGCAACCGCAGCGCGCTGGAGGCGGACCCGATCGCGTCGCTCGTCCAGCTGCGCTTCATCGATAACGAGTGGCTCGCCGCGCCCCTCTACGGGCTGGCCCGCTTCCTGCGCGGCGGCACCGCCCTGTCCTGGACCATCGACACGGCCATGGCCTGGCCCAGCTACATGGTCTTCGAGAACGAGGTCGCTTGTCGGTTCGGGCGCCAGCTCGACGCCGGTAGGTTCGACCTGATCCACCGCGTCACCCCCCTGACGCCGACGATGGGCAGTCCCCTCGCCCGGCGAACGGGCGTGCCGATGCTCATCGGCCCGCTCAACGGCGGCCTGCCGTGGCCGAAGGAGTACCCGGAGCTGCGCCGCCAGGAGAAGGAGTGGCTGGTCCCGCTGCGCGGTCTGTACCGGCACCTGCCGTATTACCGGGCCACCTACCGGCACCTGGCCGGCGTCATTGCCGGGAGCCGGCACACGGCGACGGAAATCCCCCGCTCCTTCCGCGGCCGCCGCTTCTACCTGCCCGAGAACGGCGTGGATCCGGCCCGGTTCCCGCTGGCGTCCGCCTGGCCCGAGCCGAAAAACCGCTTTCGCTTCGTCACCGTGGGGCGCCTGGTGCCGTACAAGGGGGTGGACCTGACGCTGGAGGCCATGTCCCGCTCGGCCGCCCTGAAGGCGTGCGAGCTGTGCGTCATCGGCGACGGCCCGCAGCGGACGCAGCTGGAGGCGCTGACGCGCCAGTACGGGCTGGAAGGCAACGTGCAATTCCTGGGGTGGGTCGATCAGAAGCGGCTCGGCGAGGAGTTCCGCCGGTCCCAGGTGTTCGTGTTCCCGAGCCTGCGCGAGTTTGGCGGCGGGGTCGCGCTGGAGGCCCTGGCGAGCGCCCTGCCGGCGATCATCGTCGCTTACGGCGGGCCGGCCGAGCTGGTAACGCCCGAGTGCGGCGTCCTGGTGCCGCTGCGGCCGCGCGCCGAACTGGTCCCGGCGCTGCAGGCGGCGATGGAGCAGCTGGCCGCCGACCCGGTGCGCTGCCGCGCTCTCGGCCAGGCTGCCTGTAACCGCGTCCGGGACGAGTTCACCTGGACCGCGAAGGCGGGCCGCCTCGCCGCCATCTACCGCCAGCTCCTCGACGGGGACGGGACAGCCGCGGGGTAGCGAAGCCGCCCGATCCTGTCCGGTTCCGTGCCCGTTTCCGCATAATCCTCATAATGGTTCTGCCCATCGCGAACCCGAGAGAGTGATCTTCGCCGAGCGGATGACACGGTTCGGCAGATCGGTAGGCGGTTTTTCCGGATCGGTGTAACCGGGGGAGCCGCGCCGGTGTCCTTGTGGCGGGGGCCTGCGGTTTTTGCTTGGAAAGGGTGCTGACCGGAGTTACACTAAGGTGAGAAGCCAGGGTGACTCTCCGATCCAGCAACAGGCTCTGAAGTTCGCCACGCCACCCTTGCGGCCGGTTTCCTCGTCGGGAATGGGATCCCCAACACTGGCGCGGCGCGCGACCTGGGCCTGGAGCACTCCTCTCACCGGCCACCCGTCGCATACGCCGGCCAACTCTCCAGGGAAGCGCGGACCCAAACGAGGCGTCAACAATGAATCGAGTGCCTGCGAACTACACGGGGGGTCGCCCGAGCAATGTTCCCGACCCCGGACAGGAGATGGCCCCGGAAGGGATGACGATCATGGGCGTCAGCGTCGCCCGGATCGCCGCCATTCCGCTTCAGCGCTGGAAGTACACCCTCGTCCTGCTCGCGCTTTGTACGGGAATCGCCATCCTGTACGCGAAGTCAACGAGCGAGATTAGCTACAAGCTCAACGGGGTGCTCACTCACCAGACGCCGGCCGTGTCGGGCGACGTCCTGCCTCCTCCGAAAACCCTGGAGACCCTCGCGGCGGACCTGAAACAGAACAAGACCTACTACGAAAAGCTGAATGAGAAATTCGACCTGCACATCCCGCTCGAACGATTCCCGGGCGCCTTTGTGATCGACCGGGGGGGAGAGAACACCCAGCACATCCTGGTTCAGCTCACCTGGCCGGAAAGCCAGCAGGGGGCGGACCTGGTCAACGAGCTGATGAAGCTGCACTGCAAGGAGGTGGAACAGTACCGCAGGGGCCAGTATGAAAAGGTGCTGAAAACCACCACGGCGAAGCTCAAGGAATACGAGTCGCTGCTGAACGCGGCCGTCACGGCCCGGGACGGCTACCTGCGCAAGCATCTGGTTACCGGCAGCCCGAAGGACCGGCGCACGGAACTCCTGGCGGACGTCACCCGCGCGGACAACCTGATAAGTATCGCCGAGTCCCAGGTGTTCCGGCTGCAGGCCGAGGTCCGGAAACTGCACGGGGACATCGCCGAACTCCAGCGGCAGGAAAAGGCCGGCGGCGCGAAGCTGGACGACGACCAGAACCAGGCGTTCCGCCAGCAGCGCGACGCCCTCAAGATCGAGCTGATCACGATCGAGCAGGAGTTGAAGACGAATCAGCGAAACCTCGAGGCGAAAGAGAAGGAGCATCAGCTCAAGAAACCCCTCTCGGAGGGGCCGCGGCCGAGCATCCTGCCCTCGGTGGTCGCCGACCTGGCCCGGGAGGTTCAGTCCCTTCGCGGGGCGGTCAAGGCGTCCGAGGCGAAGCTCGCGATTCGCACCCGGCAATTTGAGGATCTCCGCCCCAGCTCCGCCCGGCTGCGCGAGCTGAAGAGCAAGCTCGCGGACAAACAGGTCGAGCAGGAAACCACCAGGGCGACCGTCGCCCACCACGAGGCAATCCGCGACAACCTGCGCGACAAGCTCCAGAAGTTGCAGCCGGTTATCGTCGGCTGGGAACCGCTGGAACAGGAGGTGCTGCGGCTGCAGAAACTGGAAACCGACCTGCGCACCAGGAGGGCGGAGCTGGAACTCCGTCTGGAGCAGGTGGCCTCCGAGCTGATCATCAGCTCTCCCGCCACACCGAGCCTCTTTCCGTTCTCCGACTTCAAGAAGCGGGTTGTCATGGGGTTCGCGCTTCCGCTGCTGATCGGCCTGGGGCTGCTGGTCGTCCGCGACATGGCGTCCACTGCCTGGCGGGCCGAGACGCTGGCGGAGAAGATGCACCTGCCGGTGCTGGCCCGCTCGTCGCGCGCCGGCCGGCGCATCGGCCAGGCGGCCGGCCTCACCCCCGAGACGTGCCGGGCGCTGGCGCTCCGCGTTCGCCAGGCCATGCCCGAATCCGGCAAGGTGGTGATGGTCAGCTCCCTCAACGACAACAAGGGGATCGACCAGCTGGTGAGCGAGGTCGGCCGGTGCCTGGGGATGCGCAACGAGCGGGTGCTGATCCTCGACGCCCGCATCGCCGAGGCGCAGCCGGAACGCCTGGCCGCCCAGATCGAGCGCCGCGTCGATGGCCGCAACCTCGGCGTCCTGCCGGGTGAGACGGCCGCCGCCGATCCCGCCGCCGGCCTGGTCGGCCTGGTCCAGTGCCTGGTCTTCAGTGGGTTCGACGCCACCGACTTCACGTACCACACGCGCATCCCGGGGGTCGATTATCTCCCGGCCGGCGGGCCGTACCCGGTCACCGACGCGCTGGCGTCCGAGCCGATGGCGGACCTGCTGGAGGCGCTGTGCGAGCGCTACACGATCATCGTCGTGATCGGCCCGTCGATCACCAAGGGGATCGACACGGAGATCCTGGCGGCATACGTTGACGGCGTCCTCGTCGTCGTCAACGAACCGCTCGGCAACGCCGCGGCCGAGGCCGAGTTGGTGATGCGCTCGCTCGAGGAGAAGCACGCCCCGCTGCTGGGCGCGGTCATCTGCGTGTGATCGAGGCAGCTGGCGGTTCGGGTCGGGACGGGCCGTCCCCTCGCGGCGCGGGGAACATGGACGGTCCGTCCCGGGAAGTGTTGTGCGGAACCTCGCTCATGAGCAGAAAACTGCGCGTTGTCAGCGGCCCCGACACGGGCAAGGAATTCGACCTGCCGGCGTCCGGGACCGTCCGCATCGGTCGGGCGAAGGACACCCTCACGGCCCTGCGCGACGAGACAGTTTCCCGCCACCACTGCCAGATCGAGGTCACCGACGCGCGCGTCCTGGTCACCAACGCCAGTCAGTCCGGCACCCTGGTCAACAACCAGCTCATCACCGAGCACGAGCTGCGCGACGGCGAGATCATCCAGCTCGGCGAGACCGGCAACACCCGACTGGTCGTCGAGATGCCGGATATCCACGAGGGGCCGACCGTCGGCGGCAAGGGTCTCGGCGCACTGCTGGGCAACGAACTGAAGGGACTGGTCGGCCGGACGCTCGGCCGCTACCGCCTGACCGAGGTGCTGGCCGAGGGCGCCTCCGGGGTGATGTTCCGCGCCCGCGACACCGAACAGAACCGAGACGCGGCGCTGAAGATCTTTCTACCCAACCCGGCTCTGACGCAGATCTTCCAGCAGCTCGTCCCGGTCCAGGCCATCCGCCATCCGAACCTGGCGGCCCTGTACGGGACCGGCACAACCGACAACTACGCCTGGGCTGCACTGGAGTACGTGGAGGGGACCAGCCTGGAGAAGCAGTTCGCTCAGGCGACCCTGACCGGGTGGATCGATTGGCAGCAGGTGCTGCGCTACGCCATCCACCTGGTCGGTGCGCTGGAGGCGCTGCACCAGCGGCAGGTCGTCCACGGCGGCCTGACGCCGGGCCGCATCCTGATCACGCGCGGTAGCCGGGAGGCGAAACTCGGCGGACTGTGGCGCGCCCGGGCGATCAAGGACGCGCAGTCCTCGGCCGACCTCAAGGACGACCTGCGCCAGATGGCCTACGTTCCGCCGGAGCGCGCTCGCGGCGGGCGCACCGTCACCGCTCGCGGGGACATCTACAGCCTCGGGGCCGTCCTCTACCACCTGCTCGCCGGGCGGCCGCCGTTCGAGAGCAAGGACCAGGGCGATCTGATCCGCCAGATCGTGCAGACGCAGCCGCCCTCGCCGCGCGAGTTCCAGTGTACCATGCCGGAGGCGCTGGCGCAAACGATCCTCCGCATGCTGGCGAAGGATCCGGAAGACCGCTATCACAGCGCCGGCGAGTTGCTCACGGCCCTGGAAGGGATCCGCGAGCGGCCGGCGGGCGCCGTCCCCTCCGCTCCGCCGGCCGCGATCGTGCCGCCACGGGGCATCAACGAGCACCAGCCCCCGGCCGCGCCGGCTGCCTGGCCGGCCCCCGCTCCGGTCGCTCCGGTCGCCCCGGCGGTCGTCCACGGGCGGGCGCTGCAGCCCGTCCCGGCCCCTCCCGCGGCGCCGCCGGCGCCGGTGCAGCCCAGCGAGGGAATGATCACCGCCCGCTGCGCGTGCGGACGGACGCTGCACGCGCGCCGGCAGTTCGCCGGCACGCGGGTCCGCTGTCCGGCGTGCAGCCACTTTCTCGTCCTGCCGGGCCGGGCGACCTACACCCAGCTGTCGCCGTCCTCCCAGACGCGCCTGTCCATCGTGTCCGTCCCGACGCACCCCGTTTCGTGGAAGACCCCGGCCGGACAGGGTGGGGGGACGAGTTTCCTGCACGAGTTCGGCCGATACCTGCTGCTGGTGCTCCTGCTGATCGGGACGCTGGTGATTTCCCTCTCCGGGGTGGTGTGCAGCTACGGTCCGGAGACGTCGGTATCGGACAAGGAGAAGGTGGCGCCCGCCCCGGGCCAGCCCGACGGCAAGCAGCAACCGCCCCGGCCGAAGTAGCCGCGCCCACAGCCTGGCGGCCGCGTCCCGTCATTTCACGCTCACGTCAAACTTGTTCGGCTTCACGCCCGCTGTGGTGATCTCGGCCTTGAGGAAGCTCTCCGCGTTGAAGCGGGCCGGGATGTAGTTTTCCTGCGGCGACGTGTCGGTCGCGGTCGGGGACGCCTTGACGGCGCGGTAGGCGGAGATCTCGACCTTCTTCTTCCCGACAAACGCCGACCCCTCAAAGACCCCGTTCTTGATCGAGAGCACGTCTGGCGACGTTCCCGGTTCGCCCACGAAGGCGATCGTCCCCTCGGGAAGGGGTTTGCCGTCGAGGTGGACCGTCCCGCTCACCGTGACCGGCTGTTCCCCGGAACTGGAGCAACCGACGGTAATCAGGATGGCGGGCAGGAGGGTACACAGGCCGAACCAACGCAGCATGGGAAACTCCTGGAAGGGGGTAGGTCGAGGGGTGATTCCCAAATCAGCAGCGGCGCAGCGCTTCCCGCGCTGCGCGATAGGCAGGTTCGAGGAGGATGATGCGCAAGGGGACTCTCAGAGCCCACGGGTGGCGTCCCGTGAGTCAAGCCCCCGGTGCCCTCCCCACGGGACGCCACCCGTTGGCTTTATGACCCCCAACTCCCCACCATCCTCCTCGTACCTCCATCAGGTCAATCGATGCTCGGCAGCGGCCTGCCGTCGTCCCGGGTCGCAAGCTGAGCGAGGGTGGGGAGGGCCAGCGTGTCGGTGAGGAAGCGCACCGACCCGTCGGCGAACACCGCATTGACACCCCCGGTGTGCGGGGAGTTCAGCGGCGCGTTCGTGCTCGAATTCGCGCAGACCCCCATGTTGTAGCAGTCGCCGCCGTTCGGCCAGCCCGTCTTTCTGTTGATCGGGTAGCGGATCGTTTGGTGTCCGAAGCTGCGCCGGTCGCCCCGTCCCGTCCCGCCGATCGAGGTGGAGGTGGTGTTGCCGCCGATGTACCAGCCGTGGTTGTCGGTCGCACCCCAGGCAACCTTGGTGCCGTTGGTCGTTTCGAGCCAGTCCGACTGCTCCGAGACGGCGATGGTGTTGCTGGTGCCGTCGCTGATGTTGGGGAGGCGGAGTTTGCTGTTGGTGAACAGGACGCCCCCGCCGCTCTGGTGGCCGCCGCAGCAGCAGCCGCCGCCACAGTTACTGGGGAGCCAGATGCGGCTCTCCACGTATCCGGGGATCAGGCCGCTGATCGCCCCGGCGATGCCCACGTAACTCGACGCCTGCACCCGATTGTTGTTGTTTTGCTGGGACCGGCAATACTCGGGCAGAGGCGAGGACGGGCAGCGATAGACGGAGATCTTGAGATCCCTGGCGACGAGGTAGTTGTTGCTCGTGTTACTGCCACCCCAGCCCGACCCCCCGCTGAGCCGCCACCGCTTGTAGACGTTGGCCTGTTCGACGTACGGCAGGATGTACACCCGCCAGGAACTACCCCAGGCGCCGGCACTGGTCCCGAATGGCGGCTGATCGGCGGCCGCGCCGGGTGGGAGGTACTTCAGCGCGTCGTGGTAGGCGTGCAGCGCGATCCCGATCTGTTTGAGGTTGTTCTGACAGGTAGCGCGGTCGGCGGCGTCCCGCACCTTCTGGACGGCTGGGAGCAAAAGGCCGATGAGGATGGCGATGATGGCGATCACCACCAACAACTCGATCAGCGTGAACCCCTCTCGATTGGGACGAACCCCCTGTCTCATGTGCGCACTCCTTCCGAGAAAGAAAAAGATGACACGTCCACCACGAAGCAGCTGGGCGAGGTCACAGGGCGCACCTTCTCCGGCTCAAGGCACCGGGAGAGTTGCACCGTATGCGCTTGCGTGGAACGTAGGGGAATGTGAGTGTTAGGGGTTGATGATAGATTAATGAAGTAACAATGTCAAGAATGTTAATTCGCTTTTCATTTTTTTGTTGGTAGAGAGGATTCCTCTTCGTATCTCTCGTTGAAAGCCCACGGGACGCCATCCGTGGGCTTTACCGGCAACGGTTGCGGCAGGTTCTGACAAAAGAAAAGAGCCGCTGACAATTATTGTCAGCGGCTCCTGGCAGTGGGCGCTGAGGGACTCGAACCCCCGACCTCATGGGTGTGATCCATGCGCTCTAACCAACTGAGCTAAGCGCCCTGCGAATCGACCACTATCCTGCATTCTAGGAACGGAAGGGCGCCGGTCAAATAGCCGGCGCCCCGAAAAACCTGCCTCCCAACCGGCTTCACGCACGCGGGGGCGTGCTGATGTTCGGGGCCGGGTTGGTGGTCGCGTTGGCGGCGTTGTCCTCGAACTTCGGGGCGCTGGCGGCGATCCGCTGCGGCGCCCGAATCTGGTCCTGGACGGGTTCGCTGCGGGAGGCCGTGCCCCCGGTGTCCACCTCGTCCTCGAGGCCCTTGACGCCCTTCTTGAACTCGACAATTCCCTTGCCGAGATACCGCCCTACCTCCGGCAGTCGGCGCCCGAACAACAGTACGCCGATAACGAGCAGGACGATGATTTCCGGGGCGCCAAGGTTGAAAAAGCTGAACAACGTCATGGGAGTGTTCTCGTTCTGGTTGCTGGTCATGGTAAGCTCGACCCCCTCTCGTGAGCCGCCCGCAACGAGGAAGCAAACGGAGAACGCAGCCGGGGTCGGAGGGTCTGACCTCTGTCAGTATACTGGGACGCACGCGGGGAAAACAAGGAGAAATCAGGCCGCCTCCCGGCACGCCCCAGGCGCCGGGCCAGGCCGTTCACAACGCGGGGGCGCTCAACCCTTCAGCGTGCCGTTGAGGTCGCCCGTCACGCGATTGACACCCTGCTTGAACTCCGTCACCGACCGGCCGAGTACGCGGGCCAGCGTGGGCAGTTTGCTGCCAAAGAGGAGCAGACCGATACCGAGAACGATGAGCAATTCGGGGACGCCGAAACCAAACATGGAGGGGACTCCTGCCGACGAGCGGCACAGGCGGGATCGAAATGAGGGGCCGGAGTGACGGCGCCCTGCGGGGGCTCCACTGGCGTGGATAAATGAAGTATATCAGCAGTCGGCCGGTGGACACAAGGAGGAAACCGGGAAAATCAGCCCCTTCCCTCTCTCGTGAAGAACCCGGGGCACCTTCGTTTGCCGCCGAGGTGACGGCCGGCTTGTCACCCCGGCGGCATGGGCTATCATGGGAACCGTTCTGACCGGGCCATCTCTGGCAGGCGCAAGGAGTTCCCTCATGGCCGTCAGCTGTGACTTCCTCATCGTCGGCGGGGGCGTGATTGGCACCAGCATTGCCCTGGCCCTGGCGCGCCGCCGCGCCGGGCGCGTGGTCCTGCTGGAGAAGGCGTTCCTCGGCGCCGGGTCCAGCGGCAAGTCGGGCGCCATCATTCGCCAGCACTACTCCAACCGCCTGACGGCGAGCATGGCCCGGCACAGCCTGCGCGTCTTCGAGCACTTCGAGGACGCGGTCGGCGGGCCGCCGGTCTTCACCCGCACCGGCATGGTGCTGGTCGTCAACGAGCGCGACCGGGCCGGGCTGGAGACGAACATCGCCATGCAGCGTGAGTTGGGCATCGACGTCCGCCTCGTCACCGGCCAGGTGCTCGCCGACATCGACCCCAACGCCCGCCTGGCCGAGGACGAGGTGGCCGCGTTCGAGGCCGAGGCCGGGTACGTCGAGGCCGTCCAGGTGGTCGCGTCGTTCGCCGAGGCGGCCCGCCGTGAGGGGGCCGACATCCGGCTGGGTGTCGAGGTCAAGCACGTCGTCACCGAGGGCGACAAGGTCGCCGGGGTGGACACGAACGAGGGCCGCTACGCCAGCCGATGCGTCATCCTCGCGACCGGGCCGTGGGCGGCGCAGCTCGGGCGCGGGGTCGGGCTGCGCCTGCCGGTGCAGGCGTGCCGTACCCAGGTCGCCCTGTACCGCCGGCCGCCGGACTTCGGCCGCCGCGGGTGCGTCTACGGCGACTTCGTGCAGGGCGTGTACTTCAAGCCGACCCACGGCGACACGATCCACGCCGGCAGCCTGGCGGGGGAGGAACTGAACAGCCCGGTCGATCCGGACCACTACAACGAGGCGGCCGACGGCGACTGGCTGCCCGGGGTGCGACAGCGGCTCAGCCGGCGCTACCCGGCCATGCACCGAAGCTACGGCCGCGGCGGGTACGGGGCGCTGTACGGCATCACGCCCGACTGGCACCCGGTCCTCGATCGTCTGCCCGGGTTCGAGGGCGGCTATGGCGCCGTCGGGTTCAGCGGCCACGGGTTCAAGATGGCGCCGGTCGTCGGCCAGCTGATGGCCGAACTCATCCTCGACGGCGGGGCGAAGACGCTCGACATCGCTCCGCTCCGGCTGGCGCGGTTCGACGAGAACGATCCGGTCAAGACGCCTTACGCTTACGGCGTGATGGGGTGACGGCTGCCGGCGGGACAGGAGAAGATGGACGCGCGGACAGGAAGACCGGGAAAACTGCGGCGTTGACAAGCGGGAGGGCGGATGTTAACGTCAGGGTAAGCATACCCTTAACGATAGCCGTACGCAGACGATGCCGCAGGAACTGACCACACAGCGCGAGACCGAGATCCTCGAGGAATGCCAGGAGGCGATCGGTTATCAGTTTCGTCAACCGGACCTGCTTCGCGCCGCACTGACCCACACCTCCGGCGCCGAGACGCGCGGCGCCTCGAACGAGCGGCTGGAATTTCTCGGCGACGCGGTCCTCGGCCTGGTCACCTGCGAACAACTCTTCCTCCGCTTCCCCGACTACCAGGAAGGCGACCTGACGAAGATCAAGTCGGTCGTCGTCAGCCGCCGTATCTGCGCCCGCATCAGCCGCCTGCTCGGGCTGGACGACTTCATCTTCATGGGCAAGGGGATGCACCTGCACAGTGTCGTCCCGTCCAACCTGATGGCGGACGTGTTCGAGTCGCTGGTCGGAGCGATGTACCTCGACGGCGGACTGGAGCCGGCCAAGGCGTTCATCCTGAGGTACATCGGGCCGGAGATCGAGCACGTCGCGGGCGGCAGCAGCGGGACGAACTACAAGTCGCAGCTGCAGCAGGTCGGCCAGCGCAAGTTCGGCGCCACCCCGCAGTACGATCTGCTCGACGAGAAGGGTCCGGACCACAGCAAGTGCTTCAAGGTCGCGGCCGTCATCGGCGGCCGCCGCTACCCTGCTGCCTGGGGCCGCACCAAGAAGGAAGCCGAGCAGAAAGCGGCCGTCAACGCTCTCGCCTTCATCAACGGCGACGAGGTTCCGTACGCCACCGACTGAGGGGTGGCTGCTGGGGGGGGAACTGAACGGGAAAGCCCACGGGTCGCGTCCCGTGGGAAAGCATTGGAGCATTCACCCACGGGACGCGACTCGTGGGCTCTTCAGCCACCGCCCGTCGCCGACCATGCCGATGCCGCCTTACCCCATCCTGTGTTACACCAGGGGCTGCGGCCGTCCGGCGGTCTACAAGATCGCGTCGCGCTGGAGCGACGGAGTGACGGAGGAACTGAAGACCTACGCCCTCACGTGCCCGCAGTGCCTGGCCGAGTGGTTCGCGCGCAGCCGACCCAAGCACAAAACCTGCCACCTGACCCACGGTGAGAGCCTCGATCCGCCGGGTATCTACGAACTCCGTCGCGGCCAGCGCGACCAGCAACTGCGCCACCTTCCCGACCTCGAAAAGGAGCTGGAGCGCCAGAGCGCTGCCGGCTCATGATCCGTCGCGCCCGGAGGCAACGGGTTATGCCCCGTGGTTCCTCACCCGTCTTCTCTCTCCAATCGATCCAGCTCGCGCAACCCCTCGTCGGCGTCGAAGACCGGCGACGGCAGCGCCTCCGCCAGCCGTAGCGCCTCCGCCTCGCTCAGCCCCTCGCGCCGTTCCCCCCACCCGCGAAACACCGGCAGGCCGCGCCGCAGCGCGATGATCTCGCGCCGGGTCCGCCCCTTCGGCGCGTCCGGCCACGGCCTGGCCTGCTCGTGGAAGGTGAAGAACACCGGCACGACCGCCTGCATGTAATTCCAGTAACCGGGGTTGTCCGTTTGCAGGAAGAACTGGCCGCCAGGTTCGAGCGCGCGGTGGACGAGGGTCAGGAAGGCCGGCGCGATGAGCCGGCGGGAGGCCTGCGCCGGGTCGCAGTACGGCTGGGGGTGGTAGCAGTGGATCTCGCGCACCGATCCGGGCGCGACGTGGCGTTCCAGGAATGGGTGGGCGCCGGCGACCGCAAACCGGAGGTTGCGCAGGCCGCGCTGGTTCCCCCGGCGCGTGGCGTAGCGGATCACCACCGGCAGGGCGTCGATGCCGACGTGATCGCGATCAGGCCGCCACACCGCGCTGCCGAGCAGGAACCGGCCGTTGCCGCACCCGAGATCCAGCACCACCGGAGCCTGCCGGCCGAACAGTTGCTGCCAGTCGAGCGGGCCGTCCACCGGCAGACGCTTCAGCGCGGTCTGCGTCCACTGGTCCGGTTCGAGGATCTCCCCGGCGATGGGAACGCCGAATTCCCGCTCGATGTGCCGTCGCTTGCCCATGCGCGCCATTGTAGCGGCCCGGCGTGTACTCAGGAGGCTGGCCAGTGCGGTTACCGTCGGACCAACCCGGCACGCCCTCCCCCTGGAACCTGCATTAGGTTTCCGCGCCGCCTCCTCTATAATGACCGTTTCAGCCCCGACCCACCGACCCAGACCCCGCCAACGGATGAGCGACTCCAACTTGCCCACTCACCACTCTGCCCGCCCCACGACCTGGACCATCGTCTTCGCGTTTGCCATCATTTATACGTCGTGGGGCACCACATACCTCGCCATCAAGCGCGGCGTCAAGGACGAGCACCTGCCGCCAGCGCTGTTCGGCGGCGCCCGCGTCGGCCTGGCAGGACTGCTCCTGCTCGGCTACCTCGCCGCGCGCGGGCAGTCGCTCCGGCTGGCCCGCCGCGAGGTCGCCACGGTGGCCGTGACCGGGTGCATCCTGTTCGTCGGCGGGAACGGCCTGATCACCGCCGCGGAGAAGACCGTTCCGAGCGGCGTCGCCGCCGTTCTCGCCGCGACCACGCCGCTCTGGATCGGGCTGCTGACCGTGCTCTGGCCGGGGGGCGAACGCCTGAGCGGGCGCGGCTGGCTGGGGCTGGTGGTTGGCCTGGCTGGGGTGCTGCTCCTGCTCGGGCCGAAGCTGGGCGACCCCGCGGATTTCGTGCGCGACGTCGGGCCGTTGCTCGTGCTCGGGTCGGCCCTGTCGTGGGCGTGCGGCTCGCTCGTGATGCGCCATCACCGGCTGGAGGGATCTCACCTGACTGCCGCCGGGTATCAGATGGCGATCGGCGGCGGCTGCCTGACGCTGCTCGGCCTGGTCAGCGGCGAGGCGAGCCGCCTGCCCGAACAGGTGACCGTCGGGGCCGTCGGCTCGTTTGTGTACCTGCTCGTCGTCGGCTCGCTGGTCGGCTTCGTCGCCTACAACTGGCTCCTCGGCCACGTCTCGGCTGCCAAGGTCAGCACCTACGCCTATGTCAACCCGGCGGTTGCCGTCCTCATCGGCTGGGCCGACGGCGAGGAGATGACGATGTGGCTGGCGGGCGGCATTGCCGTCATCCTCGCGGGCGTGGCGCTCGTCCGCGGCGGCGGGGTGAAGGCCGGCTCGACGCCGCTCGCCCGCCCCACGCCTCACACCACGGAACCACGTCAGGAAGCCCCTGCCACCGCGGACAGGCCGCTGCCGGTCGGCTATGATAAAGAGTGACCTCACCCCACCGGGCGAAACCCCCGCCTCATCACCGAACCATCCGCGCCCGCAGCGTAGGCGAGGGAGGAGACGCCTCCCTCGCCTACGCTGCGGGCGCGGACGCTCTCTCCACAGGCGCGGGGGGTGAGTGATATTCGCATGGGAGGTTTCATGCCATGAGTACCGAAACGTTGCCGTTCCGCACCGAGCTGAAGCAACTCCTGCATCTCATCGTTCACTCGCTCTACTCGCACAAGGACATCTTCCTGCGCGAGCTGCTCAGCAACGCCAGTGACGCCATCGACACCCTCCGTTTCGAGTCGCTCACGCGCCCCGAGTTGGCGGAGGGTGGCACCGACTGGAAGATCAGGATCACCCCGGACGCGGAAAAGGGCACGCTGACCATCTCCGACAACGGAATCGGCATGTCGAAGGCGCTGGTCGTCGAGAACCTCGGCACCATTGCCCGGTCCGGCACCCGCGCCTTCCTGGAGACACTCAAGCAGGCGGACGCGAAGGACCGGCCCGAGCTGATCGGCCAGTTTGGCGTCGGGTTCTACTCGTCGTTCATGGTCGCCGACCGGGTGACCGTCGTCTCGCGCGCCGCCGGCGCCCCGAAGGAGGAGGCGGTCCGCTGGGAGTCGGACGGCCAGGGCGAGTTCAGCGTCGAGGCGGCCGAGCGCGCCACTCGCGGCACCGACGTGATCCTGCACCTGCGCGACGACAGCAAGGAGTTTCTCGACCCGTGGCGCATCCGGCAGCTCGTCAAGAAATACTCCGACTTCGTCGAACACCCGATCGTCATGGACGCCGAGAAGGACGGGGAGAAGGTCGAGGAGACGCTCAACTCGCGCAAGGCGCTGTGGCTGCGCAACAAGAACGAGATCACGGCGGACGAGTACAACGAGTTCTACAAGCACGTCGCGCACGACACTGAGGAGCCGGCGCGGGTCATTCACTACACGGCCGAGGGAGCGATCGAGTTCCGGGCGCTGATGTACCTGCCGAAGCACCGGACGTTCGACCTGATGTACTGGTCGGACAAGCGCAAGGGGCTGCACCTGTACATCCAGCGCATCTTCATCATGGATGACTGCGAGGCGCTGCTGCCGACGTACCTGCGCTTCGTCAAGGGCGTCGTCGATTCGCCCGACCTGCCGCTGAACGTGTCGCGCGAACTGCTGCAACAGAGCGCCCCGCTGGAGAAGATCAAGTCGAACCTCGTCAACAAGGTGATCGGCACGCTCGACGAGTGGAATCGCAAGGAGCGCGCCGGGTATGTTGCCTTCTTCAAGGAGCTGGGGCCGATCCTCAAGGAGGGCATCGGCCAGGACTGGGAGAACCGCGAGCGACTGGCCGGCGTGCTGCTGTTCGAGTCCACGAAAACCGAGGGCGGCCAGTTCACGACGCTGGACGAGTACGTCGAACGCATGCCGGTCGGACAGGAGGAGATCTACTACCTGATCGGCGAGACGCGCGAGCAACTCGAACACTCGCCGTACCTGGAGAGCTTCCGCGCCGCCGGCCAGGAGGTGCTGCTGCTGTCCGACCCGGTCGATGAGTTCGTCGTCAACGCGCTGGGGGAGTACAAGGGCAAGAAGCTCAAGGGGGCTGACCGCACCGAGCTGAAGGGGGCCGAGGTGCCCGAGGGCCGGCGGCAGGAGTTTCAGCCGCTGCTCGACCTGGTCAAGGCGAAGTTGCCGGAGGTGAAGGACGTGCGGTTGACGGCCCGGCTGAAGGAGAGCGCCGCGTGCCTCGTGGTGGACGAGGGTGAGATGAGCGCCCACATGGAGCGGCTGATGCAGCGGCTCGGACGCGGGGCGGAACTGCCGCCGACGAAGAAGGTTCTCGAACTCAACCCGGATAACCCGGCCATCCGGGCGATGCAGCAGCTGGCGGGCAAGGGCGGCGACGGCCGGCTCGAAACCTACGCCCGGCTGCTTTATGACCAGGCGCTGGTTGCGGAGGGGTCGAAGCTGCCCAACCCGCAGGCATTCGCCCAGCGCATCAACGAACTGCTCGCCCGGGACGCCTTGGCCGGCTAACGGGTGTGCCCTGCTGCTTGCGGCTTCGCGGCCAGGTTCGAGCGCCCGGCGCGAAGCGGCAAGCGGCAAGAAACAAGACTAACTGTCCAACCGTCTCGTTTGGGCGTCATTCCCCGTAGCGGGCGATGATTCCGGCGATGATGTCGGCTGACCGCGCGCAATTCTTGCCGTAGTTGCGGGAGAGGTCGGTCGCGGCCTCGCGGATGGCGCGCGCCTCGATGACCTCCAGCGGCAGGTTCTGCTCGGCCGCCTCGGCGCGGAGTCCGGGCAGGCTGAGCACCAGTACCGCGGCATGGATGGCGAGCGCGGCCCGAGCGTCGGGAATGCCGCGCTGGGCCAGCCACGAGTGCTGCCGCCGCAACAGGGCCTCGAATTTCCGCGTGAACTGCTTCTCGTTCAGCTCGCCGGTACGGTATAGCTCGAGCTGGCGGTACAGCGGTCGGGCCAGGCGCGGTAAAACGATTTCCATTAGCTGTTTGCTCATGGTTCCCCTCGCTCAATACTATGTCCCAAACCGGGACGCGGCGCAGGCACCGACCGTGGAAACTTGAGGAAATGCGTTCCTCCAGGGGAATTCTACGCCGGTCCGACGCGGCGGGCAAAAAACGCGGGATACCACGGTCCCGTCAGCCCCGGGGCTCGTCGGGGTTGTAGCGGCACCCTACTCTCCCGATGCCCGGCGTTCCGGCTGAGACACACCGCGTGCTGTCGGCTCCAGCGGTCGAGACCGGCGACACCGGGCTTCTGCGAACGAGGCAACCGATGAGATGGCGCACCTGGCTGCTCGTGACCCTGCTGCCCCCGGCGCTGGCGCTGCCGGCGACTCTGGCGGACGGCGCCGCCCGGCAACCGGCGAAGGGCGGGAAGATCACCTGGAAGAAGACGGTGGTGGATCCCTCGTTCCGATCCGAGGGCGTTGCCGTCGCCGACGTCAACAAGGACGGCAAGCTCGACATCCTCGCTGGTGACGTGTGGTACGAGGCGCCCGCCTGGAAGATGCATGTCATCCGCAAGGATCGCAAATTCAACCCGCAAGTCTACAGCGAGAGTTTCGGTTGCTTCGCCGACGATTTCAACGGCGACGGCTGGCCCGACTTGATCGTCCTGCCGTTCCCCGGCAAGGCGATCTACTGGTACGAGAACCCGAAGGGGAAGTCCGGTCCGTGGAAGGAGCACCAACTGTGGCACAGCTGCTGTAACGAGACGCCGCAATTCGCCGATCTGTTCGGGACCGGCCAGCGCGTCCTCATCATGGGGTGGCAGCCGCTCGCGAAGAAGGTGAAGGGCAAGGACGGGAAGGTCACCCTTCAGCCGACCGACAACCAGGGGCAGATGGCCTGGTTCCGGCCGGGCAAGGATCCGACCAAACCGTGGGAGATGCACCCGATCAGCCCGCCGAGCGTGCCCGGCAAGCCGCCGGTGCCGGGGACGTTCCGGTTCAGCCACGGACTGGGCGTCGGCGACATGAACCGTGACGGCCGGCTCGACGTGATCTGCACCGGCGGCTGGTGGGAGCAGCCGGCGAAGGACGACGGCAAGCCGTGGCAGTTCCACCCGGCCAACCTCGGTGAGGCAGCCGCCGACATGTTCGCCTACGACGTGGACGGCGACGGCAAGATGGACGCGATCAGCAGTTCGGCCCACAAGTACGGCCTGTGGTGGCACCAGCAGCGTGGCCCGGACGGCAAGGACGCCTTCGTCCGCGGCGACCTGTTCCCGATGCCGAAGGCATGGGCGGTCCCCGCCAAGGGCATCCAGCTGTCCAGGGAGGAGGACGCGCTGCGCCTGGCGCTGAACAAGTACCGCGAGAGCAAAAACACGGCGCCGCTCAAGGTGGACGCGGCCCTCTCCAAACTGGCACGTCAGCTCGTGCAGGGAGGGAACGCCGACTCGAAGCAGGCCGACGCTCTGGCCGCGAAGGCCGGCTACAAGGGCAAGGTGCATGTCCTCGCCCAGAAGACGGCGGGCAGCGCTGCCGCCGAGGCGGCGAAGGAACTCGCCACCCGGATTCCGGACCCGCTCAACCGCTGGACCGAGGTGGGGATCGCGGTCGGAAAGGACGGCAAGGGCGAGCCAGCGGTGGTGCTGGTGCTCGGCAAGGGCGACCGATTCTACCTGATGTCGGAGACGCACGCGATGCACTGCGTGGACCTCGACGGCGACGGCCTGAAGGATCTGATCACCGGCCGGCGCTGGTGGTCGCACGGGTCGCGCGGCGAGCCGGGGTCGGCCGACCCGGCGTTCCTCTACTGGTTCAAGGCCCGCCGCGGACCTGACGGCATGATCCGCTTCACGCCGATACGGATCGACGACGACAGCGGTGTCGGCACCCAGTTCGTGATGCCCGATCTCAACGGCGACAGCCTGCTCGACATCGTCATCTCCAACAAGAAGGGCGTGTTCGTGTTCGAGCAGGTCAGGACGAAGGAGTAGGGGCAGGCAGTCAGCGGTCAGCAGTCAGATAAAGCCCACGGGCTGCGGTCCGTGGGCCATGTTCCGGGGATTTCGCCCACGGGCCGCAGCCCGTGGGCTTTGAAGACAGGGATCTACTTATGCGACGACACCACGGGTTGATGCTGGGTGGACTGCTGGGGGCACTGGCCGCGGCCGGGGCGCTGGCGCTGCCCGCTGCGCACGGCCAGGGCAAGACGGCGGCCGGCTGGACCTCGTTGTTCAACGGCAAGGATCTGTCCGGCTGGGACACCTGGCTCGGCCGCCCGAACAAGGGCAAAGAGTCGGTCGGCCTCAACAAGGATCCGAACCACGTCTACACGGTGGTGATGGCGGACGGTAAGCCAGCCATCCGCATCTCGGGCGAGACGTTCGGGGCGCTCACCAGCAAGGACGAGCACGAGAACTACCACCTGAAACTTGAGTTCAAGTGGGGCGAGAAGAAGTGGCCGCCGCGCGAGAAGGCAGTGCGCGACAGCGGCCTGCTGTACCACTGTGTCGGTCCGCAGGGCGCGCAGGGCACCTTCTGGATGCGCTCCCAGGAGTGCCAGATCCAGGAGAAGGACTGCGGCGACTACTACAGCGTCGCCGGCGCCATCGTGGACGTCGAGGGGGAGCGCAAGGGCGGCAAGGGGCCGATCATCTACAAGAAGGGCGGTGAAAAGTTCACCGTGCCGAGCAAGGGGGTTGGCGGCCGCATTGTCAAGAGCCCCGACAACGAGAAGCCGACCGGCCAGTGGAACACCATTGAACTGCTCACCGTCGGTCCGACCAGCGTTCACGTCGTCAACGGCAAGACCGTCATGGTCCTTACCGGCTCGCGCCAGAAGGTTGGCGCCAAGGAAGTCCCGCTGACGCGCGGCAAGCTTCAGCTCCAGTCCGAGGGTGCGGAGGTGTTCTACCGCAACATCGCCATCCGGCCGATCGAGAAGATCCCGGAAAAGTACCTGCGATAAGGAAGCTGCCCTACCAGCCCGGAGCGCCAGCGCCGGACGCTTTGCAGCGTACGGCGCTGGCGCTCCGGGTTGGTCAGGTTCATCGTTGTGTCACAGTCGAGGTGCGAGCATGCCCGAACCCCACGCGATGACGGGCGCCGACGCTCTCGTGCGCCGCCTGCGCGACCACGGCGTGCGCGTCCTGTTCGGCTATCCCGGCGGCCAGCTGACGCCGTTCTACGACGCCCTGGCCCGCGCCGGCTCCATCCGCCACATCCTCGCCCGCGACGAGCAGGCGGCTGCGTTCATGGCGGACGGCTACGCCCGGGCGACGGGACGGCCGGGCGTTTGCCTCGCGGTGTGCGGGCCAGGCGTCTACAACGCCGCGACACCCCTCGCAACCGCCTTCACCGACTCGGTGCCGGTCCTCCTCCTCAGCGGACAGATCGCCACGTCGTACCGCGGCCTCCGCACCGGCGCCTACCACGAGAACGACCAGCTCGACGCCTGCCGCACGCTCACGAAATACCGCGCCTGCGCCCTGGAGCCGGCAGCGGTCGTCGCGGAACTCGACGAGTGCTTTCTATCGCTGACGACCGGGCGCCCCGGCCCCGCGCTGCTGGAAATCCCTCTCGACGTGCAGCGCCAGGACTATCCCGGACCAACGCTGCCGCCCCTCCCGGAACCGCCGCACCCCGAGACGCCGGCCTGGCGCGACATCGAGGAACTCGCTCGCGTGGTCAGCACCTGGAAGCGGCCGCTGCTGATGGCCGGCGGCGGGGTCGTCAGCGCCGGCGCCGGCCCGTGGCTGGCGGAGCTGGCGGACCGGCTGGGCGCGCCCGTCTTCCATACCTTCATGGGTAAGGGCGCGCTCCGGTCCGACCACCCGCTCGCGGTCGGTCTGCCGTGGTCGCGGGCGACCTCTGACCTGACCGACATGGGGCCGTACCTGTCGCCGCTGTTCGCCGCGGCCGACGGCCTGCTCGCCGTCGGCTGCCGCTTTTCGCAGACCAGCAGCGCCA
>JADLBT010000143.1 GCA_020847555.1 Gemmataceae bacterium
ACGAAGATGCGCCCCTCCTCGATCAGCTTGCGCATCTGCCGGTAGAAGAACGTCAGCAGCAACGTCCGGATGTGCTGACCGTCCACGTCCGCGTCGGACAGCAGAACGACCTTGCCGTAGCGCAGCCCGGCGGTGTCCTCGGCGTCGCCGATATCGACGCCGACGGCCGAGATCAGGTTGCAGATCTCCTCGTTACTGAGCACCTTTTCGAGCCGCGCCTTCTCGACGTTGAGCACCTTGCCGCGCAGCGGCAGGATCGCCTGGAACGCGCTGTTGCGGCCCTCCACCGCCGACCCGCCGGCGCTCTGGCCCTCGACGAGGAACAGCTCCGAGTCGTCGCGGTCGCGCTCCGTGCAGTCGTACAGCTTGCCCGGGAGCCCGCCCGAGTTCAGCATGCTCTTGCGGTCCTTCGCCGCCTTGCGCGCCCTGGCCGCGGCCTCGCGCGCCTCGGCCGCCAGGACCACCTTCTTGATGATCTTCAGCGCCTCCTTCGGGTTCTCCTCCAGGTACGTCTTGAGGTGCTCGTTGACGACGCTGGCAACGATCCCATCGACCTCCGGGTTGTTCAGGCGGATCTTCGTCTGCGACTCGAACTGCGGCTCGGGCACCTGGACGCTGACGACGGCCGTCAGCCCCTCGCGGAAGTCCTCGCCGATCGGCTCCAGATCCTTCTTGAACAGGTTCTCCTTGGTCCCGTACCCCTTCAGCGCCCACGTCATCGCCGTCCGGAATCCGGACAGGTGGGTGCCGCCGCCGGGGTTGTAGGCGTTGTTGGCGTAGGTGCGCACCCGCTCCTCGTCGCCCGTCGTGTACTGCAGCGCCACCTCGACGCGGACGCTCCCGGCCTGGGCGTCCTCCACCGCCTTGTCGAGGTAGATCGTCTTGTGGGCGCCCTCGTCAGCGCGGTTCAGGTACTCGACGAACTCGGCCACCCCGCCGGCGAAGTAGAACGTCTCCTCCTTGCCGGTGGACTCGTCGGCCAGCTTGATCGTCAGCCCCTTGTTGAGAAACGCCAGCTCGCGCAGGCGCGACTCCAGCGTATCGTAGTCGAACGCAGCGTCGCGGAAGATGTCCGGGTCCGGGCGGAACGTCACCTCCGTCCCGGTCCGGTTGTCCTTCGAGACCCCCATCTCCTTGACGGCGGTAATCGCCTTGCCGCGCTCGTACTCCTGGACGTACACCTTGCCGTTGCGGCGGACGCGCACCTCGGTCCACTCGCTCAGGGCGGTGACCGCCTTGGCCCCGATCCCGTGCAGCCCGGCCGACACCTTGTAGCTGCGCTTGTCGAACTTGCCGCCGGCGCCGGACGTGGTCATGACGACCTCAAGGGTCGAGATGCCGGCCTTCGGGTGGATCTCGACCGGGATGCCGCGGCCGTCGTCGCTGACGGTGATGCTGCCGTCCACGTTGATCTTCACCGTGATCGTCTTGCAATACCCGGCCAGGGCCTCATCGACGCTGTTGTAGACCAGCTCGTAGACCAGGTGGTGCAGCCCGCGGACGCTGGTGTCGCCGATGTACATGCCGGGCCGCTGGCGGATGTGTTCCGCGTTCTGGTAGATGTCGATGTTCCCGGCTTCGTACGCGCCGTCGGCGCCGACCTGCGGCTCCTGGGCGGCGACGTCCTCTGCGACCGACATGTGTTCATCACTCATGGTTGTCCCTCTTACAGTCCAGCGCCCGGAGCCCCCAGGGGGCGTCAGTCCCGGACAGTGCGGTCATTGCTTCCCCCACGCTCCGTTCCGGAAGCGCAGGTCGTTGACGGTCGTGCCGGCGAGCCGACGGCGCAGCTGCTCCAGCAGGCGGCGCTTGTGGAAGTGGGCCAGCTCTTGCAGCAGCACGGCGCTGTCCACCTCGACCTCCAGGACCCCGCGGCGGATGCCGCAGACGCGCGTGTGATCGGCGAACTCGACTCCGGCCGCCTCGGCCCACGCCTGCTCCAGGTGCAGACGCCCCTGGCGCCGGCCCCAGCCGCGCGCCGCGAACAGGCGGGCGAGGATCTCGCGGAACAGCTCCGGTCCCTTTTCCATCGGTGAGCCCCCGGGCAGGCCGCTTGCGGCCTGGCGCGGGCCGACGCCAGACCGCAAGCGACTACTCCTTCACCACCAGCGGCGTCACGACGTACTGGTAATCGCCCGCCTCGTTGCGGAACAGCGCCGGCCGGCCGCCGTCCTCCAGCTCCAGCGTCAGCTTCGTCTCCGGCTCCAGGACGCGGAGCATGTTCGTCAGGTACTTCGGGTCGAAGCCGATCTCGATCCCCTTGCCGTCGTAGTCGAGCGGCAGCTCGACGCGCGACCGGCCGGCCTCCGAGCTGCCGCGCGCCTGCAGCGTCAGCTTCTGCTTGGCGAACGTGAACACCACGCGCTTGCTCTGATCGTCCGTCATGATCGCCGCCTGACGCACGGCCGCATAGAACGGCGCGACCGTCACCGGAATCTTCGCAGCCGCCTTCTGCGGCACCACCCGCTTGTAATCGGGGAAACGCCCTTCCACCAGCCGGGTCACGATGATCGCCCGCTCAGTCTGCAACAGCGCCTCGTTTGGCCGCAGGCTGACGCGCACCACCGCGTCATCGTCCTGGAGGTTGCGCTCCAGGAGCGTCATCGCCTTCGCCGGCACGACCGGCATCTGCCCCCTGGTGCTGTGGCCGCCGTGGGCCGTCGCCGGCCCCTCGGTCAGCGCCAGGCACCGGCCGTCCGTCGCCACCAGCCGCACCTTGCCCTCCTCGAGTTCCCACAGGACGCCGGTCGTCGCCCCGAACCGGGCGTGCTCGGCGGACGCGGCCGCGAACAGAGTGCGGTGAATCATCTCGCGCAGCACCCCGGCCCCGACCTCGTGGTACTTCTCCTCCGAGAACGGTGTCACGTCCGGGAAGATGGACGGATCCTCGCCGGGCATCTCGAACTCGTTGAACTGGCCGCGCACCACGCACGCATCCGGGCCGGCCACGACCTCCAGCTCCTCGTCGGTGGACTCACGCAGGATCGAGATAACCTTCGTGGTCGGCAGGATCGCCTCGCCCGGCTCCTCGACGCGGACGCCGCGCACCTCCAGGCGGATGCCCAGCTCCAGGTCGGTCGCCATCAGGGTGCAGCGATCCCCGTCCACGACCGCCTTGATGTTCTTGAGGATCGGTTTGACGTCGCGGGCGGCCACGGCCACGCTCGCCAGCTGACAGGCCGCCAGCAATCCCTCGCGATGAAACTGTGCTTTCATGCACCTGCTCCTGTCCTTTGCTTGTCGCCAGGCCGCTTGCGGCTCGGTTGGTTACTCTCCTGGGAACTTCCGCCAGAGAGAAAAACAGATCCTGGTTGTTTACCCAGCAGCATTAGTTAAGGATCCCCCAGATCGCGTTCACAACCCTTGTTGAATCGACCGTTCTCCAGTTCTGTCTGCACCTTGTGGCCCGCTCCTCGTTGTGGAAACCCCGTTCATCGCCGGTCGGCATCGTGTCCATGTCGGTTGATCCGAATGCGGGTTCTGGTCACTCGCCCCTTCCCGGGAAAACGACCGCCAGCCGCCGACGGCGAATCGTCGAGGTATCGACGGCTTTTCCACGGTGCCGCTCAGGCCAGCTCGGCGTGGAGCTGGCGGACGGCGCCGGACAGGACGGCGTCGGTGGTGAGCGCCTGTTCGACCTTGCGGCAGGCGTGCAGCACGGTGCTGTGGTCGCGGCCGCCAAAGTAGGCGCCGATCTGCTCCAGCGACAGCCCGGTCAACTGGCGCGCGAGGTACATGCCGATCTGGCGCGGCACCAGGATGTTGCGGTGGCGCCGGGCCGACTGTAGCTGGTCGGCCCGGACGCGGAAGTACCCGCTCACGCGCTGGGTGATGCGCTCGACGGTGACCCGTCCGGCCTCCGCCTGTTCGCGGAAGTGGGCCGCCACCGTGACCGCGTTCAGCGGCCCGGGGTGGACGCGGGCCAGCGCCTCCAGCCGGGTCAGTGCCCCCTCCAGCTGCCGCACCCCCCCGCTCAGGTGCCCGGCCAGCCAGGTCAGCACCTCGGGGCCGAGCGTCAGCCGGCGCTCGCGAGCCTGCGCCTCCAGGACGGCCAGGCGCCCGGCCGCGTCCAGTGGCTCCAGGCCGAGCACCAATCCGCTCACGAGGCGGCTCACCAGCCGTGCGGGGAACCGCTCGCCGCGGTGGCTCAGTTGCGCCGGCCCGGTGGAGGCGGTCAGGACTACCGGCTGCTGTCGTGCCCGCCTCCGGTCGAGCAGGGCAGCGAGCGGGTTCGCCACCTGGGGCGGCAGGTGCTGCAGATCCTCGACGACCAGCAGATCGCTTGCCCGCGCGTCCCGCAGCGGTTCCCGACCTTCCGAAGCGTCCGGTCGCGCGGCCGGGTTGAGGTCGCTGGCGGCGAGCAGAGCGACCACGAGGTCGGGGCGGCGGCCCGTCGCCTCTTCGAGAAGGGCCGTCACCAGGTGGGTCTTGCCCGTGCCCGGCGGCCCGTGCAGGAAAAGCGGGCTGCGCAGCCTTCGCAGGCGATGGAAACCGAGGCAGACTGCCACCTCGCGCGCGGCCAGCACGGCGGTGCGGTTTTGCGCAGTTGGGACGAAGCGCGCGAAGGTGAGCGGTTGTTGCATTCCCTCAATCCCTCCACAAACCGAGGAGAATGAGGAGGGGTAAGGGCTGCTGACCTCGAGCCGTGGGCGGCTTGCACGGGCCGTGTCGGACCTCGAACCAGGCAGACTCTTGCCGATGTATCTCCACAGGCGTATTTTAGCGGATTCTGCCCCGCGGGTAAAGCCTATTCGGTCGCTGCTAACTCCTTGACGCGCAAGGAGATAATTTGTGAAAAAACGGCCTTGCCGGGTCCGCGGCGCGCCCCGCGCCGCACGCCGTTGAGTAAAGCCCACGGGTCACGTCCCGTGGGCCAAGATCCCCAGCACTTCGCCCCCGGGGCGCCACCCGTGGGTTTTGAAAAAACCTTGCACGCCGGGTCGGAACGCCCGGGCCGTTCGTGCGGAGCGTTCCGGCCTGGCCCGGCCGCGTTTCGACTGTTACTCCTTGACGGTCCGCGATCAGCTGGCAAGAGTTGAGCGTTCCCGGCGAGGCGTCTTCGCCTTCACCGGCTTTCATTCCAGACCATTGGCGCGGCCGCCCGTTCCGATCCGGTAGCTCTCGCCGGGCCGCGGCGTTCTTCGTGGGGGTGCTCAGACGATGTCAGGCGCCAGGCGTGTTGTTGCAGTGCTGCTCGTGGCGGCCATTCTCGGCGTGGCGGTGACGGCCCCTGGGCGGGCGCCGGCGGACGAGCCGATTCCGCTGCCCCTTGGCGGGCCGGTCCTGCAGCCCGGCGAGGCGGCCCCGCTTCCAACGCCGCTGTCCTCCGTCGCACCCGGACCTCTTCCCGTGCCGTTCGCGACCGGGTTGCCGGACGGACTCCACGTCCCGGACGCGGGGTGCGTCGGGGGCCACGGTGGCTTCGCGGCCCAGATCATCTGGGATCCGCCGGTGCAGGAGAGGTTCCTCAAGGAGTTCACCATCGCCGGGCAGCGCTACTCGCCGAAGGATCGGCGGCTGAGCTGGACCCTGCGCACGAACAAGACCTACCCCGGCGAGCTAGGGGCAGCGGAGGCGAAGCTGCTGACGGCGCTGACCGACGCGGTCGGGGAAAAGAGTCTGGTGTGCGCTTACTTTTACAACCCGGAAGGCCGGCGGCTGGGCCTGACGCAGGTGTTCCTGTCGCCCGGTGAACGGTTGCCCGACGGGGCGTTTCTGGTGTTCGCCGACCTGAACGTGGCGAACATGGAAATGCTGGCGACGCGGGTGGTGATCACGCTCTGCGAGCGCCCCGAGCCGGTGCCGGACATGCCGCCCGCGAAGGAGCCCGGCCCCATGAAAATGCCCTGAAGAAAGAACCAGGAACCAAACAAATACCAGGAACCCAACCTGGACAGCATCCGAGTGAGGTGCTCCGGTTGGGGGCTGGTATTTGTTGGGTTCCTGGTTCTTTCCTTTTTTGGTTAGGACTGGCGGAGCAACCGCGAGTACGCGCTCGCGGCTGGTAAACTAGCGCCGGTGCAGGATCAGGTCGTAGCTCGGCCGGGTGCGGCCGTCGCGCAGCAGCACTCCGCGGGGAGAGTGGACAATCTGGTCGGGGTGGCTCGTGTCCCGCACGCATCGGCACGACAGGCCGACGATGCCGAGTTCCGCCAGCGTCCTCAGCTCGCCGGCCTCGCACACGCCGTTGCCGTTCGCGTCGTGCCAGACGGCCAGCCCTTCCAGCTCGGCCCCGGTCAACTGCTCGTCGCCGTTCGCGTCCAGCGCCCCCAGCGCCTGGTAGCCGTGGTCCCAGAACAGCCAGAAGGTGACGTTGCCGAACAGTTGCAGACCCGACGCGATCTTGCCGGTCCCGCGGTGATCGTGGACCAGCCAGCCGGCGGCGGGCGTCAGCCACGTCCAGCGCTGCGGCAGGCCGGTGCCGTCCAGGTCGAACGCCACGCGCGCCTTTGGGTCAACCAGATCCCGTGCTGTCAGCCCGTCGCGCAGCGGGATCGCGATCGGGGTGACCGGGCGCGGAATGCGCTTGACGTGCTGCGTGCGGTCGCGCAGCGTCTGGATCTCTTCCCGGTCCTTCGTCGAGTCGAGCAGCGGGATCAGGTAGCCGGCCGCCTCCGCGGTCACGGAGTGCCAGCCGAGCGGGGCTCGCTCCATCTCCTTCTCCTTCGCCCAGGCGCGGGCGATGATGTCGCGGTACAGTTCGACCGCCTTCGCCTTCTTCCCGGCCTGCTCGGTCATCCACGCCAGACCGAGCTGCGCGGTAAGGTTCTCCGGGGCCAGCTTGATCGCCTGCCGGTAGTGCTCGATCGCCTTCGCCAGGTGGTCCCTGGCCGCCTTCAACAATTCCTTGTCATCCGTCGGCTTGGCGGCGAACGGGACGTGTTTGGGCTCGTATCCGAACCAGGCGCCTTGCTCCTCCTTCCCCTGACGCACCTTGACCTGGTCGGTCTTCAGCGCATATGCCATCGCGTGGACGCGCGCCAGGTTGAGCTGCGCCCGGGCGTCTCTGGGGTTCTTCTGCGCGAGGCGTTCGAGGTTTTGCACGAGCCGCTGGACGGGAATGGTGTCCAGCATGGGGCGCGCGTAGCGCGCCTCCGCGAGTCGCGGGCAGAGGAGCCCGGCCGCCCCGGCCGCGAGGAGGACTGCGGCCCGGCGGACGCACGATTGCCGGCCCATCATGGCGTTGCCCCTTGTGAGAGTGGATCGGGATCGGTTGGCCAACGCCGGGCAGGGTAACAGGCGGAGGGGGGGGCAGTCCAGGAAAAAGTGCGGCCGCGTGCCGGGGCGGCGTGCGCCCCGGCATGCGGCCGGGTGGGAGCGGCGAGGACGCGACTACTCCTCGCCGATGCGCCGCAGGTAGATCAAGGTCTCGGTCCGGATGCTCCCGTCCCCCGGGAAGGACGCCCAGCGCCCGATCAGGCGCGGCCCGCTCTCGATCCGGTACAGGTTGACGCCGCGCACCACCCCCTTGTCGCCCGGGATGGCCCAGCTGCAGGCCAGGGTGTCTCCCTGGCGGATGCCGATGCCGAAGAAGGCGGCGCCGCCGCCGACCACCCACTGGACGAGGTAAACGTCATTCTTCCTGGTGATCATCGCCACTCCGGAGTAGGTCTTGCCCACCCCCTCCTTGCCGTTGCAGGCGTAGTACCCGGTGATATCACCGACCTCCTTGTTCTTGAAGGCGTCCGCCTTGTCGACGGCCTTGCCGGCGTCGGGACGGTTGGCGGCGGAGTTGAGCAGGGTGGCCGCCAGGAGGGCTGCGTAGAACATGACTCACTCCTTTCCCTGGGAGGGGAGGTTGACCACGACCGCCGGCGCGTCCCCACGGGAGGTCGAGGATACGGGGAGGCCGAGGAGGTCGCCATTCCCTTGGCGTTCCGTGGTAATTGTAACAGACCGCCCAACCCTGCCTACCGCAGATTGCCCGGCCCGCCGCCCCGGCCCCCTGCGGTCTGCGAGGGAACTTGACACCTTCCCCGGCGCTCTGCTATTACCGCGGCCCGCCCGGCCCCTCTCCCCCGCGAGATTCCCCATGCGCGTCAGCGTCGTCATCAACACATACAACCGCGGCCCCAGCCTGCGGCAGACGCTCCGCTCCCTGCGCCACCAGAGCTGTGCCGGGTTTGAGGTCGTCGTCGTGAACGGTCCCTCGACCGATGACACCGACGCCGTGCTGCGCGAGTTCGCCGGCGCCGTTCGCGTCGTCCGCTGCCCCGAGGTACACCTCTCGAAGTCGCGGAACCTCGGCATCGCCCACGCCGCCGGTGAGGTGGTCGCGTTCCTCGACGACGACGCCATTCCCGAACCGGACTGGCTCGACGGCCTGCTCGGCGCTTACGACGCCCCGGCCGTCGGCGCCGCCGGCGGGGTCGTCTACGACCACACCGGGCTGCGCCTGCAGTACCGCTACGCCGTCTGCGACCGCACCGGCGCGCCGTGCTTCGACGTGGGACCGCCGTTCGACACCTTCACCGTCCCCGGCGCCGACCCGTTCGTCTACCTCCAGGGCACCAACTGCAGCTTCCGCCGGCAGTGCCTGGAGGCGGTCGGCGGGTTCGACGAGGAGATCGAGTATTACCTCGACGAGGTCGAGGTTTGCATGCGCGTCCTCGACCGCGGGTATCAGGTGCGCCCGCTGCCGGGCGCCGCAGTCCACCACAAGTATCTGCCGAGCCACCTGCGCAGCGGCGCTCGGGTCGTCCTCAACCCGTACCCGCTGGTCAAGAACCGCTGCTACTTCGCCCTGCAGAGCGGCCTGCGCACCCGCCCGCTGCGCCAGATTCAGAAGGTGCTGGCGGGTTACGCGAACGCCCTGCGGGGCGAATGCGGCCAGCACTTCGCGGCCGGGCGGATCGACGCCGGCCAACGGGATTACTTCCTGGCGCAGGTCGAAAGGGGACTGCGCGACGGCACCGAGCGCGGCCTGGGCAGGCCGCGGACTCGGTGCGCCCTGCCGCCGCCCGATCCGGCGCAGTTCCTGCCGTATCCGGCGGTCGGCTGCGAAGGGCGCCAGCTGACGCTGTGCTTTCTTGCCCCGGGCGCCTACCCCGGGACGGACCGGGTTCCCACGGAGCTGGCGGCGCGTGGGCACGAGATTCATGTCATCGCGCCGTCGCCCGACACCAGCCGGGTCGATTTCGAGGACGGCGTCTGGGTCCACCGTCTGGCCCGTCCGGTGCGCCATGTGCCTGCCCTGGCGGGGCTCACCTGGCGCGCCGAGCTGTTCGAGGCCGCGGCCATTTATCGTGAGGTGGATCGACTCCACGCCCTCCGCCCGCTCCACGCGGTCGTGGCTCCCCCCGCGTCGCGGCTGGCTCTGCTGTGCGCACTCGATCCGCGGTTCGCCACCGTCCTCGCAGGGGACGCTTCCGCCTCTGCCGTGCCGATCCTCGACGACACGCTCGCCCGCACCGCTGCCGCGAGCGCAGGGACCGAACTCGACCGGCTCGCGGTACTCTGCGTGGGGCAGCGTTCCCGTCACCTTCGACCAACCGCGGACGCAACGCGGGTCGGACCAGAAGAGGTGAGCGTCGGCCTTGCGGCGGTCCTTGCCGGAGCCACCGCGACCTCGCCAGACGAGGCGCGCCGTGCGGCGGTGGCACTGCTCGATCCGACCTGCTTTCCGGTGGATCGCGCGGGCGCCGTTCTCGCCCTCTGGCCGGAGAATGACGAGGCGTTCGTGCGTGGGCTGTTCGTCGCCCTGCTCGGGCGTGAGGTCGATCCGCCAAGCCTTGGGGCATACCTGTCCCACCTCCGACGCGGCATGCCGCGGTTTGAAGTCGTTCGGCACCTGGCCCATTCGCCCGAGGCCGCTGCCGCGGGCGTGCCTGTCGGCTGGCTGGACGCCGTCAAACTTGCCACGCGGCGCGCGCAGCCGGGGACGCGCGGGGTAACCGCGATCGACCGTATGCGCGTCCGGCTGACCCGTCTCGCCTGGTCGTTCAAGCGTTGCCTTCGGTCCGGTGGTTCCGCGCGACCTTCTTTCCGCCGCGCCGGCTAACCTCGCTGCGGTCTTGCCGGTCCAGGAGCAGGAGAGGTGCCGCGCCCTTGCCCCTGGACCGTGCTGATAAAGCCCACGGATTGCGGCCCGTGGGCTTTGGCCGCGCTTTCACCATCTCCTCCTGAATACTGGCTGCCGGGTCGCCCCGCCTGTCCACTTTCTCCGAATGTAGCGGTTAGACGCACGTCCTGGGCGAATAGGCAAGCTCGGCGCTTTTTTCGGATCTGGCAGGAGTTTCTGATAGACATTACTGTGTTCGTATGTCAGTCTGTGCGGATTGCGTCGTCCCTCTCACCCTCCCTGACAAGCAGACCTCCTCTCCCAGGCAGCGGGGCCAGGGGGAGTCCGGTGGTGAAACCGACATCGGCCGGGGCCATCTCCGATCGGGGTGCGGGCGGGGCCGAGGTAGGCGTTGCATTCCCAACTCGTGAGTTCGGCACCCTTTGTTCAAGGAGAGCGTCACATGGTGTTGCAGCGAGTGTGGCGGAGTCTGTTCGGCAAGCCGAGGCAGCGTGGGCAGAAAGCCGGGCAGCAGCCGAGGCGAGCACGGCTGCTCCTCGAAACGCTTGAGGATCGGTGCGTGCCGGCCAACCTGTTCGTCTCCTCCCGGTTCGGGGCGGACCTGGTTGGCGACGTCGCCGGGCGCGGCGGGCCGACGGCCCCGTTCGCGAGCATCCAGTTCGCGGTCAACCAGGCGGCCAGCGGCGACCGCATTCACGTCGCCCAGGGCACCTACGGCTACAACCCGGCCGTGGATCAGCTCTCCGGCTTCCTGCGGATCAACCCGGCGGCGGTGATGGTGTTCGACAAGTCGCTGGAGATCTTCGGCGGGTTCAACGACAACTACTCCATCCTGGATCCGGGCCGTTTCCGCACGACCATCGACGGCGGCGGCGCCGTCCGCGGCGTGTACGTGCTGGCGGCCAACCTGGATATCAACTTCAGCATGTCGGGGTTCACCATCCAGGCAGCCCTGGCTCAGGCGGAGCGCAACCTGCCGGTCGGTAGCGGCAACGACCGCATCTTCGGGTTCGGCGGCGGCATGTGGATCAACAACGCCGGCCGCGCCAACACCGGCACCCCCGGCACGTTCGCCCTGCGTGACATGATCTTCTTCCGCAATCGGGCGGTCGGGCTTGATACCAGCAGCCTCGGAGCCGAGCCCGGGCAGACGGCCGGGGCCGGCGGGGCCGCGGCCGGCGCCGGGCTGGACCTGCGCTTCGTCCGCAACATGGTCATGGAGCGCGTCAACTTCACCGAGAACCTCTCGCAGGGCGGCAATGGCTCGGGCAAGGGCGGCGACGGCCTGGGCGGCGGGTTCCACACCGACAATTCCAACGTCACCGGGAACAACCTCACGTTCGTCGGTAACCGCGCCGTCGCCGGCAACGGCGGCAGCGGCCGCGACGCTGCGAACACCACCGGCGACGGCCTGGGCGGGGCCGCCGCGATCCAGATCAACAGCAGCACCACGCTGGAGAATGTGGTCGCGTTCAACAACAGCGTCCGCGGCGGCAACGCCAACGGTGAGGCTGGCAGCGGGTTCGGCGGCGCCTTCTTCGCCGAGGTCGCCACCCTGAACCTGACCAACGCCAACCTTCGCGCCAACACTGCTCTGGGCGGCGACGGCGGGTCCGGCGGGCTGGCTGGCGGCGGCGGTATCGAGACGCTCAACTCGAACCTGAGCCTGGACCGCGTCCAGGTCATCGCCAACACCGCGCAGGGCGGCAACGGCACCGGCGCCGCCGGCTCGCCCGGCGGCGGCGGCCTGTATCTGACCCGCCTGAACAGCAACGCCCCGACGACCGTCAACATCGTCAACACCGTCGTGGCCGAGAATACCGTCCGGTTCGGTAACTCGGGCGACACGGTCGTGGGCGGCGGCGGCGGCGGCCTGTGGCTGCAGGGGGTGGACGCGACCATCACTCAATCGACCATCGCCGGCAACTCCTTCGGTCCGAATCTCTTCTACGGCCAGGCCATGCTGTTGCTGAACGACGGCGCGCTCACGCCGACCAACGTCAACCTGAACTTCTCCATCGTCGCCAACCACACCAACAACGCCAACCCGCCGGCCGCGGCCGTCCACGTCCGTGGCCAGAACGGCCGCAACACGCTCACCTACAACCGCGTCCTGTTTGCCAACAACACCCAGGACGACAACAGCAACGGCCAGCCGGCGGACGCGACCGGGGTGGGGAACATCAACGGCCGCAACACCCTGCTGCGGGCCGCCAACGCCGGGTTCGTCTCGACCGGCGCGCCGCGCTTCGACTACGACCTGCAGTCGAACTCGCCGGCGGTCGGAGCCGCCGCCGGGAGTCAGGTCACGACCGACATCGACGGCAACCCCCGCACCGGCACTCCGGACCTCGGCGCCTACGAGGCCGGCCCGGCGCCCACGGCGCGCGACACCGTCGCCACCTACGACCCCGGGTCGGGCCTGTGGCAGTTCCGCAACAGCAACAGCAGCGGCTTCCCGAACCTGGCGATGTTCGCCTTCGGCCTGGGAGCGAGCCGATCGATTCCGGTGGTCGGCGACTGGGACGGGGACGGCGCGGCCGGGATCGGCGTGGTCGAGATCATTCCGAGCACTACCCTGCCGGGCAACCCACTGGTGCTGACCTGGAAACTGCGCAACAGCCTCACGCCGGGCGCCCCCGACGTCGGTCAGTTCGAGTACGGCCGGTCGATCGACATCCCGGTGGTCGGCGACTGGGACGGCAACGGCAGCTTCACCGTCGGCATCTACGAGCCGGACACCGGCCGGTGGAAGCTGCGCAACACGAACAACCCGGGCGCCCCGGACTTCAACACCCCGGGCGAGAGCGGCTTCGCGTTCGGCGGGCTCGCGGGCACCATCCCGGTGGTCGGCGACTGGGACGGCAACGGTTCCACCACGGTTGGAGTGGCCGAGCGGTTCAACAGCGGCGTGCTGACCTGGAAACTCCGCAACAGCAACAGCGCGGGGGGCGCCGACGCCGGAAACTTCGCCTACGGCGGCGCCAACTTCGAGCCGGTCACCGGCGACTGGGACGACAATCGGCAGGACAGCCCGGGCGTGTTCGACCCAACTGGCCGGTGGCTGCTCCGCAACTCCAACACCCCGGGCGGCCCGGACGCCGGTAACTTCATCTTCGGCCAGGGGCTCGAAATCCCGCTGACGGGCGACTTCGATCGCCTGCCCTGACGTGACCGAACCTGATGGTTCGTTGCGGCTGAATCGTCAACCGGCCGCGAGCGCCAGCGAGCGGTTCTCCCCGCTTGCTCGCACTCGCGGCTGGTTGACGATTCAGCCGCAACGAACCACAAACTCCATCCTGCATTCGGCGCGGCACCCTGTCAAAACGGAAGGGGAAGTCATGATTCAACAGCCAGGGCAGCGTGGCCTCGGTTTCCGGAAGAAGCGGAACGAACGACGGGCGTGCCTCCAGCTGGAGGCGCTGGAAGACCGGCTCGTGCCGGCCGATCTGTTCGTCTCCACCCTCGGCGCCGACCTCGTCGATCCGGCGGCCGGCCGCGGGTCGCGCGCGCTGCCGTTCCGGAGCATCCAGTTTGCGGTCAACCAGGCGGCCAGCGGTGACCAGATCCACGTCGCCCAGGGCACCTACGGCTACAACCCGGCGGCGAACCAGCTGTCGCCCGTCCTGAACATCAACCCCGCCGTCGTCATGCTCTACGACAAGTCGCTGACCCTCCTCGGCGGGTTCGACAACACCTTCAGCGCGCTCGATCCGGCCCGGTTCAAAACGGTGCTCGACGGCGGCAGCGTCTACCGCGGCGTCTACGTCCTGGCGAACCAGGTCGATGTGAGTTTCAGCATGTCGGGGTTCACCATCCAGGCGGGCCTCGGCCAGGCGGAGCGCAACCTCGCGGTCGGCGCCGGGGATGACCGCATCTTCGGGTTCGGCGGCGGCATGTGGATCAACGCCGCCGCGCGCCGGACCAGCGGCGCCCCCGGGTCGTACACCCTCCGCGACATGGTCTTCAACGGCAACCGGGCGCTCGGCCTGGACACGACTACCCTGGCGCCCGAGCCCGGCCAGACGCCCGGCGTCGGCGGGGCCGGGGCCGGCGGGGCGCTGGCCCTGCGCTTCGTCCCGAACGTCACCCTCGACCGGGTGACGTTCGCCAACAACGAGGCCCGCGGCGGCGCCGGGGCGGTCCGTGGCGGCGACGCAGTCGGCGGCGCCATGCACACCGACCACGCCGCCATGAACGGCACCAACCTTGTCTTCGTGAACAACCGCAGCCTCGCCGGGAACTCGACCGGCGCCGGCACGACCACCGAGGCGGCCGGCCGGCGCACCGCCGACGGCCTCGCCGGGGCGGCCGCCATCCAGGAGTCGAGCGTCGCGAACTGGCGGTTCGTGACAGCGTTCGGCAACTTCGCGTTCGGCGGCAACGCTGGCGGGTTCGGCGGCGGCGGCCAGGGTGGGGCGTTCATCGTCGAGGACTCGGACGTCGCGCTCACCGACGCGACCCTGCGCAACAACACGGCCCGGGGCGGCGCGGGGCAGAACGGCGGTGTCGCCACCGGCGGCGCCCTCGCGATGGACAGCGGCAACATCACCTTCGACCGCGTGCAGGTTCTCAACAACCTCGCCGAGGGCGGGAACGGGTCGGTGCTGGCCGGTCCGCCCGGCGGCGGCGGCCTGTACCTGCCGACGCCGGACGCCCGCAGCGTGAAACACCGCATCGTCATCAACAACAGCCTCATCGCCGACAACGAGGTGCGCTTCGGCAGCAACGGCGACACGTCGGCTGGCGGCGGCGGCGGCGGGCTGTGGTTCCAGGGCGTGGACGCGACCATCACGAACACCACCATCGCGAACAACCGCATCGGCCCGAACCTGGTGTTCGGTCAGGCGATCATCCTGATCAACGATGGCCTGGTCAACGGCCTCGCCCCATTCCCGACGACGGTGACGATCGTCAACTCGATCGTCGCCAACCACACCAACGGCAACAACCCGGTCGCCTCGGCGGTCCACGTCCGCCCGCAGAACGGCCGCAACCAGCTGACGTACAGCCGCGTCTTGATGGTGAACAACAGCAAGGAGGACAACAGCGACGGCCAGCCCGAACCGCCCGGGACGTTCAACGGTCGGGACACGATCCTGCGCGCCGCCGACGCCCGCTTCGTCTCGCCCGGCGGGCCGCGCTACGACTACGACCTGCTTCCCGACTCGCCGGCCGTCAATGCCTCGGTCGGCGGCGCGCAGGCCATCGATATCGAGCAACTGCCCCGCTCCGGTACGCCCGACCTCGGCGCCTACGAGGCGGCGACGGTCCCGCGCGCGCGCGACACGGTCGGCACGTTCGACCCGAACTCGGGCCTGTGGACGCTGCGCAACAGCAACTCGACCGGCTTCGCGAACGTGGCCATGTTCGCCTACGGCGCGGCGTCGTGGATCCCGCTCGCGGGCGACTGGAACGGCGACGGCACGACCACCATCGGCGTCTACGATCCGGCCACCGCGACCTTCTACCTGAAGAACAGCAACGGCGCGGGTGCGCCGGACTTCACGCCGTTCGCGTTCGGCGCGCCCGGATGGCTGCCGGTGGTGGGCGACTGGGACGGCAATGGCACGTTCACGGTCGGTGTGTTCGACCCGGCGACGGCGATGTTCTACCTGCGCAACAGCAACAGCTCCGGCGGCGCCGACGCGGGCATCTTCGCCTACGGCTCGCCGGGCAGCCTGTCGCGGCCGGTGGCGGGCGACTGGAACGGCGACAGCATCACGACCATCGGCGTGATCGAGTTGCCCAACCCGGCCGACCCGAACGCTCCGCGCGTGCTGACCTGGAAACTCCGCAACAGCAACAGCGGAGGCGGGGCCGACGCCGGTGTCTTCGCGTTCGGCGCGGACTTGTTCCGGCCGGTGA
Source organism: Gemmataceae bacterium (assembly GCA_020847555.1). The sequence goes on from JADLBT010000143.1 coordinate 15,890, forward strand.
CGGGGGACTGGAACAGCGACCGGCAAACGACGATCGGCGCCCTCGACGTGACCGGCCGCTGGTATCTGCGGAATTCCACCACTCCGGGTGGGGCCGACGCCGGCAACTTCCTCTACGGGACGTGGGGCGCGATCCCGGTGGCGGGCAACTGGGACAACGTCGCGGCCCTGCGCGTGGCCGGCGGCGCGGCGGCCGGAGCGAACCTCTCGCCGCTGACCGACGCGGAACTGCAAGCGTTCGCGACGGCGGTGCTGGGCGACTCTCCCCGGGTGGCGGTGGCGGACCTCGCGGGCGATCTGCTCGCCCTCGCGAACCCGGCGGAGGGGCGCATCCTCCTCGACGCCGACGCGGCGGGACACGGCTGGTTCGTCGATCCGACGCCCGATGCGAGCGAGGAGTTCGACGCGGCGCTGCGGGCGCTGGCGGGCGGACCGGCGGTCGGCCGCATCGACCTGCGCACAGTCCTGCGCCATGAGGCCGGGCACCTGCTCGGCCAACCGGACGCGGACGGGGGCGATACGCTCATGACCGCCACGCTGCCCCCCGGCACGCGACGCTGAAACGTCAATGTCAAGGCGCCGTGAAAGGCGGCTCAGCGGAACAGGCCGTCGTAGGCGATCTGGCGCCGGACCGGGCTGCCGGAGGGAGCCTCGGCGGCGCGCCGCCCTTCTTCGTAGTAGAAGACCAGGGTGCGGACCACGCTGCCGTCGGGGTGGTACTCGACGCACAGGTCGCGCCGCTCGTGGCCGGCGGGGCCGACGTAATACGTGTCGCTCAGCTTGCGCGCCGCGTGCAGGCGCGCCGGATCGGCACGGCCGAGGTAGACCGCCTCGCGACGCAGCGGGTCATCGAGCTGAGCCTGCGCCGCCCGGGCATCCACCCCGTAGAAGTACACGACTGTCTCGCGCACGCTGCCGTCGGTGTTGAGCCGAAACGAGGCGTCGGGCCGCTCCTTGCGCGCCGGTCCGGCGAGCAGCGTCTCCTCTTCCTTCCGCGGTCCCGTCACGAGGGGGACCGGCACGGTCCGGACCGCCGGCTCGCTGAGGCGCAGCGAGATCGAGCGCGTCTCGGGCGGCATCGCGACGTCGCCGTTGCTGGCGGGGTGGGCGGCGTGGCGCGACCCACCGTTGACAGCGACGGGGGGAGTCGGCTTCGGCTGGGGCTGCTGCGGCGGTTCGGCGTGGGCCGCCTTGCCCAGGTCGGGCAGGAAGGCTTGCAGTTTTTCCGCACCAAGACGGTAGCAATAGTCGCCGAACGACTCCTGCCCCTGCCGGTCCCTCTTGAACCGTTCGAGGACCGGCACCAGCAGCGGTACGACCTCCCCGAGCGGCACCAGATCGCGCAGCGGGAAGTTCAACCGCGTGCCCGCGACGTTACCGCCGACGAACACCGTGTACTTGTCGCCGCTGCGGCCGACCAGACCGATGTCGCTCTGGTACGGACGGGCGCAGCCGTTGGGGCAGCCGGTCATGCGCACCGCGAACTTCTCGTTCTCCAGCCCCAGCCGCTTCAGTTCTGCCTCGAACTGATCGATGACCTGGGGCAGGGTGCGCTCCGCCTCGGAGATGGCCAGCCCGCACGTCGGCGTCGCCGGACACGCCATGCTGTAGCGCTGCACCAGGCTCAGCTGGTCCGGCGTCAGGACGCCGTGTTCGGCCAGGATGCGCTCGACCTCCGCCCGGTCGCCCTCGGCGAGGTTGCACAGCAGGACGTCCTGCATCGGCGTGACGCGCACGGCCGGCTGGAACCGCTGCACGAGGGTGCGCAGGGCGGTGCGAAGCCGGAACTTGTCCTCGTCCTTGACACGCCCGTTCTCGACGCTCAGACCGTAGAACCACCGGCCGTCCCCCTGGGCGTGCCAGCCCAGGTGCGTGTCGAATCCGGTGACGTCGATCGGTCGCGGCAGCTGGAGCGGGCCGCCGACGTACTCGGCGAGCACCTCGCGGAACTTCTCGACGCCCCAGTCATGGACGAGGTACTTGATGCGCGCCCGCTTGCGGTCGGCCCGGTTGCCGTGGTCGCGGAACAGCTTGACGACCGCCTCGGCCGTGCCGACGACGGCCTTCACCGGAACGTAGCAGATCGGCCGGGCCATGTGCGGGAACGTCGTCGCGTTGCCGTGCGTCATGCCCATGCCGCCACCGACCAGGACGTTGTAACCGACGATCGCCCCATCCTCGACGATCGCCAGCAGGCCGAGATCCTGGGCGTAGATGTCGATGCAGTTGTCCTCCGGCAGGGTCAGGCCGGTCTTGAACTTGCGCGGCAGGTAGACCTTGCCGTAGAGCGGTTCCTCCACCGGCGCGTTCTCCGCCGTGCCCGGAATGCCTTCCACCCTCTGCCCGTTGAGCCAGATCTCGTGGTAACCGCGAGTGCGCGGGGCCAGGTGAGAGGCGATCAGGGCGGCGGTGTCCTGCAACTGGGCGTGCAGGCCGTCGTGGTGCGGAGCCGGGCAGGCCATGACGTTGCGCTCGACGTCGCCGCAGGCGCCGAGGGTGCTCAGCAGGCAGGCGTTGATGCCGGCGATGGTCGCCTTCAGGTCACGCTTCAGGACGCCGTGCAGCTGGATGCCCTGGCGCGTGGTGAAGCGGAGCGTGCCGCTGGCGTAGGCACTGGCCAGCTCATCGACGGCCAGGTACTGCGCCGCCGTCAGTCGCCCGGCGGGGATCTTGCAGCGCACCATGAACATGTAGTGCTTGCCGACGCCCGCCTTGCCGCGGTTCTTGCGCGCGTCGCGGTCTTCCTGCTGGTAGGAGCCGTGGAACTTGATCAGCTGCTTGTCGGCCTCGCTGAAGTGGTCCGAGTCGCGACCGAGTTCTTCGAGAACGGTGCCACGCAGCTGCCGGCTGCTTTCCTTGACGCCCTCGACGGCAGAGCGCTTGGCGGCCGGTTTGGTTGCCGGGGTGGGCTCAACAACGGCAGAGGGAGTAGCAGTGTTCATCGCGTCCTGGGGCGAGAGAGGAATCTCGACTAAACTTATCAACCTATGTAAGTCTAGGCGCCTTCGACAACAAAATCTAGCAGGAACGAGGTATTTTTCCAAGGGCGCTACCGGCCGCGGAAAGAAAGGCAAGAGATGACGAGGGGAGAAGAAAGCGAAGGGACAGACTCTGATGGGATTGGCGGGAGCATGACGGATGGCGGGCGATTGGGACTTGCCGGCGGTGGGGAGGACGGGCGAAGGGGGATAAAGTCCTGGCGCCAGGTTCCCGATGGAGAAGACGTACCTGTCTGGAGGGCAACGAGTCGCCCGGTCGTGGCCCGCGATTCTCTGGCAGACGAGGACATCCCCTTGGCCGAAACCAGCGCGACGCCCACTTTGAACCTGGGTTTCCTGACGGTCCTGCACGAGGCGAGCGGGTATCTGGGCGGTTATCTGGTGACCAACCCGTGGGGCCGGCCGCTGGAGTTTCGGCTGAGCACGGCGGTCCAGCCGAACCGGGTGCAGCAAATCCTCTACGCCGGGACGCTGGTGCCGTACATCTGCGCCGACCTGATCGGCAAGACGCTGGTCGAGAAGGCGTCGGCCCCGGTGTGCCTGGTGCTGACGGATACGGAGGCGGCGCTGGATCTGCGGCTGTCGCTGGGCGTGCCGGTGGCGCTGGTCGAACTGGACCGGCAGGACCATAACGGCGAGATGCCGGCGGAGGCGCCCGCCGAGAGTGGGTTGCGGATCGGGCGGGCGAGCGTGCGCGTCCATCCGCGCTTCCTCGGAGACGGGACGGCGGTGCAGGAGGTGCTGGACCGGCTGACCGGGACGCTCGATCCGGCCGAACCGTTCGTGCGCATCCGCGAAGCAGTCGGGGAGGCCCGCAAACTGGGCGTGGCGAGCCGGGCGTAGGCGCAGGCGCCGCAAGTCGGTGGCGGCCGCGGGGATGCACCCTGCCGCACCCGGAGAAAACTCTCGTTCCACGACGTCGCCGTAGCCCCTGCATTCACAAGGGCGATCCCGCAGCGGACGGCGGCTGTTCGAGGATCTGCCGCCAGAACGCGGGCATGCCGTGGTAGGCGGCGAGGTAGGTCCGCTCCAGGGGCACGTTGACGTAACGGTCCGGGGTCAGAAACAGCGGCATGTCGATGAGCGCTCGCCCCACCGCCGTGGGTTCGAGGAACGCCTGCGGTTCTTCCCCGTCCCAGGCGTAGGAAACCAGCGTCAGGGGCCGGTCGGCGGCCGGCGCGTAAGGGGCAGTGTCAAACCAGTGCCACACGGCGGCATGCATGCCCCTGGGGTCGTGCGGGGTAGAGGGGAGCAGGTCCAGAATCAGAACGTGAATGCCCGCCTCCAGACTGCGGACGATCTTCTGTGCCAGCTCCTGAACGTGAGCTTTGCGATCCTGGTTAGAGGGGGAAACGACCTCCACAAGAGCGACAACCTGATGGCCGCTGATGTGGCGAACGACCAGGTGGCGGCCGCGGCGGCGCGGGTGGCGGGGCTTCC
>JADLBT010000144.1 GCA_020847555.1 Gemmataceae bacterium
CAGCCATCGCGGGGAGGGAGGAGGTCGCATCGCGTGATCCTTTCTTGATAAGACCGCTCAGGGAGGAGAAGCCTATCTTACCTGATGTTTAGACGAGACGCCAGCGGCTGCGGATTGGGGAGTGGAGGAGCCAAAGCCCACGGGTAGCGTCCCGGGAGGGAAGTGCTGGCGACTTGCCCCACGGGACGCCACCTGTGGGCTTGCCGCAGCCCCTGCACACCATCCTCCTCGAACTTGCACCGGCGCCCCGATAAAGGTGGGTTGCAAGGTTGTGCCGGCGCTCCGACAATGAGTGCAGGCGAGCCGCCTTTCCCACCCTCTATGCGCGAGGGCTCTGGTGAACCTGATCTTTGCACTTCTCTGGCTGATCCTCGGCGTTGCGGGGCTGGTCGGGGCGTGGCTCTATCCCGAGTCGCAGGCGTTCCGCATCGGCGGCAGCGGGATGCCCATCGGCCTGCTCGCCCTGTGCTTCGTCGCCTACAACCTCGTGCGCTGGTACGCCTACCGGGCGGCGCGGCGCCAGCGCCAGGCGCATGCCGAGCCGCCGCCGTGGCGCCGCCCCCGCCGCGAACGCGACCACGACCTGCCGCCGGACCCGACCTTCGACTTTACCGACCGGGCGTCTCCCCCAAAAGGCCCGGACCAGGCAGCCCGCTAGGCCGACGTGCATTCCCGCCGAACGAGGAGGCGAGTCCGCCCGTCCGCGGCCTTGACACCCGCGGATGGCCCCGTGAGAATAACCAGAGAGATACTGCCACACCGCCCGCGCGGACCCTTAACCTCCCCCTTCACACCAGCACGGCAGGAACCGGAGTGAGCAGCAAGCGATGGAGCCTGATGATCGCGTGCGGCCTGATGAGCGCCGCGCTCGTCGGCTGCCAGAACGACCCTGAGGAGATCGCGCACTACAAGGTGCCGCGCCCGCCGCGTTCGCGCATGCTCGCCGCCATCATCCCGCACGGGGAGCGCACCTGGTTCGTCAAGGTGCAGGGTCCCGAAGCCGCCATCGGCGAGCACAGGACTGCCTTCCGCACCTTCCTCGCCTCCCTTCGCTTCGACGACAAGGCTGACCGGCCGCTGAAATGGCAGGCGGTGCCGCAGGGCTGGGAGGAGGTGAAGGATCAGCCGAAGCAGGGCGAGTTCAAGCGCTACGCCACGTTCCACCTGCCCACGAAGGATCCGCAGGAAGGGCCGCTGGAACTGACCGTCTTCGCGCTCGGCAAGGAGGGGGCGGCGGCGTCCGTGCTCGCCAACGTGAATCGGTGGCGCGGCCAGCTCGGGCTGCAGCCGGTTGCCGAGGAAGATCTCGGCGCGCTCGCCGAGGAGATGAAGGTCGGCGCTGCGACCGCAACCGTGGTGGACATGGTCGGGCCGGGGGGACGGGCCGGCGGCGGGCGCCCGCCGTTCGCCGGCGGCGGTGAACTACCGAGGCCGGGGCCTGTCGCCGATGGACCGAAGGCGCCCCTGACGTACAGGATGCCCGACGGCTGGCGGCCCGCCCCGCGGAAGGGGCTCAGCGTCGTCACCTTCGAGGCGGGCGAACGGGCACGGCCCGCGGACGTTACCGTCACCCCCCTGGGCGGGGCGGCGGGCGGGCTGGTCAGCAACGTGAATCGGTGGCGCGAGCAGGTCGGGCTGCAGGAAGTCAGTGCCGAGCAGATTAACAAGGACGCGCGCGAACTCGAGGTGAGTGGGGCGAAGGCCCATGTCGTCGAGGTGGTCGGACCCGAGAAGGGCGGCCGGCGCCTCGCCATCCTGGCCGCCGTCGCCCCGCGTCAGGGCACCACCTGGTTCTTCAAGATGACCGGCCCCGCCGAGACGGTCACCACCCAGCGGGCGGCCTTCGAGGCGTTCCTGCGTTCCGTGCGGTTCGAGGAGTAGAAAGGGCAGCCGTGAGCCAGATAACGACCAACCCGACCTCCCCCGCGCTGGCACCCGAGGTGAAGCCCCCCGAGGGTGGGCCGGCCGCCGCGCCGCAGATCCAGAAGAAACCACGCACCGCCTGGGACCACGTCAAGCGTATCCTCACCCCGATCGCGTCGCTGCGCCTGACAGTGGTGCTGTTCGCGCTGTCGCTGTTCCTGGTCTTCGCCGGCACCCTGGCCCAGGCCGAGTCTGGCAACCTGACCGTCATCCACCAGTATTTCCGCTCGCCTACCATCGTCTGGATCCCCTTCCAGGTGTTCGTCCGCTTTGCCCAGGTGTTCTCCCCGGTCAGCATCGATGAAGGGCTGATCATCTCGGGCGCGTTCCCGTACCCGGGCGGGTGGCTCCTGGGCGGGCTGCTGCTGGCGAACCTGCTGGCCGCTCACCTGATCCGCTTCAAGATGACCTGGAAGCGGTCCGGTATCTTCCTGATCCACAGCGGGCTCGTCGTGATGATGCTCAGCGAGCTGGTCACCGGGCTGTACGCCGTCGAGGGCACCATGACCCTGGTGGAAGGCGAGACGGCCAGCTTCATCGACCACAACCACAGGATCGAGCTGGCCATCATCAACCGCGCCGATCCGAAGACCGATGACGTGGTGGTCATCCCGCAAGCGCTCGTCCAGGCCGGGGGCAAGATCGCCCACCGATTGCTTCCGTTCGACCTCGTGGTCGAGAAGTACATGGTGAACTCGACCGTTCCCACGAAGCCCGAGGCCGGAGTGAAGAACCGGGCGACGGCGGGCGACGGGAAACACTGGGTCGTGCAGGAGCGGCCGGAGGTGAGCGGGACGGACACCGACCAGGGCATGGACGTGGCGTCGGCCTACGTCACGCTCTACAAGAAGGGCACGGCGGAGAAGATCGACACGTACCTTGTCTCGCAGTGGTTCTACACGAACTTCACGCGCCGCCAGCTGCCCGACCTGCCGCAGAAGGTGGAGGTGGACGGGACGGAGTATCACCTCTACCTGCGCTCGAAGCGCACCTACCGCGATTTCAACCTCCAGCTGCTCGAATTCCGCCACGACACGTTCCAGGGCGTCAACGTCGCCAAAAACTTCTCCAGCCTGGTCCGCCTGACCGACGCGAAGGAGGGCGAGGACCGGCAGGTGAAGATCTGGATGAACCACCCGCTGCACTACGCGGGCGAGACGTTCTACCAGAGCGGGTTCCTACCGGGCGATCGCGGGACCATCCTCCAGGTGGTCCGCAATCCGGGCTGGCTGATGCCGTACATCTCGTGCGCGATGGTCGCGGTGGGCATGTTGCTTCACTTTGGGCTGCACCTGGTCGGGTTCCTGCGCCGGAGGGCCGCGCCATGAAGAATAACCTGTCCACCTACGTTCCGTGGGTCGCTGCAGGCCTCGCCGGGTTGTGCATCGTCTTTGCCGCCGTGCCGCGCGGCGACCGCGACGGCGAGATGAATCTGCAGGAGTTCGGCCGGCTGCCGGTCGTGGATCGCGGTCGGGTGAAGCCGTTCGACACGATGGCGCGCACCACCTTGATGACGATCAGCGGGCGCCAGACCTACGCCGACCGGAACGGCGACCGCCAGCCGGCCATCAAGTGGGCTCTGGAAGTGATGACGAGCAACCCGCGCCTGTTCAGCGACCGGGCGTCGGACGCCCAGGAGCTGAAGGTGTTCCGTATCGAGAATCTAGACGTCCTGCAGCTGCTCGACCTGAAGGAGCGCCCGGGGTCGTTCCGCTACGCCGTCAGCGAGTTCGCGGACAAGCTCGGCCCGCTCACCCAGCACGCCGAGCGCGCGTCCAGGAAGGACGCCAAGAAGCACTCGCTATTCGACGCCAAGATCCTCCAGCTGGCGCAGCACCTCGAGCTGTACTCGAACATCGCCAAGTGGGCGTCGCCGCACCCGGTCCCGCCAGCGTCGCCGGGCGGGGACTGGAAGACGCTCGGACAGGCGTTCGTCGAGGCCCAGGTTGAGCAGCGCGACAACCCGGCCGCCCGGGCGCTCGCCAAGATCCTGATGGCCTACGCCGAGAAGGACGTCAAGACGTTCAACCGCGAACTGGCGACGTACCGGGCGGAGATCGAGAAGCAGATGCCGGACAACACCGCCCGGGCGAGCTTCGAGACGTTCTTCAACAACTTCGCGCCGTTCTACGTCTGCTCGGTCCTGTACGTGCTCGTGTTCCTGCTGGCCTGTATCGGCTGGCTGGCGCTGCCGCAAACGCTGCAGCGGTCGGCCTTCTGGGTGGCGGTGGTGGCGGTGGTCGTCCACACCGGGGCGCTGTTCGCTCGCATGTACATCATGCAGCGGCCGATGGTGTTCGTGACGAACCTGTACTCGTCGGCCGTGTTCATTGGGTGGATGTCGGTTGTCCTCGGCCTGATCTACGAGCGCATCTACCGCAACGGACTGGGCAACGCGCTGGCCGGGGCGACCGGGGCGATGAGCCTCGTCGTCGCCCACTACCTCGGCTCCGACGGCGACACGATGGAGATGCTCCAGGCGGTCCTCGACACGAACTTCTGGCTGGCGACGCACGTCACGACGGTGACGATCGGCTACGCGGCGTCGTTCGTGGCGGGCTTCCTGGGGATCGCGTTCATCGGCCTGGGCGTGTTCACGCCCTGGCTAAGGAAGGACGTGCTGCGGACGCTCAATCAGATGATCTACGGGACGGTGTGCTTTGCGATGTTCTTCAGCTTCATCGGCACGGTCCTGGGCGGACTGTGGGCGGACTATTCGTGGGGCCGCTTCTGGGGCTGGGATCCGAAGGAGAACGGCGCCCTGCTGATCGTTCTGTGGAACGCCCTGATCCTGCACGCCCGCTGGGGCGGCATGGTGAAGCAGCGCGGTATCGCGTTGCTGGCGATCGGCGGGAACATGATCACGGGCTGGTCGTGGTTCGGCACCAACCAGCTCGGCGTCGGGCTGCATGCTTACGGGTTCAACAACACGCTGGCGATGGGCCTGGTGGGCTTCTGGGTGACGCAGATCGTTTGCATCTTCGTTGGCCTGCTCCCGCTGAGTGTCTGGCGCAGCTTCGCGCCGAACCAGCCCGAGCCGACCGTCCTGGCGCTGGCGCCGGAGGGCCAGGCGACGGCCCCGCCAACCGTCCTGCCCGCCGAGGCGCCCGGGGCGCCGCGCACGGCCATCACGCGCAGAAAGCGGCGGTAGCCTGCGGTATTGCACTTTCTTGAAAAGCCCACGGGCCGCCGCCCGTGGGCTTTACTCATTTCATGGTTCACCACGTGCGCGCGACGTGGTAGCACACCCTGGCCCCGTGGGGGATGGCAAACTCCGGGCGCGGCAGGTCGTCAAACGGCCCCTCGAACGGCAACAGGCGCAGCACGCTCGTCCGGTCGTGCAGCCACACCAGCCCGTCCTGAAACGCTTTGAGCGACAGGTCCGGGTGCTTCTCCTGCAGCGTCTCGAACAACTCCGGCAGCGGGCAGCTGTTCAGCAGACCGCCCTCGCGCCGCCGCTCCAGGAACTGGATTGCGTCCTGGCCCCACGGGAGGATAGCCTTTGCCTCCTCCGTCAGCCGGGGCACGGTAAGCTCGGCTCGCCGCATCGCCTCGTCCACGCGCTCGGTGAGGTGCTGCAGTCGCCGGGCGATCCCCTGCACCTCGTCCTCCAGCCGCCGGGCCATCTCTTCCACCTGCCGGCGCAGGTCCGCCAGCCAGCCGGGCATGCCCTCCTGGGTCGCCTGGAGTACGACGCGCAGTTCATCCAGCGCCCGCGCCGGCGACTCGTGGGTGTGGATGAACTCGACCCCTTTCGCGGTGAGCCGCACCCACTCGATGTTCGTTTTGCCTCGGGTCTCGGTGCGAACGCGCTCCACGAGACCCTCGCGCAGCGCCCGCTCGGCCGCCTCCGCGTTGAGGCCGGTTCGCCCCGGGAGCAGCCCCGGGAGCTTGCCGCTGCGGAACAACCGCTGTTCGCCGGTCGCTCCGGCCGCTTCCTTGAGCGCCTCGACGATAACCTGCGTCACCCGGTCGGTGAGCTGCTGTCCGTTGTCCATTGTCCGATTTCCAGGGCAGATGTAGAGTGAGGGAAAGACCTCGGGACGAGGTTATTGTAAGCAGCCTGGCCACCCAGCCCACGGACGAGTGACCATGACGACCGAAACCCCGAGCGAGCGAAAAGGCCCCCCGCGCATTCTGAGCGGCGTGCAGCCATCGGGCAAGCTCCACCTGGGCAACTACTTCGGCGCCGTTCGCCAGCACATCGCGCTGCAAGACGAGGGGCCGTGCTTCTTCTTCATCGCCAACTACCACGCCCTGACGACCATCCGCGAGACGGCCAGGAAGGCCGGCGAGGACGTCAAGAAGCCGGCCAAACCGGCCGACCTGCTGCGCGAGTACACACGCGACGTCGCCCTCGACTACCTGGCGCTGGGCCTGGACCCGAACAAGGTCGCGTTCTTCCGCCAGTCCGACGTGCCGGAGGTGGCCGAGCTGGCGTGGATCCTCGGGACCGTCACCAACATGGGGCTGCTGGAGCGCGCTGTCTCGTACAAGGACAAGATCGACAAGGGGATCGAGCCGAGCGTCGGGCTGTTCACCTACCCGGTGCTGATGGCGGCCGACATCCTCATCGTCCGCGCGAACGTCGTCCCGGTCGGGCACGACCAGATCCAGCACCTGGAGATGACGCAGGACATCGCCGGCAAGTTCAACCGCGCGTTCGGCGAGGAGGTGTTTCCGATCCCGAACTACCGGCTCACCAGGGAGTCGAAGGTGCCGGGGACGGACGGTCAGAAGATGAGCAAGTCGTATGGCAACACGATCGAGATCTTCGCCGAGGGCAAGCCGCTGGAAAAAACGGTGATGGGCATCAAGACCGACAGCACCCCGCTGGGCCAGCCGCTCGATCCGACGCAGTGCAACGTCTTCACGCTGTACAGCCTGTTCGCGACGCCGACCGAGCAGGAGGCGCTGGCGGCCGACTACCGCGGCGGCAAGATCGGCTACGGCCAGGCGAAGAAACTGCTCAAGGCGAAGATCGACGAGGCGTTCAGTCCGGCCCGGGAGCGCCGGCGGCAGCTGGCGGCGGATCCGGGTTACGTCGAGGACGTGCTGCGCGAGGGGGCGAAGAAGGCGCGTGCCGAGGCGGAGAAGACGATGGAACGAGTCCGCGCGGCGGCGGGGCTGTCCACCAGGGTTCGGGCCTGAACTTCCTCGTTTGCCCGCTTGCGGCTTGGCGACGAGTACCCACGCCTGGCGGCCGCACATGAGCGACCCGGATTTTACCGAGTTCAAGCGCCAGGCGCTGGCCCGCCACCTGCGCCAGAACCTCCAGGGCGAGATCCGCTTCGACCCGACCGCCCGCCACCTTTACAGCACCGACGCCAGCATCTATCAAATCCGCCCGCTCGGCGTCGTCCTGCCGAAGACCGTCGAGGATTTGCACGCAGCCGTGCAGATCGCCACCGAGATGCGGATCCCCCTTACCGCACGTGGCGGCGGCACCAGCCTCTCGGGACAGTCGATTGGTCCGGGTGTTGTCATCGATTGCTCGAAGTACCTCAATCAGGTTCTCGCCGTCGATCCCGCGGGGCGCACCGCGCGGGTCCAACCCGGGGTGGTGCTCGACCAGCTCAACCGCCGTCTGGCGCCGCATGGGCTGCAGTTCGGCCCCGACGTCGCCACCGCGAGCCGGGCGAACCTCGGCGGGATGATCGGCAACAACTCGGCCGGCGCCCGCTCGATCGTCTTCGGCAAGACCGCCGACCACGTCCGCCGGCTGAACGTCATCCTCGCCGATGGCACGCGCACCGAACTGCGCCCGCTCACCCTCGTCGAGTGGGAGCGCCGGGCGTCGGCCCGCACGTTCGCGGGTTCGCTCTACCGCACGATCCGCCAGATCGCGCAAGAGACGGCCGCCGAGGTGCGCCGCCGCTTCCCCCGGATCCTGCGCCGCGTGAGCGGTTACAACCTCGACGTGATGGTGGATCAGCTTCTCGGCGAGGGCGACGCGGGGTCGGCGGAGGGCAACGGTGAACGCGCCCCGCGCGCCAGCCTGGCCCCGCTCGTCGTCGGCAGCGAGGGAACGCTGGCGGTCGTCACCGAGGCCGAGGTGGGCCTCGTCCCGCGCCCGCCGGCGCGCGGCCTGCTCGTCCCGCACTTCGCGTCGATGCGGGCCGCTCTCGACGCGCTCGCCGTCTGTCTGGAGTTCCGCCCGAGCGCGGTCGAGTTGATGGACCAGATGCTGCTCGACCTGGCTCGCGGCAACCTGTCGCTGCGCACCACGATGGCGGCGATCGAGGGCCGGCCGGCGGCGGTGTTCATGGTCGAGTTCAGCGGCGACGAGTCGGCCGAGGTGGCGCACCGGGTCGAGCGACTGGCGCACCGCCTGCGTGAGGTGCCGGGGGTGACGGCCCTGGTGCCCGCTCTCGACCCCGCCCTGCGCGACCCGCTCTGGAGGCTGCGCAGCGCCGCGGTGCCGCTGCTGCTGGGGCTGCCCGGCGACCGCAAGCCGGCGACCTTCATCGAGGACACGGCCGTCGCCCCGGAGCGCCTGCCCGAGTTTGCCACGCGCTTCCGCGAGGTGCTGCACCGCCACGGCACCGACGGCGCGTTCTACGGCCACGCCAGCGTCGGCTGCCTGCACATCCGCCCGGTCCTCAACCTCAAGGACGGCGCCGACGTCAGCCGGATGCGCGCCATCGTGGAGGACATTACCGATCTCGTTCTCGACTTCGGCGGCGCGCTGAGCGGCGAGCACGGCGACGGGCTGGCGCGGAGCGAGTGGAATCGCAAGATGTTCGGTGACGCGGTCTACCAGGCGTTCCGCCAGGTCAAGGCGGCGTTCGACCCGCAGGGGCTGCTCAACCCCGGCAAGGTGGTGGATGCACCGCCGATGACCGAACACCTCCGCTACGGGTCCGGGTACGCCCCTGCGGAACCGGCGGTGCTGTTCGACTACAGCGCCCAGGAGGGATTCGTCCGCGCCGTCGAGCTGTGCAACGGCTCGGGGGTGTGCCGCAAACTGCAGGGCGGGACGATGTGCCCGTCGTTCCGGGCGACGCGCGACGAGCAGGACAGCACGCGCGGCCGGGCCAACGTCCTGCGGCTGGCGCTCGCCGAGGGCGAGCCGCTCGGCGGACCGCACAGCGGGTGGGTCCACGACGTCCTCGATCTGTGCCTGCTGTGCAAGGGGTGCAAGGCCGAGTGCCCCAGCAACGTGGACATGGCGAAGCTCAAGGTCGAGTTCCTGCACGCCTACTACCAGGAGCGGCCACGCCCGCTGGGACATCGTCTGCTGGCTGGGATCTATCGTCTCAATCGTCTCGGAGCATTGGTCGCGCCGCTGGCGAACTGGGTGCAGGAAGGGCGGGTAACACGCTGGCTGCTGGAGAAGCTCGCCGGCATCGACCGGCGGCGCAGCCTGCCCCGACTGCACTTCAACCACCTGCGCCGCTGGCTGGCGCGGCACAGACCGGCTCCGGGTGCCGGACGGCTGGGCCGCGTGATCCTGCTGGACGATTGCTTCACCACCTTCAACGAGCCGCAGATCGGGCGAGCGGCGGTGCGCGTGCTGGAAGCGGCCGGGTACGCGGTCGAGCCAGCGGGCCTGACCTGCTGTGGCCGCCCGCAGCTGAGCAAGGGCTTCCTGCCGCAGGTCCGCGATCTGATCCGCCGCCAGGCGCCCGCGCTGGCGGCGCGGGTCGCCGACGGCACCCCGATCCTGGGGCTGGAGCCGAGCTGTCTGCTCGCGTTGGCGGATGAGTGGCCCGACCTTGTCCCCGGTCCGCACACGCGCCGCATCGCGGCGGCGGCCGAACTCGCCGATGGCTGGCTGGCGCGCGCCGTCCACGCCGGCCGGACCGAGCTGGCGCTGCGGCCGCGCCCGGCGCGCTGCGTGGTCCACGGCCACTGCCATCAGAAGGCACTGGTCGGAGTCAAGGGAACGGCCGAGGCGCTGCGCCTGGTGCCCGGTCTGGAGGTGAGGCTGCTCGATACCGGGTGCTGCGGGATGGCGGGTTCGTTCGGGTTCGAGGCGGAGCACTACGATTTGAGCGTGGCCATCGCCCGGCTCGACCTGCTCCCGGCGCTCGCTGCGGACGCCGAGGCGACCGTGGTCGCGCCGGGGATCTCGTGCCGGCACCAGATCCACGATCTGGCCGGTCGGCGCGCCTTGCACCCGCTGGAGGTGCTGGCCGAGGCACTGGAAAACCCCGGCTGATCTCAGCCCCTCTCGGGAAAGAGGCGAAGTTCCTGGAAAGCTCACGAGCGGCGGTCCGTGGGTGATGTACCTGGGACTTCCCCCCACGGACCGTAGCCCGGGGGCTTTCCAGGAACTTCTCCCTTCCTCCTGGTCACTCCAG